>JBJOII010000007.1:0-69498 GCA_046047235.1 Verrucomicrobiota bacterium | reverse complement strand
CTGGCGGTGGACGGGGGTGTGGTGCGGTTCGGTGGGAACTTCGGCACGGCGAGCCTGGGTGTGATTACACGGACGGGTGGCGAGCTGCGGATTACGGGTCTCGTGGACAACACGGGCCAGACGTGGGTGATGGATCCGGCGTTGGGTTCGTGGGCGCTGGATGGCGGGACGATCACCGGGGGCGTGTTGAGTCCGGTAGATACCTCGGTGTTCAACATCCTGCCGAACTCGGCGAACCGCTTGGTTGGGGTGACGCTGGCGGGGCCGATCGAGTTTACCGAGACCTATTCACGGCTGCGTGTGGGCGGTGGGTTGACCTTGGCGGGTGCGACGTCGGAGACGGAGATGATCCGGATGACGGGTGGTTGGACGTCGCTGGCGTTTGAGGGGACGAACACCGTGAGCGGGACGGGGACCATCGTGATGGATGGGACGACTTCCGGGAACAAGTATCTGGAGATGCAGGCGGAAGGGGAGCTGACCTTGGGGAGTGGCATCGTCGTCCGGGGCGGACGCGGGATTCTGGGCGGAAGCTACTTCTTTGGGCGGAACATGAATCTGGTGAACCAGGGAGCGATCATAGCGGATGTTCCTGGGCAAACCTTGCGGGTGGAGCATCGCGGGGGTGTGTTTGTCAATGAAGGGACGACAGCTGAACAGAACGGCGGCTTGCTGGTGATTGATCCTTGATCGATCGATTGGGATGGGGTCGCCGGTCCTGCTCGCGCAGGTCACTGCACTTGGCTGGTGATAGATTGGCGTTTGGTGCGATCCCGTTGTTTCAGTCGAAGCATTCCCAGTCCCAACACAATGAGCGCGAAGGTGGTGGGTTCCGGGATCATGAAAGCCCCATTCAGTCCAACCAGATTGGCGGGGAGTGACGGTGGTGAACCGGCCCCGCCAAGCGTGATAGTAATGGGGGCCGTCTGTCCGTATATGCCGTTTGGCCTGCCCAACACCTCACTCCATATTGAACCTGCTGCGGCGTTCCATGCCCGCAGGACTACCGTGGCATCATTCCCTGGGGCGATGAAAGGCACGATGGTATTGCCACCGTTGATGTAGCCAGCCAGAAGTGGATGGCTTTGGAACGGCGTTGGTCCCCCTACAGGCTCGTAAGAGTCACTGCCTGGATCCAGCACAAACAGTTGACCCAAGAAGTCCGGGCCCCTGAGCCCGACTCCCCCAAAGGTTATCGGAGCGTCGATTCCAGCGACCGTTACCCGGTTGTTAAAATTTATCGTTCCTTGGGCCGATGCGCTGAGCGTGGTGAGGAGGAGGAGCAGGGAGCAGGTGATCGTTTTCATAAAGTGGAGCTGCCGTCATACCATGATGCGGTGCGTGCATCTTGGCCCTGAATAGTTCTAACCGCGGGTTTCTACAAGGGGATATTCGCAGGAATTAGTGGCCTAGGGAGTGCTTTTGAGAGTTGAGAAGGAGCCCATCGTGGTCGGACCACGACATCCACTTTGCCATCAAAAGGATGCGCCGATTTAGAGGGTGTTTTTGGTCCTATGAGCTCCTTTTTGGGGCCAAAAGCGACACCATAGGTTTCCTGGGGTTGCCGTCATTGCGTGGGAGGGCCTATGGAGCCAAAAACGGGGCAAAAAAACGCTTCATAAGGCCTTTTTAGGGCCCCTGACGGGAGTATCTCACTGGGGCAGAGGACCTTGTCGTGGTCCGACCACGACTCGCAGAACGTGCTGAGGAACGTCCGTGTGCCCGGCAGGAGTCCTCGAGTATGCTGGGCGGCTGCGCCGCTGCGTGGTGAGCGTTCCCAAACCCAATAGGAGGAGGGCGACTGTGGCTGGTTCAGGGACTAAGGTGAGTTCGAAGGGCTGCAGGCCAATCAGCGTTGCTGGTAGTTCGAGATGTCTGCCGCCGAGAGTAATCGTTACGGGGTTGGACTCACCGAGGATGCAAGTCGGGCTGCTGGCTGCCGTTTCCCAGTCGGGTCCGGCAGCGGCGTTCCATGCCCGGAGGATCACAGTTGCGGGTTCTCCTTTTCCGATGAACATCACCGCTGTGGTGCCTCCGTTGATGTAGCCGGCCAGGAGTGGGTCTCAGTGGAAGGCTGTGGGGTTTCCGAGTGGTTCGAAGGAGTCGGTGTCGGTGCGGAGTGCGAAAAGTTGTCCGAGGTAATCTGGTCCCATCACGCCCTGACCCTGATAGGTGACCGGCGCCAGGACGCCTTCGAGTGTGACCCGGTTGTTAAACTTGATAGTTCCCTGGGCGGCGGCGGTCAGGAGGCCGCAGAGCAGGCTCAGGGCGATGGCGACATTGCCCACCACTTGAAGCGGAGCTGACGTGATGCCGTAACGCGGTGCATGCGTTGGGGCGTGGGCGGTCATGGGCATAACGTACTTCCAACCGCGGGCTTGTGCAAGGTGGCTCTGAGCAGCCTTGCGGGATGGCGAATTGCGCCAAAAAGAAAGTTACCCGCGGGGAGTTGAGGGAATGAGCGAAAGTATACGTTGCGCCAGAAGTGACTGTTACCGTGGCTGGGATGGACGCGACCATGAGCCAGAAGACACGAAAAGAGGTATTGGAGAAGCTGCGGCGCCGGTATTTGAACGCCGGTTTGGAACACAAAGCCAAGTTGCCGGACCAGGCGCAGGAGCTGCTGGGCTATCATCGCAAGGCAGCCATTCGGGCCTTGCGTATGGTGCGGCCTGAGCCGGCTGCGCGGGTTTACGTGGGCCGGCCCCTGACCTATGAACCCGGTCGGCTTCTGCCATGGCTTCGACCGATCTGGCAGGCGACTGACTTTGCCTGTGGGAGGCTGTTGCACGCCATGCTGCCGGAGTGGATCCCGGCCTATGAGCAGTATGAGCGACGGATGCCCTCGGAGGTGAAGGACAAGCTGCTCATGGCCAGCCCCCGTACTCTGGACCGGTTGCTGGAGCCCTGCCGGGTTCACCGCAAGGGCAGGTCGCTGACCCGCCCCGGGACGGTGCTTCGCCACCAGATTCCAATCCGGGGCAGCGTGTGGGAAGAGGGGCAGGCGGGATGGCTGGAGGTGGACACCGCGGCGTTGTGCGGAGGCAGTACGGCCGGGGAGTTTGTCTGGATGGTCGATGGGGTCGATTACGCCACCACCTGGGTTGAAGTCAGGGCGATGTGGGGTCGGGGGCAGGCTGGAACGCTGGAGGCGTTGCGCGATCTGGAGCAAAGCCTGCCTTTTGCCCTGCTGGGCCTGGACAGTGACAATGGCGGGGAGTTCCTCAACTACCATGTGCTGGATTGGCTGCAAAAGCGCACCAGGCCTGTGTTCATGACGCGCAGCAGGCCCTGGAAGAAGGATGACAACGCCCACGTCGAACAGAAGAACTGGACGCATGTGCGGCAGAACTTCGGATACGAGCGTTACGACAACCCGGAGGTTGTGCCTCTGATCAACGCCCTGACCAAGGGTGCCTACGGACAGCTGCTGAACTTCTTTCATGCCAGCCTCAGACTGGAGTCCAAGGTGAGGACAAAAGACAGGATGAAGCGTCACTACGGACCGGCGCAGACCCCACTGGCCAGGGTTCTGGCCAGTCCCGAGGTAAGTCCTGAAACCAAAGGGCGCTTGCAGCAGCAGAAGGCCTCCCTTAATCCTTTTGCGCTCAAGCAGATCGTCCGCCAGAGCCTGAAGGAAATCGACGCGGTCCGCCGTGTTCCAAGCCCGTGAACAACTCTCTCCCCCCACACCCCCCTCCGGGCTCCTGCACCCCAAGCGCAGGGGGGCGCGAGCTCAGGCTCGCAGCCCGCCCCCCTGCTCGTTCTAACTCGCATCCGAACCCCACAACCAAACCAACACGAAACACCCAAACTACCCCCAGCCCGGGTAACACCTATTTTGGCGCAACGAATCCTCCCCACGGGTAACAGTTACTTCTGGCGCACGACGGATGGTGTCGACGGCGTTATTGGGGACGATTCAATGCAGTGGCGGATGCACCGTGGTTCGGGGGGGTGAGGCTGCGGATGGATTTCGAAATTGCATCAGCAGCGGATGAGGACGAGGGTTTTCACCATGACAGCAGGGGGTCCCGCGAGCAGGAATTCTTCACGTTTCGAATCAGGAGAAGCCCCGGAAAAGCAACGGAACCCCCGTGTTGCTCCCAAGAGCCGATGGTGGGTCAGGCTGGGTTTGCTGGTTATGGGTGGTTATCTGGCTGTGGTCGTCGGTATGGGGCTGTTGCAGAGACGGTTGATCTACTTCCCGCCAGGATACCCCGAGTCGGATCTCGCCGAGTGGGCTGTGGATGGCGGATTGACGGAGTGGAGGGACGAGTCACAACAACGCATCGGCTGGTTTCGAGCTTCGCCCGAAAGGCCTGCCAGGATGCAGGTGTTGGTGTTGCACGGGAACGGCGGGGTTGCACCGGGGGCTGCCGTCTATGCCGATGTCCTCGGCAGGTGTGAGGACGTCGATGTTTATTTGCTGGAGTATCCGGGTTATGGGGGTCGGGGAGGATCGCCGAGTGAGAGCAGTCTCTATCAGGCAGCGGAGGCTGGTTTGGGATTGATGAGATCCGACCTGCGGACCTTTCTGGTTGGCGAGTCCTTGGGTACAGGGGTGGCCGCGTATCTGGCGGGGCGGTTTCCCGAACGGGTTGAGGGCATAGTCTTGCTGGCGCCCTATACCTCCGTGGTGGATGTGGGGCAGGCGCGGTATCCTTTCCTGCCGGTTCGGTGGGTGCTTCGTGACCGGTTCGACTCCCGGGAGCATCTCGCATCCTATCGGGGTCGGGTTGCGGTTGTCGTGGTTCTGGATGACACCATCGTTCCACGGCATTTCGGTCGGAGTCTGTATGAGGGGTATGCCGGACCCAAGCGGCTCTGGGAGGTGCCTGCTGGCGGACATGGTGCTGTGCAGGACCTGCCCCTTTCTACCTGGCAGGAAATCTTGGGCTTTTGGGAGGGCGCGGGAACCGAATAGTGCACGGAGCTTCTCAGTGCTTGGTTTTCGGTGGAAGGGGTGGTGCCAGAGAGAGGAATCGAACCTCTGACCAAGGGCTTATGAGTCCCCTGCTCTACCGCTGAGCTACTCTGGCGCCTTTGCGGTCGAAGGGCGTGGATTGTTTACGCAGAGGGGTGGGGCTGTCAACTGAAAGTCTGGGAATGTGACAGATCGCTTGCGCGGCGCGGGAAGGGCGGCATAATGCCGTTGAACACGCCTAATTCTCCCGGTTTAACGACTTGATGGAGGGGTTTTGGCTGAACAGGACGAAATGCCGATGGAACGAAAAGATTTTTGGCGAGAGGACCGTGCAAGCTGGCTGGGGATACTTGTGATTGGATTGTCAGTTGCGAGCGTTCGGGTGATTGCCGAGGTGGATTTTGCGGCGGAGGTGAGGCCGATTTTATCGGATCATTGTTTTGCGTGTCATGGGCCGGACGAGGGGCAGCGGAAGGCGAAGTTGCGTCTGGACACCAGGGAGGGTGCCTTGGGGGATCATGGCGGGTATCCGGTGGTGGTGGCTGGAGATGCGGACAAGAGCGAGTTGATGGTTCGGGTGACGACGGATGACGAGACTGAATTGATGCCGCCGCCGAAGTTCGGGAAGCCATTGAAGCCGGAGCAGGTGGAGGTCTTGAGGCGATGGATAGCGGAGGGGGCGGTGTGGGAGGAGCACTGGGCTTTTCAGCCGGTGGAATTTCCGGAGGTGCCGGCGGTGGAAGGTCTTGGGGTGGTGCGGAACCCGATTGATTCCTTTGTTCAGGCGCGTTTGAAGAAGGAGGGGTTGCGTGCTTCGCCGGAGGCGGAGCGGGAAGTGTTGATTCGCAGGGTGACCTTTGATTTGACGGGTTTACCGCCTGCCCCTGAGGAGGTGGAGGCGTTTTTGGCGGACGACAAGGAGGGGGCTTATGAGCGGGTGGTGGACCGGTTGTTGGCTTCACCGCGTTATGGTGAGCACATGGCGCGTCACTGGCTGGATCTGGCGCGGTATGGCGACACGCACGGTTTGCATTTGGACAACTACCGGGAGATGTGGGCGTATCGGGACTGGGTGGTGCGGGCGTTCAACCGGAACGAGGCCTTTGATCAGTTCATCGTGGATCAGCTGGCGGGCGATTTATTGGAGAACCCGACTGAGGATCAGATGATTGCGACCGGGTTCAATCGTTGCAACGTGACGACGGCTGAGGGTGGTTCCATTGAGGAAGAGGTTTACGTTCGGAACGTGGTGGATCGGGTGGTGACGACCGGGACCGTATTCATGGGGCTGACCATGGACTGCACGCGGTGTCACGATCACAAGTTTGATCCGCTGACCATGAAGGATTTCTATTCGAGCTTTGCGTATTTCAACAGCCTGGATGGTCCGCCGCTGGATGGGAACCGTAAGGATCCGGCACCGGTGATTGAGGTTCCGACTGAGGAGCAGCGGGAGGGACGGGTGCGGTTGACGAAGGCGATTGCTGACTTGGAGTCGAAGCTGGCGGGAGATTGGCAGGAAGTGGATGAGTTGCAGACTGCGTGGGAGGAGTCTTTACGGGCTGAGTTATCGAAGCAGGAGGAGTTGTTGACTGTGGAACAATTTAGTGCGGAGACCCTGGATGCCGAGTATTTGGAGGCGGAGCAGCTTGAGGCGGATTATTTGCGCACTGGCGGGCTGGAGGTGGAGCAGTTTAAGGCTGACCGGTTTGAGGCGAGGGATGTGACGGCGCGGGGCGTGAAGGCGGGCGTGGTTCGTCTCAAGGGGTCAGGTGCGGAGGTGCAGTCGACCAATGCTGCGGCGATTGCCTTGGGTGACTGGTACTCCGTGGGGCCGTTCAAGGATGTGGAGAGGTATTTGAAGAGCCGGAATCACGGGCCTGAGGGTCGCGAGGTGAACCTGGACGAGGAGTTTGATACTTCCACGGGGGAGAAATTGAAGTGGAAACGCCGGACGGATTATGCGGATGGCAAGGTGCATCAGGATTTGCCGGGGGACATGGCGGCGAACTTCCTGTATCGGAAGATCATTTCGCCGAGGGAGCAGAAGTTGACATTGTCGCTGGGGAGTGATGATGGGATTCGGGTGTATTTGAACAACAAGCGGTTGCTGAGCAAGATGGTGGATCGTGGTGCGGCGGCCGATCAGGAAATTCTGGAGGTGCCATTGGAGGCAGGAGAGAATCATTTGCTGATCAAGATCCTGAACTTCGCCGGGGGATCGGGGTATTATTTCGCGATCAAGACTGAGGTGCAGACCATGCCTGAGGCGGTGTATCAGCTGGCGATGGATCCGGGTGCGGAGCGGAGCGAGGAGCAGAAGAATCAATTGCGGGCGTATTATCGCAATCAAGTGACGCAGCATGAGGGTGTGTTGGCTGCGAAGGGGTCCTTGGACGGGGCCCGGAACGAGTTGAACGAGTTAAACCGGCAGGTGGCGACCACGCTGGTGTTTCGGGAGCGGAAGGAGCCCAAGGAGGCGTTTATCCTGAACCGCGGTGAATATGATCAGCACGGGGATAAGGTGGATCGTCGGACACCCGGGATTCTTCCGCCGATGAAGCCGGACATGCCCAACAACCGGTTGGGATATGCGATGTGGCTGGTGGATGCGGACCATCCTTTGACGAGTCGAGTTACCGTCAACCGCCTGTGGCAGCAGCTTTTCGGGACCGGCTTGGTGAAGACCTCGGAGGACTTTGGTTCTCAGGGTGAGCCGCCGAGTCATCCCAAATTGCTGGATTGGATGTCGGCCCAGTTCATGGCGGATGGATGGGATGTGAAGCAGACCATGAAGCGGATGGTGATGTCGGGGACGTACCGGCAGTCTTCCAAGGTTTGGCCGGAAATCTGGCGTAAGGACCGGGAGAACCGGTTGTTGGCACGGGGGCCGAGGTTGAGGCTGGATGCGGAGATGTTGCGGGATCAAGCGCTCTATGTTTCGGGTTTGCTGAACGAGACCATGGGCGGTCCGAGCGTGAAGCCTCCGCAGCCGGACGGTCTATGGTTTGCGGTGGGTTATAGTGGCTCGAATACCGTGCGGTTCAAGGCGGACGAGGGAGACGAGAAGGTACATCGGCGGACTTTGTATACCTTTATCAAGCGGACCTCGCCGCCGCCGCAGATGAGCACTTTTGATGGGCCTTCGAGGGAGTCTTGCACATCGCGGCGTGAGCGGACGAACACGCCGATGCAGGCGTTGTTGTTATTGAACGACCCGCAGTATGTGGAGGCAGCGCGGGGTTTGGCGCAGCGGGTGATGCGGGAGTGCGGGGAATCGGACAGCGAGCGGGCTGCGCGGATGTTCCATTTGGCCACGGGGCGGGTGCCGTGTGAGGGTGAAGTGGCGGATTTGGTTCAGGTGCTGGACGACGAGCGTGAGCATTACGCGGCGAATCCGGAGGCAGCGGGAGAGTTGTTGAAGGTGGGGTCGGCACCGTTGGCGGACGCGGACAGCGTGCAGTTGGCGGCTTGGACGATGACCGCCAATTTGGTTTTGAATCTGGACGAAGTAATCATGAAGAACTGAGCGATATGGACCCTTTTGAGCAACATTATCAGGCCATTTCACGTCGGCATTTTTTTGCCAAGGGTGCGATGGGGTTGGGTGGGGCGGCGTTATCCTCCTTGATGGCCGGGGGGAGTCGTCTAGTTGGCGGTGAGGCGGCATCTGCGGTCGCCGGTGGTGTGCCGGGGATTCCCCATTTTGCGCCCAAGGCGAAGCGGGCGATTTACTTGTTCATGGCCGGGGCGCCGTCGCAGATGGACTTGTTTGATTACAAGCCGACGGCGGACAAGTGGTTTGACAAGGATTTGCCGGAATCCGTGCGGATGGGGCAACGGTTGACGACCATGACGTCGGGGCAGGACCGGTTTCCGATTGCGCCGTCGAAGTATTCCTTTGCGCAGTATGGGAAGAGCGGGGCGTGGGTGAGTGAATTGATGCCGTATCACGCCAAGATGGTCGATGACATTGCGCTCATCAAGACCGTGCATACGGAGGCGATCAACCACGATCCGGCGATCACATATATTTGCACGGGGCACCAGTTGCCGGGGCGGGCGAGTTTGGGATCGTGGTTGAGTTATGGATTGGGTTCCATGAACCAGAACCTGCCGACCTTTGTGGTGATGACGCCGACGTGGACGGGGCGTAAGGAGGCGCAGGCGTTGTACAACCGACTGTGGGGTTCAGGTTTCCTAGCGAGCAAGCATTCCGGTGTGTCGTTGCGGTCGGCAGGGGATCCGGTGCTCTACTTGAGCAATCCTCCCGGGGTGGAGTCGGGTCAGCGCAGGCGGATGCTGGATCACCTTGAGAAGTTCAACCAGCGCACGCTGGAGTCTTTTGGTGATCCGGAAACGCAGACTCGTATTGACCAATACGAGATGGCGTTTCGGATGCAGTCGTCGGTACCGGAGTTAACGGATATTTCGGGTGAGTCCAAGGCGACGCTGGATATGTATGGTCCGGACGTTGAGAAGGCTGGTACGTATGCCCGGAGCTGTTTGCTGGCGAGGCGGATGATTGAGCGTGACGTGCGCTTTGTGCAGATCTTTCATCGCGGGTGGGATCAGCACGGAAATCTGACGGGTGATCTCCCGAACCAGTGTCGGGACGTGGATCAGCCGAGCTGGGCGTTGATTCAGGATTTGAAGGAGCGTGGGATGCTGGATGACACCTTGGTGATCTGGGGCGGCGAGTTCGGTCGGACCGTTTATTGCCAGGGTGCGTTGACGCGCGAGAACTATGGTCGGGATCATCATCCGAGGTGCTTCACCATCTGGATGGCTGGTGGCGGGATCAAGCCCGGGTTGGTTTACGGGGAGACCGACGATTTCAGCTACAACATCGTGAGTGACCCGGTCCACATTCATGATCTGAACGCGACGATCCTGCATTGTTTAGGCATTGATCACCGTCGGTTGAGCGTGAAGTTCCAGGGATTGGACGTTCGATTGACGGGGGTGGAGCAGCACGAGCCGGTGCAAGGCCTCCTGGCGTAGGCGGTAAGCGCCAAGCGGGAAGGGCATAGCGGGGAGCGCAGACTACAGGTGTCGCTGGTGCGACACCGAATTCTTCTGGCTCCGCCATCCTGGATCACCGCGACGAGGTCGCGAAGTTCAGTGATCGCCTCCCGGCGATTCTGTCCCTGTCAGTCGCCCGCGTTGCGGGCTCCAGTTGGATTTCGCACAGCGAAATCCAGTGGCGGACGCGGGGCATCCGTCTTCGCTCTGCGAGCTACTCCAGGACAAGCCGCGTCCCTACCTGCAATGATTTGGCGGTCACGCGGCGGCGTAGAACACCGTAAACAGCGTGACCCTATCTGTATGAAGGAGAAGGGAGAGAGTGGCTGCCCAGGATGCGCGAGTGGGCTACTCTCCTCTCTCTGAGCTCTCTTAGGTTCTCGCGACGAAGTCGCGGTTCGATCCCGATTTCGATAGCGATAGCGATTTCGAAGGGTTGGGCGAGTGGGGATTTATGGGGTGAGCAGGATCCGGTAAAAGCGTGCGGTTGAGGGAGGTGGGATCTCGATCTGGCCCTGACTGGCGGGAGCCGGGTCGCCTTCGTCCTGCCAGTTTGCATCGGCGAGGTCACTGCAGGATTGTATCTGGCACGATCCACTGGTGCTTGTCGCCCAATGGATAGAGATTAGTCCCCCCCTCAGCTGCATTGATGCGATTTGGATTGTGGCTGGCGCCATGGGGGTGCCGTAGAGGCTGAAGTCATCGATGCCCCAGAACCAGCTGGAGGTCCCGACGAGAGTGAAGCGGAAGCGGACAGCGGGCTGGTCGTCGGCCTGAGACAGCTTGAGACGTTCGAGTTGTTTGGAGCCCGTAGCATCGTCGTTGGTGCGGGGCGAGACGAAGGGGGCGAGTGCCTCATAGGGGCGGGCGAAGATGTGTTCCCCGTAGGTGCCGCCGGAGGCTTGGAGACCGTTTGCGGTTGGGACATCGCTCCCTGGGGTTGTGAAGGTGGCAGTGCCATCGACCGTGGTTGTGTCGGGGAGCATCCTGACGTCGGGTTCATCGAGCAGGTAGAGGGCAGGCAACCAGGTGGTGCCTGCGTTGGTGGAGTATTCGACCGCTCCAAGGCTGTCCTGGTTCTGCATGTAATTGCTGAGAAAGAGGAGGTGGACGTTGGTGAAGCCGGTCAGGTTGAAGTCAGGGGTTTCGATATATTGGAGCTGGATTCCGGATCGCTGATCGGATTCTGCGTAGAGCGATTGGCCCTGGATGATTCCGGGAACGTTGACGCGGTTGGCCCCGAATGTGGCGAGGCGTTCCTCCGAAACGACCGTCCAGGTCAGGTAGGTATTGGAGCGGGGGTTGGCTGTGTCGTGGCTATCGATGTCGATGGAAGTGTTGTGTGATGCCGTCCAGCCCGCGGGTAGTTCGTGTTCTTTGGTTTGGTCGAAGTTCTCGGAGTAGATCGGGTTGGGGAGGATGGCGATGGCGATGGGGTCTGACCACGGGCTGGTGGTTTCGCGGCTGTTGATATGGGCGGCGCTGGCGTAGAGGGTTTGGCCGGGTTGGAGAGTGTCGGAGGGTATGGAGCAGGTTAGCGTTTCGGGGCCGGTGGTTTGTTCCAGGACGATATCGGTGGCGGCGAGGGGGTCGGGATTACGGCTGAGGCGCCAGCGAGTTTGGAGATGGTTATCGGCGGGGTCCGCGTCGGAGTAGGGGGTGCTGTGGAGTGTCAGCTCGGGGGTGGTGAAGACATCCAGCGATGGGGGGGCGGCGATGGTGGGTGTTGCGGGCGGGTTGGGATCCTGGATACGAGGCAGAGAGAATTGGTCGAGTACACCGATTACCGAGCCATCTGGATTGAACGCGACCATACTGGCGGTGAAGGAATTGCCGTGGACATCGACACGGACGTATTCATTCACGAGGCCGCCTCCTTGTGAGGGGCTGGAGCGGGTCAGTCCGGGGATCAGGTGTTGACCTCCCACGGTCATGTGGGGCCAGTCATAGACGAGGCTTTCAGGGATATCGAGCCAACTGCCTCCGCCGGTGACGCAGTAGTAGATATCGTTGAGATAACCGCGGGAATATTCGTGGGTATGGCCGCTGAAGCAGGCATCGACACCGTAGGTTTCCATGAGGGGAACGAGCGTGTTGCGGTAATCGGAGCTGCCGTCGATCCAGAGTTCGCAGTAAGGCGGGACATGTACGAAGAGGAACGTGAAGCGGGCGGATTGGCTGGCGGGGGATTGGAGATCGGACTCGAGCCAGGAGGCGATATCGGTATCGGCCGAGGCGTAGTCGAGGCAGATGAAGTGGCAGTTGGCGTAATTGAAGGAGTAGCTGCCGTAGCCGGGGGTGTAACCCGGGCGTTGGTGGCTGGGGAAGTGGGCGAATTTACGGATGACCGCGTCGGCATGGCTGTCGTGGTTACCCCAGGCAACGAACCAGGGGATATTGGGGCCCAGGCCGGCGGGGATGCGGTTCAGGTAGTATTGGCGGGTATCGTCGTAGGAGGCGCCATTTTCCGCCATATCGCCTACGGCGACGCCGAATTGCACTCCGTTGGCAGACATGTGCTGCATCATGGCGGTAGTGGGGGCGTAAGGGTCGGGGGGGTAGGCGTTGTGGTTTGAGCCCTGGCTGTCGCCCCAGACGCTGAAGGAGAAGTCCACCGGATCGGTGGGTGCGGTGGTGAAGCTCCCCTGCCGCCCCGGTTCGTCATTCAGGTAGGTTTGGTAGTCGTATTGGGTATGGGGGGCGAGGCCGGCGATCGTGGACTTGTGGATGACGGTCCCGAATCCGGAGGGCTGGGAAGTGGATACGGTTGTTCCTGATTCGGTCGCGTTCCAGAATTCAACGCGGCCGGTTGCCGGCAGGTCTGTCTCCCACATGATGGTGATGCCGTCGGGGCGAAGATCCTGCAGGTAGGGTGGCGTGATGATCGTTGCCAGGCCGGGTGAGGAGGATAGTCCCCCCAGTTCGGCGGCATCGGTTTCAGTGAGACAAGAATTGTAGATGGCAACCTGGCTGACATCGACGGGGTTGTCTTCATTATCATTATCGGCGAAGAGGAGGAGTTCCGGGGCGAGAGAGAAGCGACCGTCCGGCGTCTGGGGAGCGGCGTTGAGGATCATGAGACCTTCGAGGTAGATACGGTAGATGCCTTGGGAGTGATCTACAGTGAGGAGCAGGCGTTGCCAGGTGTTGGGAGGGCAGGTTGTGGCGGAGTAGCCGGTTTGGCCGACGCCGATTTTTCCGGAGTTTGCCTGGATGAAGCAGTCCCCGTCTGAGGTGTTGGACGGGTCTGTTTGGAAGAAGCAGTACCAGGGGCCGACTTGAGGGATGCGGAAATCGATCAGCAGCGAGTAGGTATTCAGCAGGGAGTCGCCGGGCGTGGCGGGGAGGCCGTGGATCATGGAGTAGTGGCTGCCTGGACCGATGCGGACTGCTCCGTCGTCCGGGGTGATGCCGCTGATCGGGGTGTGGTGGCCGATGAGAGTTAGAGCTGATCCAGTTTCGGCTGCGAGGGGGTTGTTGGCATTGAAGGCCCACTGGCCGGTTGGGGTAGGGGCGGATAGTACGGGTTTGCCGATGAGCAGGAAGAGCAGAAGGAAGGGGACGCGCGGCATGAGCTGGTGGATTGAGGTGTGCCGATTCATTACGGGTTTGTGCACGGAATACTGGGTGATTCCTGGAGTGACGGCGAGAACGAACTCCACGGAATCGTGTTACGGTCGTGACATGATTCCGTGTGATTCCAGCCAGGGGTGAAGTGGGCTAGGGCTGGAGCTTTTGGAGTGCGGCGGCGAGGTCCTCGAGAGGTGGGCGGAGATTGATGTCATGGACATCGATGGCGGTGATGATGCCTTTTTTATCGATGACGAAGAGGGCGCGTTCACTGACTCCTTCGGGGCGGAGGATGCCGTAGCGTTGGGCGACTTGGCCGTGGGGCCAGAAATCGGAGAGGACATCGAACCAGAGGTTGCCCATTTGCTGGGTCCAGGCGTAGAGAGTGGGGAGGTTATCGACCGTGATGCCGAGCAGCACGGCGTCATATTTTGTGAACAGGTCCTGGGCGGCGTTATAGCCGGGCCATTGGGCGGAGCAGACGGGAGTGAAGGCGGCGGGCACGAAGGAGATGACGACGTTCTTTTTGCCGCGGAACTGGCTGAGCCGGATTTTTTCTCCTGAGAGCGAGGGTAGTTCAAAGTCTGGCGCACGCTGGCCCACTTTGACCTTGAGGTGGCTATCGGTGGGTTTGAGCGTTCCGGGGTCGTAGATGTTCTGGACTCCCTGAGGCTCCTGAGACAGTGCGGCGGAGGTAAGCAGCAACAGGGAGAGCAGGAAGAGTGTGGGTGCTTTCAGCATTTTTAGCAGGGGTTCAAATCAAGCTGGCAGTGGGATTGCCGGATATTGTCACGGGGCATTCTTCATCGCCACAGGAATCTGAGGCAGGGAACTGGAATGAGTTTGTAGGCATGAAGGCTTCTTCGCGGGAGAGGTTTAGGATGTGGTTCAGGAGTTCCTGAGGGTCCCGGAGGATGCCGGCTTTTCGGTGGATGACCTGGGGGGGAGAGCCTGGGCGGATGACGAGGAGTCCGGGGATACGGACTTCGCCGAACTGGCGGGCGACCGTGCTGGTTCGGTCGGGGAAGAGGGGGAATTGGATGTCGTATTTTTTACGGAATGTATCGACTTCGAGGGGGGTATTACCGAGACCGAGCCCGATCATTTTGATACGGGATTGGAGGTTGCTCTGAGTGATGAGGTTGAAGAGTTCGTTGATTTTGGAAGCACCGCGCTGGCAGCTTGGGCAATAGAGATCGAAGCAATCGATGATGAGGATGTCCGCCTGTATTTCACCGATGAGGAACTCGGGGTTGGTTTCCGGTAGGCCCAGATAAGTGCGGTGTGCGAGGTTGGACGGGGTTGGCAGGGACAGACGGGTGGTCGGTGTGTTGCCGTTATTGGTTGTGTTTGTGCCGGGTTTTGGGGTGGAGCAGCCGCTGGTCAGGGTAAGCAGGAGGATCCAGGAGAGCAAAAGGGCGGTGTGATGGCGGCTGGAATGTTTCATGGCAGAGGGAGTCCCCCGGGGCGCTGGCCCCGGGGGGCTGTGAGGTTAACGGGTTAGAACCTCCAGGTCAGGCCGAAGTCGAGGCTGTCTTCGGAGAGCGTGCTGCTGATATTGACGGGTGTTCCGAAGAAGTAGCCGTCCTCGCTGATTGTGTTTTGGAAGGCGTGCATATAGGCCAGGTGCAGTTCGAATTTTTTCGAGAAGGCGTAGCCTATGCCGGCGGTGAGGTGATGTTCCACGACGGCGGGGAAGCCGATGACGCGGAACGTCTCATAGTAATAGTCCGGGAAGGACATTCCCTGGACATCGCGGGCTCCTGCGCCCCAGCCGTTGTTTTCCTTGACCGGGTTATTGCCGTAGTTATAGCCGGCACGGAGGAACAGCGTATCGGGGATGGCGGCGAACTGCACGCCGGCGCCGATGACCCATTGATCTTCCCAATCGAAGTCCTTGTAGCCCTTGGCTCCGGACCAGTTGAGGTATTTGCCTTCGACGGTGGTTAGGAGGCGGTCATCGAGGAAGCGGTAGGCCACGCCGAGTCCGACGATGTGGGGGGACTCGAGGTCGAGATCTTCATTGGAGAACGTGGCCATATCCGCAGTGTAGTGCACGGCCTTGTCGAACGAGGTGTTCTGGGGGGTGACGTAGGTGAAGCCCACGCTGAGTTTATCCGTGGGGCTCCAGCTGAGTCCGAGTTGGGCTCCGAGTCCGTAGGATGGAGAGCTGCCGTTACGGAGGTCGAGCACGGCATAGTCAATGTGTGCCGCGAGGCCGACGGAGAAGTTCGGGGCCAGCTGATAGGCCAGGGAGGGGGCGAACTTCATGATTTGGAGGCTGGTGTATTCCCCTTGGATGAGGGGCACCTGCGAGGGCATGGGGGGCTGCATGCCGGTGGGGACGGTGGTATCGAGGTCAGTGCCGCGGTAATCGACGCCGAGGCCGGTGACACCGTAGGCGGCGAGGCCGAAGCGGAGGCGTCGGGAATCGGGGTCGATGGGAACTGAGACGCCGATGGCGGGGATGGCGTAGACGTTCTTTTTGCTTTCGGCGCTGATGGCGGGCATTCCGTTGATTTGGACGGATCCATCGACCGTGGGGGCGAACATGGTGCCGGCGAAGTTCACTTCGGCGTAGTCACATCCCGGGGTGAAGCACATGGCGGCCGGGTTAGCGAACACGGCGCTGATGGCGTCCTGGGGTGCGGCGATCCCGGTGCCGCCCATGGCGCGGGATATGGGGCCGACGCCGATGAGGTTATCGCCATTGGTGGCGAGAGCCGTTGAGGCGGCGGCCATGGTGGATGAGGCTAGGGCCAGGTTGCGTAAGGTTTTATTCATGCTGACTGGGTTGGGTTTGGGTTAGGGAGGCCGGGGCGTGACTCCGGCCTGTTGTGATTAGGTAAAGATGATTTGGGCTCCGGCGGATATTTCGTAGAACTCACCGACGGTGAGGACCTTGTCCATTTGGGGGCAGAAGTCCTCGGGGGTGAGGTGGAACATATCGACCGTGGCTTTGCAGGCGTAGAGTTTGCCGCCGGCATCATGAATCATCTCGATGAACTCGGAGACGGGCGGGATATCGAGCTTGTCCATTTCCTTCTTCATCATGCGGGTGGCGAAGGCGGACATGCCGGGGAGGGCTCCCATCCAGGTCGGGAGGGGGAAGCCTTTCGCATCGGGGACACGCATGGCGGGGTTACCGACCGTGGCGATTTTGATATCGTCCATGTATTTTTTCAGGACGCCGTAGAGGCCGAAGAAGGTGAAGAAGAGGCTGGCTTCGATACCTTCCATGCGGGCTCCGTTGGCCATGATGAGTCCGGGGTAGATCCCGTCGAGGGATCCCCGGGACACGATGATGGAGACCTTTTTGATTTTATCGTCTGAGTTGGCCATGGTGGTGCCTGGGTTAGCGGCTTGTGGAGTGGTGGATTAGACGCAGCTGGCGGGTTTGGGGTAGCCGGAGATCTTGGCGGCCTTTTTGATGGGGCCATCGGGGAAGAGGCTATAGAGGTCTTTGGTGGGGATCCCACCGACCTTATTCATGCGGCGCATACCGGGGACGACGCCTTTTTCCTGAAAGTCCTTGTCGATGAACTCGAGGACCTTCCAGTGGCCATCGGTGAGTGTGATGCCCTCTTCCTGGGCGATGGCGGCGGCGACCTCCTTATTCCATTGGCTATGGTTGGTGAGATAGCCTTCGTCATCGGTATCGATCGTGACTCCTGCGATTTGCTTTTGTGCCATACGTATTTCCTTTTTCGTTTTTGGTTAGGGTTTTTTAGAGATCAGGCGGCTTCGGGTTTGAGTGCGCCTTCGGGGATGTGTTTGCCGGCGAGGGACATTTTATGACTGACGAGCGGGATGGGGAGGCCGCGAAGCAGGACGTGCCAGTAGATCCATTTGAAGGCCATTTTGCCCCAATGGTTCATTTTGGATTGGCCGAGCAGGTTCATTGGGCCGATTCCGGGGATGGGGAATTTTCCGGGGACGGGTTCGAGGTTGTAATTGAAGTCCAGGAGGAAGCCTTTGCCTTCACCGGATTCGATGAAGCAGTTGGCGTGTCCGTCGAAGCGGGACTGGAGTTCTTCACCGCGGATGTAGTGAAGGATGTTTTCCGTGAGCACTTCGGCTTCGAAGTGGGCGACTGAGCCGGCCTTGGAGGTGGGGGCGTCGGTGGTATCGCCGATGGCGAAGATATTCTTTTGGGCTTTGGACTGGAGCGTGTGGCGGTCGGTGGCGATGAAGTTGAGTTCGTCACCGAGTCCGGACCGTTCCAGCATGGGGTCGCCCATATTGGTGGGGACAGTTACGAGCAGGTCGTAATCGACCGTGCGATCGTCCCAGGAGACGATCTGGTGCTTGTCGTTGTTCACGCTGCCGATATTGAAGTCGGTGACCACGTTGATCTTCTTTTCATCGAGCAGGTGGCTGAGGATGCCTGAGGCGATGGGTTTGGTGAATGCGCCTGAGAGCGGGGTGACGTAGATGATTTCGGTTTTATCGCGCAGGCCGTTTTGTTTGAGCCAGGTATCAGCGAGGAAGGTGAATTCCAGTGGGGCTACCGGGCATTTGATGGGCATTTCGCAGATATGGACCACCATGCGGCCGCCTTTCCAGTCCTTGAGGCGGTTGGCGAGCTTGCGTGCGCCGTCGAAGGTGTAGAACTCGAATACGTTCTTTTGCCAGTCGTCGTCGAGCATGCCTTCGGTTTGGTCGGGCATGGGTTGGACGCCGGTGGCGACGATGAGAATGTCGTATTTGAGTGTGTTGTCTTGTTCCAGCAGGATCTGGTTATTGTCGGCGTCGATCCGGTCGATGGTGGCCTGGATATACTCCACGCCGTTGGGGATGAATTTTTTCTTGGGGCGGACGACGTCTTTTTCCGAGTAGATGCCGAAGGGCATGAACAGGAAGCCCGGCTGGTAATAGTGTTCCGGGTGCTGGTCGACGATTTTGATATTCCATTCCGAGCGCGAGAGTTTTCGTCGCAGGTGGTTGGCCATGATTGTGCCGGCGGTACCGGCGCCGAGGATCAGGAGTGTGTTCATACGCGTTAATTGCATTTGGGTGAGAGGAACTGGGCCCGAAAGTAGTCGATCATGTCGCGGATCCTTTCGTCCTTTAGGGAGTAGAGGATTCGCTTTTGTTGGCGGCGTCGTTCGATGAGGCCGGCCAGGCAGAGGATTTTGAGTTGTTGGGAGATATTGGAGAGTTTGCCTGCGTCGACGACTTCGACGATGTCGTTGACGCAGAATTCTCCGCGGGCGAGGAGGCAAATGATGCGGAAGCGGGTTTTATTGGCGATGAGTTGGAAGAGCGTGATGACCTTGGCGCAGACCAGCTCGTTGCCCTGGAATTCTTCCTTAACCTGTTCTGCCAGTTTGTTCATGACTTTAACAACCGTTGAACTATTGGATTATTAAACCATGCTGGGTTGGCAGTCAATCAGCTTACGCAATATGAAATAACAATTTATCCTAGCTAATGGGTGTTAGTAGAGTGGGGGGCATGAGTTTGGGGTGGGTGGGTGTAAAGAAAAGCGCAGCCGGCGTGGCCGGCTGCGCTGCGTGTTATCCGTTACAGTTGAGGGGGTTACCTCACGCTACGGAGGAACATGGACTGTTCCGTGAGGGGCACCGTATAGGGGCTTTGGGCGCCTTGGACTGTTGTGTAGGGGCCTTCGGCTGTGGGTGCGCTTTGCAGCGTTCCTTCGAACGTGATGGTGATGCTGGAGGCGGACTTACTGATATCGAGCGCGGGCGGTCCGGTGACTTCGGTGACCAGCATGACTTCATTACTGGTAATCGATTTGCCGGGCACACTGGCTGTGACTCGGAACGAGGCTTGGAAGTCGGCCGGGGTGGGATAGATCGTGAACGAGGAGGTATCGGCTCCGTCGATATCGATCCATCCGCTGCCGTCGTTCCGTTGCCATTGGTAGTTCACGCTGACGGGTTCGCCTTGGAGTGAGGCTTGGACCTGGGCGGTGAACGTGGAGGCCTGGGCGGCGGTGCCGAACACGAGTGACAGTTCATTGACTGCCCAGGATGGTGTCGATGCACCGGAGCATTCATCCCATGCGCCGATGAACTGGATGGCGATGGTATCGTTTTGGTTGAACGAGCCCAGGATGGCTGAGCTGGTGATGGTATCCCCGTTGGCGTAGCCGGTTGAGTCACCGTTGAAGGCGCTTTGTCCGTTGAGGACGCCGGTGCCTTGGATGGTGCCTGGGGCGTAGCCATTGGCGGTGAAGCTCTCGGCGGCGACGGGGTTGAAAGCACCACCATTGACGCTGATGCGCACTTGGCCACCGTCCCAGAGGTCTCCTTCGAAGGAGTAGCGGTGGTTGAAGTTGAGCGTGACCTCTTCCGAGACCGGCACCGTGTAGGCGGGGCTGGTGAGGCCGGAGCTGAACGGATCGGTGCAATCGGCGTTGCTGCCATCGGTGGTCCAGAGTCCGCTGGTGCCGTCGTAGGTCCATGGGCTACGGCCGGCGGGGGCGGGGCTGGGTGAATCCGCCACGGAGAATCCTCCGTTATCGGCGGCGAAGTTTTGGATCATCATGGGGAGCAGTTCGAGCTGCAGGCTATCGATGACCCATCCCGGGGTGGATGCGGTGGTGCAATCGTCCCAGGCGCCGACGAACTGGACGACGAGACTATCGCCTTGGCTGAAGGTGCCGAGCGTGCATTTGCTGGTGATGAGGGTTCCGCTGCTGTATCCGGGCGAATCGCCATTGAAGGCGCGCTGGCCGAGGGCGATACCGCTGCCGACGATGGCACCTTCGGCGTAGCCATTGGCGGAGAAGTTCTCGGCGGGGACGAGGGTGAACGCACCACCATTGACGCTGATCCGGACCTGGCCGGCGTCCCAGAGGCCGCTTTCGAATGAGTAGCGGTGGCTGAAGTTGAGCGAGAGCGCGCCGTCCTGGGTTAAGCTGATAGCGGGGCTATTCAGCTGGGAGTTGTAGGGGCCGGTGCAATCGGCTTCTCCGCCATTGGCGGTCCAGGTGCCGTTAGCTGCGTTGTAGACCCACGGTCCCGGGGGAGCGGGGTCGGTGTTGACCACGGTGAAGCCGCCGTCATTGGCGTTGAAATCTTGCGCGAAGATCTCGATGCCGGTGGAGGGCAGGATCCCGAGCTGGTCGGCGGGCTGCTGGGTGAATGCCATATCGACATTGGGGTCGATGGGGACGGCGATATTGGCGCCGGAGATATGGGGCAGGTCTGCTGCGAGGGTGGAGTCACCGCTCTTGCGCCAGGCGACGCGGCAGTAGTCACCGCCGCCGCCTTCTTTCCAGAGCGCTTCGATATAGTAGCGCTGACCGGCTTGGAGCGTGACGGCCGGGAAGCTGGATGAATAGGTGGTGCCGTCGTCGTTGGGGACGTCGGGTTCCTGGAAGGCATCGCAGCAGTCGGTTTCCTCGGCGATGAGCACGGCATCGGCCGGGTCATCGGAGGTGCTCAGGTAGAGCTGTGATGAGTCATCGCTGGAGAGGAAGAACGTGTAGTCAGCTGTTTCAGTGGGGATGATAAAGCCCGACATTTTACCGCCGTAACCTTCGTGGCTGTCATCGGGGTAGACCGTTCGGCTGGAGAATTCCGTGGCATAGGTGACCATGTCCGGGGAATCGGGGAACCTAGGGTCTGCGAGCAGCGTATTGGGGAGGTTATTATCGGAGGTGGAGAGGCCGTTCCAGACTTCGAATTTGAGGTAGCCGGAGTAGATGATCCAGCTACTGAACTCGATGGTGCTATTGGCGGCGATCGTATTGGCGGGGAGGACCTGATCCTGCACGCCGGAGACCGTGAGGGTATAGATTTGGCCCGGGGTTTGGGCTGAAGTCGAGAGAGTGACGATATGGTCACCGCTGCCGCCGGCAGGGGTATCGAGCGTGGCGGCGGAGATGGAGAGCCCGCCCGAGAGCGAGTAGTTCGCTGGGTTCTGGGCTGAGGCGGGGTCGACGGGTTCGGAGAACCAGACTCTGACCTGATTGAACATGTCGTTGCCTGTGGCGTGGAGCAAGGTGGGTGCGACCGTGTCCGCGGGATTGATCAGGATGCTGACGCTGTCGCTGGTGGCTTGTCCGTAGGTGTTGCTGACGACGACTTCATAGGTGCCGGAGTCGCTGACTGCGGCGGGGCTAAGCGTGAGCGTATCGGAGGTTTGGCCGGTGACGGCGGCTCCGTCTTTGAACCACTGGTAGGTGAGCGGTGGGGGGCCTTCGGCGCCGACGCTGACCGTGACTGTGTTACCGGCGTAGAGATCGCGATCGGGGGCGATGGGTTGGGTTGTGATCCAGGGTGGGACATTGGCGCCGGCGAATACTTCGAGGACTTGTGCGGCGCTGAGCGCTTTATCGAAGACGGCGACTTCGTCGATGCCTCCGCGGAAGTAGTCACCGGTGGCGTTGAAGATGCCGCCGCCGCCGATATTAAACAGGTAGGCGCTGCTACCAAAGGACGTGACGCTGCCGGTCCGGCTGGCGGCGGGGATGCCGTTGACGTAGAGGACAGCTTCCGTGCTATTGCCGGTGAGGGCGATGAAGCCCCAGGTATCGTCGGGGAACGGGTAATCGATCTTGATATTGGCGCCGTAGGCATTGATCCAGGCTTCGATGGTGGTGCCGCCATCGGCGTCACCAAACTCGAGCAGGTCATTTTGGCCGAAGTACCCGCCGCGGGTGGAGTGTTCCGATCCGCGTTTGATCCAGCCCATGACGGTGAATTCTGCGAGGTTATTGAGGGAGACAGGAGTTTCCACATGGCCGACGATGCCGTTGAAGGCAGTGGATTTGTTGTCGGCGCCGAAACCGCTGAGGGTGGAGCCTGGGGCGCCGGGCTGGCTGCCGGGCTGGTAGCTGCCGTTGGAGGCGGCGCCATCGGAGCCGAGGTTGGCGGCACTGGGGAGGGAGGTGGGTGGGGTATAGGCGGGTTCGTTGAGGTGCCAGTAGGCCAGGGGGTTTTGGGCCTGGACGAGTTGACTGTAGGGCGTGGTTGGTGCGCTGTTGATGCCGTTCTGGTAATGGGCCAGCACTTCCGCGGCGGAGAGGGCGGTCGGGTAAACAGCGGCCTCATCAACGACGCCGGTGAAGTGGCGACCGAACGCGCTGGCGCTGCCGATGTCGGTTGAGGCGGAGGGGTTGGGTTCGAAGGGGCGCGCGAGGGCGACATTGGCGACCTCCTCACCGTTGACGTAGAGCTTGGCGTTGGTGCCGTCGCAGACACCGACCAGATGGTACCACGCGCCCACGTCGGCGGTGCCGCCACCGGCGGTGGCGACGTAGCCGGCGCCGTCACCGACGCGGAACTGCCAATTGGTGTCATTGTCGTAGATGAGCCATCCGCGGCGTTCTGAGCCGCCGTTGTATTGGACGGAGGAGAAGGCACCGAGGGGGTAGCCGGTGCCGGGGTCTTTGAGGGCCCAGCATTCTACGGAGAATGCTCCGGAGGGGTTGAGGTCGGCGCTGTAAGGGACTGTGACGCGGGCACCGCCGGTGAAGCTGGCGGCGGTATCGGAGGGGCTGCCAACGATGGCACCGGTTTCGGGGCGGAAGACGTCCCCGACGTAGAAGCCGTCTGCGGCGCTTGCGAGGCTACCGCTGTTGGCGGCCATATCGCCGGCTGGTGGCTGAGTTGTTTCGTTAAGGCGCCAGTAGGCGATGGGACCGTGGGCGAGGACGCTGGATGCATAGTCAGCCCGGACCGGGGAGGTCAGTGCTGTCAGCAGCGTTAGGAGGACGAGTCTTTTCATGGTTTGATGGTTTTACCCTGTAGTGAGTGACCCTTGCGGATGTGAAGACGTGAGACGTCGGTGTGTAGTCATTTCAACTACGGGTGAATTGAATTTAGGGGACGGCTCTGAATCTAAACCCTGCCTTGGCACTGTCAAGTCCGGCTACTTGGAAACCAAGATAATGATAATGTTATTTATGATATAAAAAGGGTCCGGCTAGTGCAGGGTGTTCTCCATCGGCTTTGTAGCTTGGTCTTCCCCTGGCGGGCATGACTGGGGTGAGGGAGGCAGAGCGGTGTTGCGATTTTGATGTGCAGGGTGTAGTTGCAAGAGCCTTATGCGATGGCGAACTAAGGATGGAGGATGGAGTCCCTACCTGGCGGGTGCGTTAGCCGGGTTGTTGGCGGTGGTTTCGGCCTGGCTAACGACTGTGGTGGGGGGCAAGACGAGTTATTTGGGGACATCGACCACCTTTGTGCGGGCGGCGGGTTTGGCTGAGGGGGTGGTGGCATCGGGGCATGTGGCGGGGAACGAGTATTTTGTTAAGGAGAAGGTTCGGGTGGACTGGCAGTTCATGGTGGTTGTGGGGATTTTGCTGGGGGCGTTTGTGTCATCGAAGATGGACGGGAGTTATGCGTCGGAGGCGGTGCCGCCGGGTTGGCGGGAGCGGTTTGGCGGGTCGGTGGCGAAGCGGGCGGTTTGGGCTTTTCTTGGGGGGGTGGTGGCTTTGTTTGGGGTTCGGTTGGCGGATGGGTGTCCGAGCGGGCATGGGCTGAGCGGACTGATGCAATTATCCGGGAGTGGGTTTTTGGCGATGCTGATGTTTTTTGGAGTGGGGATTGGGGTGGCGAGGTCGGTTTATGGGAGGGCGAAGCATGAATAGTGTGGTTTTAGGATTGGCGACGGGTTTTGTGTTTGGGTTTTTGCTGCAGCGGGGGCGGGTTTTACGTTTTGAGAAGCAGGTGGGGGCGATGCGTTTGCAGGACATGACGATTTTGAAGTTCATGTTATCGGCGATTGTGGTGGGGATGGTGGGGATTGGTGTGTTGGCGGAGCTGGAAGTGATCAAATTGAGTCACAAGCCATTGAACCTTGGTGCGGTGATTTTGGGGGGCGGGTTATTTGGGGCTGGGTGGGCGGTGATGGGGTATTGTCCGGGGACGGCTGTGGGGGCATTGGGTGAGGGGCGCTGGCATGCGGTCTTTGCTTTGCTGGGGATGCTGGTGGGAGCGGCCTTGTATGCGGAGGTGTTTCCGCTGATGCGGGAGACTGTCTTGGCGTGGAAGGATCTGGGGAAGGTCAGTTTGCCGGAGCTAATGGGTGTTTCGCCGTGGGTTCTGATTCCGCTTTTTGGGGTGGGCACGGTGGGTTTGTTTGTGTGGTTTGAGAAGCGGGGTTTGTAGGGAGGACTCGGCTGTGCCCAATCCTGTTTCCGGTCTGGCGGCGGGTTGTTCCTCTACTGGTGCTGCCGGCATGCAGGGGGGTGGTTGCCTCTGGTGATTGCTCGACTCGGGGAGGGTGGGCTATTGGATGAAAAAAGAACTCCCGGCGGACCAGCGGTCGGCCGGGAGTGTGAGATCGAACGGGAACGGCTTAGTAGCGGTAGTGTTCCGGTTTGTAGGGGCCCTCCACGGGGATACCCAGGTATTTGGATTGTTTGCGGGTCAGCGTGGTGAGCTTGACTCCGATTTTTTCCAGGTGGAGGCGGGCGACTTCCTCGTCGAGTTTCTTCGACAGGCGATAGACACCGGGCTTGTAGGAGTCGCGCTGGTTCCAGAGGTCCAGCTGTGCCAGCACTTGGTTGGTGAACGAGTTGGACATGACGAAGCTGGGGTGACCTTCGGCGCAGCCGAGGTTCACGAGGCGACCTTCTGCGAGGATGTAGATCTCGTTTTTATTCGCCATGATGTATTTGTCCACCTGGGGTTTGATATTCACCCGTTTGACACCCTTGGCGGTGTTGAGGCGGTCCATTTGGATCTCGTTATCGAAGTGGCCGATATTACAGACGATGGCCTGGTCCTTCATTTTCCGCATGTGGTCATAGGTGATGACGTCACGATTGCCGGTGGTGGTGACATAGATATCGCCTTCGCCGAGCGTGTCTTCGACCGTTTTGACTTCGAACCCTTCCATGGCGGCCTGGAGGGCGTTGATGGGGTCGATTTCTGTAACGATGACGCGGGCACCGAACCCGCGGAGCGAGTGGGCGCTGCCTTTACCGACGTCGCCATAGCCACAGACCACAGCGGTCTTTCCGGCGACCATGACGCCGGTGGCGCGCTTGATACCATCGGCCAGGGATTCGCGGCAGCCGTAGAGGTTGTCGAATTTGGACTTGGTGACCGAGTCGTTGACGTTGATGGCGGGGATGAGGAGTTTACCGATTTCGTGCAGTTGGTAGAGGCGATGCACGCCGGTGGTGGTTTCCTCGGAGACGCCTTTCCAGTCCTTGGCGACTTTGGTGAACCAGCCCGGGCGGGTTTTGGCGCACTTTTTGAGCAGGTTTTTGATGATCTGCTCTTCGTGGCTTTCGGATGCTGTATTGACCCATCCGTCGCCCTGCTCCATTTCGTAGCCTTTATGGAGGAGGAGTGTCGCATCGCCGCCGTCGTCGACGATGAGCTCGGGTCCTTTCATTCCGGGGTGGGTGAGGGCATTGAGCGTGTAGTCCCAGTATTCCTCGAGCGTTTCGCCCTTGATGGCGAAGACACTGACACCGCCTTGGGCGATGGCCGCGGCGGCATGGTCCTGTGTGCTGAAGATATTGCAGCTGGCCCAGCGCACTGAGGCTCCGAGGGCGGTCAGCGTTTCGATGAGCACGGCGGTCTCGATGGTCATATGGAGAGACCCGGAGATTCGCACGCCTTTCAGCGGTTGCGATTTGGCGTAGCGTTTGCGCACGGCCATGAGGCCGGGCATTTCGTGTTCGGCGACCTCGATTTCTTTGCGGCCGAACTCGGCCAGGTTCATATCGAGGACGATGGAGTCATTCTTGGCTCCAGGTGAGGATTTCGTTGCTTTGGATGTTTTCTTTTTAGCCATAGCGGTATGGAACGTATTGGTCTGGTCTGTAGCGGGCCGGGTTGAGCTAGAGTTTAAGGGCTTTGCGCAATTCCCGGGCTTTGTCGGTTTTCTCCCAGGTGATGCTCTTGAGGTCGGTTGTTTTGCCGAAGTGGCCGTAATTGGTGGTTTGAGTGTAGATTGGTCGGAGCAGTTTCAATTGGCTGACGATATCAGCGGGCTTGAAGCTGAACACCTGGCACACGGCCTTTTCGATCATGGCATCGGTGATGCCGGCGGCGGCGGTTCCGAACGTATTGACGCAGACACTGACGGGCCGGGGGTGACCGATGGCGTAGGCGAACTGGATTTCGGCGCTGGAGGCGATGCCTGCTGCGACGATGTTTTTGGCGACATAGCGGCCCATGTAAGCGGCGCTACGGTCGACCTTGGACGGGTCCTTGCCTGAGAACGCTCCACCGCCGTGTCTGCCCATACCGCCGTAGGTATCGACGATGATTTTGCGGCCGGTGAGGCCGGTATCCCCTTGGGGGCCACCGACAACGAAGCGTCCTGTCGGGTTGATGAGGACCTCCGTTTTGGAGTCGATCATCTTTTTAGGGAGAGTCTTGAGGATGACTTCCTCGAGGATGAACTTGCGGAGCGTGGAGGTTTTGACGCTATTGGCGTGCTGGGTAGAGACGACCACGTTGGCGATGCGGACGGGCTGGTCATTCCGGTATTCCACCGAGACCTGGGATTTGGCGTCGGGGCGGAGCCAGTCGACTTTACCGGCTTTACGGAGGTTAGTGAGGGCTTGTCCGAGTTGGTGCGCGTACATGATGGGCGCGGGCATCAACTCGGGCGTTTCGTTACAGGCGTAGCCGAACATGAGGCCCTGATCGCCGGCGCCTTGTTCTGCTGTGCCCTTCCCGGCGGCCTTGCGGGCATCGACCCCTTGGGCGATGTCGGGGCTTTGCTGCGTGATAGCATTCAGGATGAGAACGCGATCGGCGTGGAAGACATCGTCATCATTGACGTAACCGATATCGCGGATGGCCTGACGGGCTACGGCGTTGTAGTCGATGTTGGCTTTGGTGGTGATTTCGCCGCCGATGACCACGAGGTTACTTTTGGCGTAGGTTTCGCAGGCGACGCGGCTATTGCGGTCTTGGGCGATGCACGCGTCCAGAATCGCGTCGGAGATAGTATCGCAGACTTTATCGGGATGGCCTTCGCCGACTGATTCCGACGAGAAGATGTAGTTTTTACTCATAGTGGGAGTATGGAGTTGGCTGAACTGTCATATTGACGTATCAGGATGGGAAGATATAAACGCTTTCCGCAACGTCAACTGGTATTTGAAGGTTTTTGAGATGCGCGATGTATTGAGGACATTCCGGGCTTTGGCGGATCCGACGCGATTACGCATCTTGGCGTTGCTGGAGGGCGAGGAGCTTTCCGTGCAGGAGCTGCAGGAGATTACGCGGCTGGGGCAGAGCCGGATATCGACCCATTTGGGGTTATTGACCGAGGCGGGTTTGCTGCAGTCACGGAGGGAGGGGAAGCGGACGTTTTATGGAGTTCGGGGGGGCTTGGGGGATCGTGGCGAGGAATTGATGCGGTGGGCGGTATTGGGGGCTGAGGAGTTGCCTGAGCGTGCTTCGGACCGGGTGAACTTGAAGCGGATTGTTGGTTTACGGGAGGAGCAGGCGCAGTTGTATTTCAACCAGATTGCGGGCCGGTTTGACCGGGTGTATGGGCCGGGGCGGTCTTGGCAGGCATTTGGGCAGTTGTTATTGCGCATATTGCCGGCGTTGGACGTGGCGGATTTGGGGAGTGGTGAAGGGTTATTGAGCGAGCTTTTGGCGAGGCGTTGCCGGAGCGTGGTGGCGGTGGATAACTCACCCAAGATGGTGGCTTACGGGGCGGCGAAGGCGAAGCGGAACAAGCTGAAGAATCTGGAGTTCCGGCTGGGTGATCTGGAGGAGCCACCGATTGAGGCGGGGAGCATGGATTTGGTGATTTTGAGTCAGGCGCTGCATCACGCCGTGGATCCTGCGAAGGCGTTGGTCGCGGCTTATCGTTTGCTGCGGGCAGGCGGGCAGGTGATGGTCCTGGATTTGCGGGAGCATCAGTATCAGCAGGCCCGGGAGCGCTATGGTGATCGCTGGCTGGGGTTTGCCGAGAGTGATTTGCAGCAATGGCTGGAGGCGGCCGGATTCAGGTGTGCGGAGATTACCGTGGTGGCACGGGAGGAGGAGCCTCCGCATTTGGAGACACTCTTGGCGACGGGCGAGAGGTAGCTTTTGCTACTTAGTCGTGACGGCCTGGACCCAGGGCTGGTTGTTCAAGTACCAGGCTACTGTTTCCCGGATGCCCTTTTCGAAGGTATAGGCTGGGGTCCAGCCGAGTTCCTTTTCAATTTTCGAGGCATCGATGGCGTAGCGGCGGTCGTGGCCGGGGCGGTCCTTGACGAAGGAGATGAGTTGTCGGGAGTTGGCACCGGCTTGCGGGGCGAGTTCATCGACGAGGTCGCAGATCAGCTCGACGATGCGGATATTGGCCCATTCGTTGTGCCCCCCGATGTTGTAGGTTTCGCCCAGTTGTCCGCGGTTCAGCACTTGCCACAGTGCCTCGGCGTGATCGCGGACGTAGAGCCAGTCCCGGACGTTCATGCCGTCGCCATAGACGGGGACATTTTTGCGGTTCAGGAGGCTTTGGATGACGACGGGGATCAGTTTTTCCGGGAACTGGTAGGGCCCGTAGTTATTGGAGCAATTGGTGATGACCGTGGGGAGTCCGTAGGTGTGGTGGTAGGCGCGGACCAGCATATCGCTGGAGGCTTTACTGGCTGAGTAGGGGGAGTTGGGCGCGTAGGGGGTGGTTTCAGTGAAGTAGCCGGTGGCGCCCAGGCTGCCGTAGACTTCGTCTGTGGAGACGTGATGGAAGCGATGATTGGCGGGGGAGTCCTTCCAGGCATCGCGACAGGCTTCGAGGAGGTTGAAGGTACCGACCACGTTGGTACTGATGAAGTCGCCGGGTCCGGTGATGGATCGATCCACGTGGGATTCGGCGGCAAGGTGCATCACATGGGTGATCTGGTGATGGCGCACGAGATTGGCGACGGCCTGTTTGTCGCGGATGTCGACTTGTTCGAAGGCGTATTTCGGGTGGTTTTGGATGGGGGCGAGGTTTTCCGGGTGGCCGGCGTAGGTGAGGCAATCCAGGTTGATCAGGCGGGTGATGGCGTCCTGGTCGATGATGTGCTGAATGAGATTGGATCCGATGAAGCCGGCGCCGCCGGTGACAAGTAGATTCATAGTTATAGTTTGGTGGGGGATTATGACCGAGATTAGCGCCGCGTAAAGTCGAGGTGTCGGTAAAGGAACTGGAACGTTCCGACGCCATTGATTGTGTGGCCCCCGTCGAAGAAGTCGATGGTGGTGCGTTCCGGGTAGGCGAGTTTGGCGTAGAAGCGTCGGACTTTGGCGTATTCGAGGGCGACCCATTCGTCGGGGGCGACGGGGTCATCGTGCCCGCGTTCGACCATGAAGGGGCGTGGGGCGATGAGGGCGGCCATTTCGGCGTAATTGAAGGTATTGCCAAGGTTGAACTCGGGCATCTCATATTCTCCGGTGTAGAGGTAGCTGTAGGGGGAGTCGACGATGGCATTTTTCCAGATCCACTCATTGAAGTCGCCGGAGCAGATGGACAGCGCGTAGCCATCGAGGAGAGCGGGGACGCGCATGGCGGTTTTACCACCGTAGCTGAGGCCATAGAAGGCGATGCGTTTGGGGTCGATGTAGGTTTGGGCGGAGAGCCACTGGAGGAGGCGTTCGTGTTGGCCGGTGATGACGGAGAAGAGAGTTTTTTTCACCGGGTTGGCCTTGCGCTGGAGGACGCGGAAGGAGTCGCCACCACGGTAGGGGTTATGGGGTGCTACCGTGATGAACCCGCGATCGGCCAGGCGGGCGGCGAGGCCTTTATAGACGGAGTATCCGCTATCGCCGGGGCCGGCGATCATGTCCTCGGGGAGTCCTTCGAGGCCGTGCTGGCAGACGACGACGGGGCGGCGTTCACCGGAGCGGAGGTCATCGGGGATGACGACGTACGCCCAGGTATAGACTCCGGGGTAGACATCGAGCACGAGTTCATAGGCGCTCCATTTGGAGCCTTGCTCGACCTTGCGGGATCGGGGGTTGGCGCCGACGGATGGAGGGGGCAGGCGGCCGATGATCTCGTCGTGGAAGTAGCGTCGGTAGTCCTTGATGACGGCGTTCCAATCGGTGCGGCGGTCGACATTGACCCGGCTCCACAGGAAGCTATCGCGGGCGCGGTCGGAGTTTTGGAGGAGTTGCTGGGTGAACTGGACGAGTTCATTGACGAGGCGTTTCTGGCGTTGTGAGACATCGAAGCGTGGGCGTGCGTCGATGAGTCGTTGGGCGGAGGGTGTCGTGAGGTTTTGGGTATCGGCGCCGAGGGCTTCGAGCAGGTTTTGGAGGGCGGGCTGGCTACCTGCCAGGACGGGGCTTCCATTGGTGCCGTAGACGAAGCCGAGGGGGAAGGGACGGTCGGCGGGGAAGATGGCCTTTGTGCGTTGGATTTCAGCCTGCACCTCGCTGAAGTCAGGCTGGGTGATTCTGCCGGGGGCGGCGCCTTGGCGGCCTTCGCGTGCGGGGGGCGGGCCATCGACCTCCGGGACGCGGCTATGTTCGACCACGAGCGTTCTTGGGGCGATGAGTGAGGCGATTTCGGCGTCACCGAACTCCGAGAGCAGTCCGAAGACGTTACGGTAGATGGGTTCTTCCCAGAGGTTTTGGCGGGAGCGGAAGTAGCCGCTGACGAGAGTGCCTTGGATGCGGGTATCGAGGGCGGCGGTATAGAAGGCGAGCAGGCCGCCCTCGCCGTAGCCGGCGATACCGATTTTAGGGTTTTGTCCGGAGATGGCGCCGGCTGTGCCGAAGGCTTCGAGGCAATCGACTGCGGCGAGGAGGCGTTGGACTTCGAATCCGATGACGTGGCGGCCCATTTCATAGGCTTGGCGATAGATCCATTCCCGGTGGGGCTGGTTGGTGAAGCGGTTGATTTTTTCGCTGCCTGACCATTGGTCGTCCCGGCTGATGATGGCAGGGACGAGGACTTGGCAGCCGGCTTCGGCGAGGCGGCGGGCGAACTGGGTTTCGGGGGCAACATCGGGCACGAGGCCGCTGATGCCTTCAGGGGTCTGATCGGCATCGGGGACTGCGATGATGCGGGCGAGGACACCTCCTTTGGGTTGGAGGAGGAGGCCTTCGCCGTTGACGCCGGGTAGTGTTGGCCAGCGGACCTCGTAGACGGTGATACGATCGGTTTCAGCGACTGAGAGGACTTGGGGGCCGGCGGTGGTGTATTGGAGTGTGGGGTTGGGGATCCGGTCATCCACGATTCCGAGGATGCGTCTCAGGTGATCGCGGTTGGGGTTGACCGACTGTTCGTATGCGTTGCGCGAGGAGAAGTCGCGTTTCCAGAGTCGTGCACGATCGGGGACAGATTCTGCCGTGATTTGGGTGAGGAAGGCATCGATCCCCTCAATCATTTTGGTGGAAAGGTCGGCCGTTTCCTCCAGGGGGACTGTTCCGGTCAGAGTTTCGATTTTTGGGGGTGTGGCTTCCGGGATGGAGGGGAGTTCGGCGGGTTGGGCGACGGCGGTTGGAGCGGAAGGAATGAGGCAGCAGAGGAGGGCGAGGAGGGAGCTGGCAGCGGCGGCGTGCAGGCGGGGGCGGGGGGCGCCGTGGCAGATTCGGAATTTCATGGGGCGGAATCCTAGGGAGCGACGGGCTTGGGCTCAATCCTGATTATGCGCGGTAAGCGCTAAGCGGTAAGGGGTAAGCGGTAAGGGCCGAGGGCTGAGGGCTGAGGGCTGAGGGCTGAGGGCTGAGGGCTGAGGGCTGAGGGGCTTTTGCGTCGCGCGGTAGCGAGACGCAGGGAGAGGGGATAGTGAAGAGAGGAGAGCGTGGAATGCGCCCCCGCGGGCGTTAGGAGTTAGGAGCTGGGGGAAAAGTGCTGCGCGCAGAGGGGGGGAGATGGGAGATGGGAGATGGGGGGGTGCAAACCCGCTGGTCAAGCTGCGCGGCTTTGGGTATACGGGTAAGCATGAGCAACATGCACGAGGTGGACTACGAGATACACGGCGACGACATGCAGTTTGTGGAGATTGAGTTAGATCCGCAGGAGGCGGCGGTCGCGGAGGCGGGGGGCATGATGTATATGGAGGACGGGATTGATATGCAGACGATTTTTGGGGATGGGTCGCAGCAGAACTCGGGTTTTTTGGGTTCGTTATTGGGGGCTGGGAAGCGGCTGTTGACTGGCGAGTCGCTGTTCATGACGGTGTTTATGAATCGGGGTGTTGGCAAGAAGCGGGTGGCCTTTGGTGCACCGTATCCGGGGAAGATTATTCCGGTGCATTTGACGGAGGTGGGCGGGGAGCTGATCGCGCAGAAGGACTCCTTTTTGGCGGCTGCGAAGGGTGTGAGTGTGGGGATTGCGTTCAACAAGCGTATTGGTGCGGGGTTATTTGGTGGGGAGGGTTTTATCATGCAGCGGTTGACGGGGGATGGCTGGGCGTTTCTGCACGCGGGAGGGGCCATTCGGGAGCGGGAGCTCGGTCCGGGGGAAACGTTGAGGGTGGACACGGGTTGCATTGTGGCATTCCAGAAGCAGGTGGATTTTGACATTCAGTTTGTGGGTGGGATTAAGTCCGCGTTTTTTGGTGGTGAAGGCTTGTTTTTTGCGACCTTGAGGGGGCCGGGGAGAGTGTGGCTGCAATCGCTGCCGTTGAGTCGTTTGGCTGACCGGATTTACGCGGCTGCGCCGAAGGCTGGAGGGACTGCACGCGGGGAGGGGTCGGTGTTGGGCGGGCTGGGGCGGTTGTTGGATGGGGATAATTGACAGGGAGATGGGATATGGGAGATCGGAGATGGGATATGGGAGATGGGAGATGGGGTATTGGTTTGGGGTTGGGGGTGGGTGAGTTCCCGGCTTGACGGCGGGCTTGGGCTCGGGTGGCGTGTTGTTTGTCGGAGAGTAGGCGGGTGAAGTGGTTTAGCGAATCTGGAAGGACGAGATATGGCAGCAGCGAGTGCTACGGAGTCGGTAATGAATCAGGTGACCAACGCGGTGCCGAATGTATCGGAGAGATTTGCGACAGCATCGAGCTGGTTGGTTGACCATGGGACTGAGTGGGGTTTGCGGTTGTTGGGGTCGGTCGTGATTTTGGTGGTGGGGCGTTGGGTTGCGCGGGCGTTGACCGGGGGGATTCGGCGTTTGATGGAGAAGCGGAAGCTGGAGCCGATGGTGAGCGGTTTTATCTGCAACCTGGCCTATGCCTTGATGCTGACCTTTTTGGTGATTGCAGCGATTCAGAACCTGCATGTGCCGACCGCTTCATTTGTGGCGGTGCTGGGAGCGGCGGGGTTGGCGATTGGTTTGGCGTTGCAGGGGTCGTTATCCAACTTTGCTTCGGGCTTCATCATGATTGTGCTGCGTCCTTTCAAGAAGGGGGATTATGTGGAGGCTGGGGGGACGGCGGGGGTGGTGGATGAGATTCAGGTTTTCAACACTGTGCTGGTGACGCCTGACAACCGCAGAGTGATTGTTCCGAACTCGAGGATTACGGGGGACAACATCACCAATTTTACGGCGATGCCGACGCGGCGATTGGATCTGATTTTTGGGGCGAGTTATGGGGACAGCGTGGCGCAGGTGAAGGAGATTCTGCAGCGGCTGGCTTCGGCTGATGCGCGCATTTTACAGGAGCCCAAGCCCCAGGTGATGGTTTCTGAGCTGGCGGACAGCAGTGTGAACTACATGCTGCGGGTCTGGGTGAAGTCCCCGGATTATTGGGCGGTGAAGTTTGAGACCACGGAGAAGGTCAAGGTGACCTTTGACGCTGAGGGAGTCACCATTCCGTTTCCGCAGAGAGACATCCATTTGCACCAGTCGGGCTCGTAGGCAGGGTTGGCTGCGGAGGGTGGGCCGGACTTCTGGGCGGTGCTAGTTTCCCTTGCTGGTCAGGAAGTCCCGGAGTCCGCTGAGGTTGTCAGTGTTGATGAGATCGACTCCGGCGTCCTGCATGAGTTTCCAGGCGGAGGGTTGGTCGGGGATGGCCCAGAAGCGGATGATTCGGCCTTGGGCGTGGGCGGCTTGGACCATGGCTTTGAGTCGAGTCTGGTCTTCGGTGCTCATATTGCCATCGCCTCGCCAGGGGAAGTGGTTGTTCCAGTTGTCGCTGACCAGGGGGATGAGTTGGGGGGAAGCGTCGGATTTCAGGTCGGGGATGCGTCCGTCCATGGCTGCGTAGCGCGAGGATTCTGCGGCCAGCAGGTCGCGTGGCCGGTTGCCGGAGAGGATGACCGTGACCGCATTGGTGAGGGTTTTACCGGGCTGGAATTCCGTCAGGATATCCTTATAGCCGGCGAGCAAGGGTTTCAGCGTGAGGTAGGTTGCTGCCGCTTCAGTCTTGAGGTCGATGAGGAGGATGACTGTGGGGCCGTTGGGATAGACCCGGCCGCCGTTATTTCGGACGCGTTCGCGGAGGGGGGCGAGGTAGAGACTTTCGAGGGTCCGGTCGGCGCGGGTTTGGTCAGAGTCATGGGCTACGAGGAGTGCGCCCTCAACGAGGTGGATATCGGCTTCGACGCCGCAGAAGCCGTGGTCGAGGGCATCGAGGAGCGGGCGGTCGTGTTCGTAGTCGTTATGAGCGTGGGCTTGGGAGAGCGGTGTGGGGTCGGCCGCGGTGGCTAGGGATGCGGTCAACGCGAGCGAGAGCAGGCTCACGCAGACGGCGGACCGGAGCATGTAGTTTTGCATGACGGGCTGAGAGGGAAGTTTCAGCTTAGCCGTTGAAGGCTTTGCGGAGGACTTCGATGCTTTTGGGGACGGCGGTCATGGGGTCTTCCTTGCCTTCCATTTCGAGGCCGACGTAGCCGGTGTAGCCGGCTTTGCGGAAGATTTGAGCGATGCGGGGGTAATCGAGGTCGAGGGTGTACCATTCGCCTCCGCCGTGGTAGGTTTTGGCTTGGAGGTAGACCGTTTTTGCGGCGATTTGCTCGAGTTTATCGTAGGGATTTTCGAGGAAGTTGCCGGTATCGGCGAGCACGCCGAGCCAGGGGGACTGGATGGCATTGGCGATGCGCAGGAGTCCTTCGGGCGAGCGGGTGAGGCCCCAGTGGTTTTCCAGTGCGAGCGTGACTCCGCATTCGGCGGCTTTGGGGAGGCATTGTTCGATGCAGTCGATGCACCACTTGAAGCCGTCGTCTTCGGTGTGGCCCGGGAGGATGGGTTCCACGCCGCGGGCGGCCATGAGATCGTCAAAGGACTCGATTGTGTTCCAGCGTCCGGAGTTCAGCCGGATGCAGGGGATGCCGAGAGCGTAGGCGATTTCGATGCATTTGAGAGTGTGTTCCACTTGCGTGCGCCGGTAGGCGGGGTCGGCGTCGACGAAGTCCTGGTGGATGGAGAGGCAAACAAGGTCGGTGCCTTTACGGAAGGCGTGGCGTTTGAGGTTTTGGAGGTAGGAGCGATGGCTGGCGGTGAGGGGTTCTTTTTCGGGGATATCCATTTGGCGGTGGAGGATATCCACGCCTTCGACACCGAGGTTTGCGACGCGGTCGATGACAGTTTCGATGGTGACGCGTTCAGTGCGGAAGTGCCAGTAGGAGTAGGAGGCGACGGCGAACTTGATGGGGGTGGGAGAGGGTGTGGCGGCGAGGGTTCGGCCCGGTTGGACGGCGAGGGCGGCTGCGCTGGTTGCGGCGGCCGAGAGGAAAGTGCGACGGGAGTGTTTCATGGCGGGGATGGTGCCTTGGTGAGGCGCCGGGTGCAACAACGGGATGGGGGGACGGAGAGGGGAGGATTTAGTGGGCGGGTGCAGAGGATTGGAGAGCCTCGTTCAGCGTGAGACACCACATGGCGGGGGTAAGCGGCTTATGCAAAACCCCTCGAATGCCCAGATTGCGTGCCATTTCAGGGGTCCAGTCTCCCCGCATTCCCGTGACCACATAGACAGGGATGGACGGGTTGATCTCAAGGATTTGGGTGGCGAGGTCGATGCCGGTGAGTTGGGGCATATTGAGATCGACGATAGCGACGGCACAGAGCCGGGGGTTTTGGGAGAGGGCGTTTAGGGCGTCGTCCGGGTTGGTATAGACGATGGGGGTGTAGCCGAGCAGTGGGAGGAGGTGGGAGGCGGCCTGGGCGAGGTCGGGGTCATCATCGACGAAAAGGACTGGCTCACCGGATCCGGTGGGTATGCCTGGGGGGATGATATTGGCGAGTCCCTTGGGTTCGTGGGCGGGGAGGTAGACTTGGGTGACTGTGCCGCCTTCGTCTCCGCAATCGATTTCCAGTGTGCCTTCGTGGGTCGAGATCAGGTTTTGGATGGTATGGAGGATAGTTCCTACGGGGTTGGGTTCGATGGAGTTGTTGGGGAGCGGGCTGAGTGACCGTTGCACGAGTTCGGTTTCGAGAGTGCTGCCGGTATCACGGATGACGATACGGGTGTAGGGGCCGGGCTGGGTGCCGGGCAGGCGTTGTGAGTCCTCACTGGTGAAGTGGACTGGTTCGATGAGGATACTGACCGTACCAGGATTGGGTTGGATGGCTTCGATGGAGCGGAGTCCGAGGAGGAGGAGCAGGAGGAGGAGGTCTTGGCTGGTGGAGAGGACCGGGGGGAGTTTGGGTGCATCCTTGAGAGTGATTTGGATCTGAGGGCCGGCGATTTTTTGAAGCGTTTGGAGAGCGCCTTGGGCTAGGGGGGGGAGGTGTATCAGGCTGTGTTTATGGTGGAGCTGGTGGGAGAGGTGGCGTGCTTGTTGGAGGACGCTGAGGGCTCGGTTTGTGGTGCGTTCCAGCTGGGCGGCCAACTCGAGGACTTCTGTGGGTTTGTCAGCTTGAGTGCGCAGGAGAGCGGCGAGGGCATGGGCGGCGGTAAGCAGTTGTGACAGATCCTGGTCGGCCAGTGCTGCAACCGAGCTGGACGCGTCCTGTTCAGACTCCAGGTCCTGGCGGGTGTTTCGCATGGGTTGCAGATATGTTGGCCGGTGCGGTGGGCTCTTGATGTCGTGGGGGGTGTTCGATATCAGTAACGTAATTCGGGGCGCGATGAACGCAAAAGGAAAGTTGTGTGGGGTTGGAGTATGGAAACGACAGCGGTCAGGATCGACAAGTGGTTGTGGGGGGTGCGTTTGTTCAAGACGCGCACGGCGGCGATTGAGGCTTGCCGGGCGGGTCATGTGAAAGTGGGGGGGGAGAGCGTCAAGCCGGCCCGTGAATTGCGTTTGGGGGAAGTAGTGACTGTGCAGGTTGGCGAGGCAAAGAGGACCCTCAAGGTGGTGGGTTTTGTTGAGCGCAGGGTTGCTGCCAAGGCGTTGCCGGCTTACATGGAGGATCTGACCCCTCCTGAAGAGCGGGAGCGGCGGAAGAATCCGGGGCCGGTGGCGAAGCCCGTCTGGGAGAAGGGGCGTGGACGTCCTACCAAGCGTGATCGCCGGCTGCTGGACCGTTTTCTGGATCTTCCGGTGGACCCGATTGATCTCGAGTAGCTGCTGGCTGGCGGGGTGAGGAGGGGGCTGGCTCCGGTGTGTCGGCGAAGGCTGGTTTGGGTGCAAAGAAATCTTGCGGCAGGGGCGAAATCCTGATTGATTGCCCGTCCTGCTGCGACTGTCCTCCAGACTGCAGCCGGGTGATGGTGAGGTGGCCGAGTGGCTGAAGGCGACGGTTTGCTAAACCGTTCTAGGGCTTAACACCCTAGCGGGGGTTCGAATCCCCCCCTCACCGCCACACTTTCGGGTTTAATCTTCCGATTTTCTCTCAGGTGATCCTCTTGTTGCCGGTGGCTATTCCCTGGTGGCGGTGCTGGCTTTGCGGGGATTTCAGAACTTCGAAAAAGGGCGGATAGCTTGATTCAGGTCAAAAACCTTCCCGTTGGTTTTTCTTAGTCTCTGCATCAACGACGACATGCAGAGTTCGACTTCATACCAGAACTGTTTGCTCGCAGGAGTGGGCGTGAGAAGCCCGGCGGGGAAACTGCGTGTTTGTGAGGAGGACAGCCGATGAAGCAGAGATCCGGTTACTGGGTGGCTTTGTTGCTGGCGGGGGCGGCGGTCGTTTTGGTGTTGGACCCGCTTCCTTACGAGAGCCAGATGGCTGGTGCGGTTTTGGTGGCGCCAAAATTCACTGATCCGGCTCCCGTGCGTCAGCCGAAGCTGCAGCCGACTTATGCGGTGGCGGGTTACACCTATCGCTGCAGCGATTGTCATCGGATCATTCCATCGCCGGCCGAGACAGTGCGCAAACTGGGGCAGCACACCGAGATCGAGTTGCGGCACGGGATCAACACGCGGTGCTTCAACTGTCATCATCCCAAGGAGCGTGATGCATTTGTGGATGACGCTGGCGGGGTGATTCCCTGGAACCAGCCGCAGCTTTTGTGCGGCAAGTGTCATGGGCCGGTGTATCGCGATTGGCTGGCGGGTTCACATGGTCGGGTCAATGGTTACTGGGACACGGCACGTGGGGAGCAGACCAAGAGACGCTGCATTGAGTGTCATGATCCGCACAGTCCTCCGTTTCAGGCGCTTGAGCCTGCGCCGGGGCCGAACACCCTGAGGATGGGGGTGCCGTATTTGCCGGTGCATGATGGTGTGAGGGATCCACTTCGGCTGGATTCGGGTGAGGCTGGGCATTCAGGAGGGCATGAACAATGAGCAAGACTGACTCCTCAACAGGTTGTGCTGGTTCCGGTTCCTGCGGTGGCGACATGAGTCGCCGGGATTTCCTGGCGAAGGGTGCGGCGGCGGCGGCGGGTTTGTCTGCATTGGCTGCCGCGATGGCACCGTTGCGTCACCTGACCGATGAAGATTTGCCGAGCGTAGAGGAGTTTTTGCAGAAGCATTACAAGGAGATGACGCCTGAGGACAAGGAGCGGGTGTTATCGCGGATTCAGGAGCAGGTGAAGACGCGGTATGGGGTGACGGCGACCGTGGGCGCTCCTGCGCCGATGGACGGGGTGGAGTTTGTCTACGGGTTGAACATCAGCCGGTGCATCGGGTGCCGGAAGTGCGTTCATGCCTGCGTAAAGGAGAACAACCAGTCCCGGTCGCCGGAGATCCAGTATATCCGGGTCTTGGAGATGGAGAAGGGGAGCATTGATGTTGAGACGGCGAATCATCATTACGATCCCGAGCAGGTGCCCAAGCCGGACAAGTGGTATATGCCGGTGCAGTGTCATCAGTGTGCCAAGCCGCCTTGTGTGAAGGTGTGTCCGGTGGAGGCGACCTGGCAGGAGCCGGACGGGATTACCGTGATCGACTATGACTGGTGCATTGGGTGTCGGTATTGCGAGGCGGCGTGTCCTTATTGGGCGCGTCGGTTCAACTTTGCGGAGCCGAAGCTGAAGGCGGACGAGATCAACCCGAACATGAGTTATCTCTCCAACCGGCCGAGGCCGAAGGGGGTGATGGAGAAGTGCACGTTTTGTCTGCATCGCACCCGTGAGGGCAAGCTGCCGGCTTGTTTGGAGGTGTGTCCTACGGGGTCTCGCAAATTCGGCAATGTTTTGGATCCGAACAGCGACGTGCATTACATCCTGAAGCACAAGCGGGTGTATGTCTTGAAGGAGGACGTGGGGACGTTGCCCCGGTTTTTCTATTATTTTGACGAGCGGGGGAGCCGTTACCACGAGCCCGCTGCTCCGGAGGATCCGCATAGACCAGCATGAAACGATACCTGGCATTTCTTTGGGACTGTTTCCGGCTCAGTTTTGTCGGCGACTGGAGATATCACCTGTGGATGACTGTGCTGACGCTGTTTGTGTTGGCGGGCATCCATGCATACAGCCAGCAGTTTGTGCACGGGCTGGTGACCACAGGGATGACGGACCAGGTATCGTGGGGGTTGTACATCGCCAACTTCACTTATCTGGTGGGCTTGGCTGCGGCTGCCGCGATGCTGGTGATTCCGGTGTATGTGTATCGGAACCTGCATTTGCACGACGTGGTGATTTTCGGGGAGTTGCTGGCGGTATCGGTGATCTTCATGTGTCTGGCGTTTGTGATGGTGGATTTGGGGCGGCCGGACCGGTTCATGCACCTGCTATGGAGGTTTAACTTTCCGATCTCGATGCTGACGTGGGATGTCATTGCGTTGAACGGTTATCTGGTCTTGAACCTGCATATTTGCGGTTACCTGATTTACTGCGCGTATTGTGGCAGAAAGCCGTCGAAGGCTTTCTACATACCGTTCGTGTTCGTGGCGATTGTGTGGGCCATCAGCATTCACACCGTCACGGCATTCCTTTATGTCGGGCTGGGAGGGCGGCCATTCTGGAACTCGGCGATTATTGCTCCGCGGTTTTTGGCGAGTGCGTTTGCGGCCGGGCCGGCGTTTATCGTCCTGACCCTGCAGGTGGTGCGTCATTTCACGCGGCATCAGGTGAGTGATGATGCGTTGTTTACGCTACGGCGGATTGTGCAGGTGGCGATGATCATCAACCTGTTCCTGCTGTTGTGCGAGGTGTTCACGGAGTTTTACGCGGACACGGGTCATGGGGCTTCGGCGCATTATCTGTTCCTTGGGCTTGGGGGACGGAGTGCGCTGGTGCCCTGGATTTGGAGTGCGATTGCGATGAACTGTGTGGCTACGCTGCTGTTTGTCCTGCCTGCGTCGCGGGCGTTGAGGACCCTGAACGTGGCGTGTGTTCTGGCGATTGTGGGGATCTGGATTGAGAAGGGGATGGGTTTGATTGTTCCGGCGTTTATTCCGAGTCCCCTGGGCGAGGTGGTGGAGTATTTTCCGAGTTTAAACGAGACCCTGGTTTGTCTGGGGATCTGGGCTGGGGGGTTGTTGATTTATACGATTTTGGTGCGGGTATCGGTTCCCGTGCTGGCGGGTGAGGTGACGTATTTTCATCGCTGGGGCACGACAGCTCCCGGCAGTGGTTCTGAGAGAGTGGCAAAGACTAGCGAATCCTGAGAAAGCAAATGAAAAAGCAACCTGTTATCCTTAGCGGCCTTCTGGTTGCCCTGTGTTGGGCGACGGGGGCTTCAACCACGGCCCGGGCCCAGGCCTGGGGATTGCCTGGGGTTTCCAAAGAAACCACGGCTTGTCTGGAGTGTCATCGGGTGGACACGACGGGGGTTTACCAGCAGTGGGGTGACAGCAAGCATCATCGTGCGAACGTGGGATGTTACGAGTGTCACATGGCGAACGAGAGTGATGCCGATGCGTTCCAGCATGAGGGGGCCTGGATTGCGACCATTGTATCGCCTAAGGATTGTGCGCGTTGCCATGCCCGGGAGGCGGAGGAGTTTGCGCATTCGCATCATTCCAAGGGGGGGCGGATTATGGGGTCGCTGGACAATGTGCTGGCCGAGGTGGTGGAGGGCAACCGGGGCATGGTGACGGCGGGGTTTCCGAAGGGCGTCAGTGCTGCGGCCGTGAACGGTTGCTGGCAGTGTCATGGGAGCGAGGTGAAGGTGTTGGAGGGGGGTAAATTGGATCCGGCGACCTGGCCCAACACGGGTATTGGGCGGATTAATCCGGATGGTTCCGAGGGGTCGTGTTCCGCCTGTCACAGCAGGCATTCATTCTCGGCGGAGCAGGCCAGGCATCCGGACAACTGTGGCAAGTGCCATATGGGGCCCGATCATCCGCAGATTGAGATCTACTATGAGTCGAAGCACGGGGTGGCATTCCGGGCATTTGAGGACGAACTGAACATGGATTCCTCGAAGTGGGTGGTGGGAGAGGACTACAACCGGGCGCCCACCTGTGCCACCTGTCACATGAGTGCGACTCCGCCGCGTCCTGCGACAAAGGATCGCGCGGCCGTGGCGGCGATGCCGGTGACGCATGACGTGGGGATGCGGATCAGCTGGAACAACCGGCCGGCGATTTCCGTTCGGCCGGAGGTGAGTGATGCGAAGATGGGTTTGCCGGGGGCGAACGTGAATTGGGAGACGCGGCGGGGGAACATGAAGGCTGTGTGTGTGAACTGCCACGAGAACCAGTGGGTGGACAACTTCTACGTGCAGTATGACGGGCTGATTGACCAGTACCATGAGAAGTTCGCGAAGCCCGGGCTCGAGCTTTACAACCTGGCGAAGCCGTTGATGCGTGAGGCTGAATTTGCCAACGAGCTGGCATGGACCTGGTTTGAGATCTGGCATCATGAGGGTCGGCGGGCGCGGCATGGGGCTTCGATGATGGGGCCGGACTATACCCACTGGCACGGGACGTATGAGGTGGCGAAGCACTTCTATTCGAAGATGATTCCCGAGTTGGAGACCTTGATTGACCGGGGTCGGGCTTCCAGTGATGTGGTGAAGAAGGAGGCTGCTGAGAAGCTTTCGAAGCGGATTGACGAGCTGTTGGCCTCGGATAATCACCGCTGGTACTTGAACCAGATGGACGAGGCGGAGCTCAAGGAGCGTCAGGAGCGGCAGAGCGAGTTCCAGAAGCGCTATGCGAAATGACTAAGGTGAAGGGGTGTTGATCCGATATGCGATTTAACATGAAGACTAACGCGACACGGAAAAGCGACGGGTTGTTCCAACGGCGGAGGGCGGCGGCATGGGCGCTGGCGCTGGTTGGTGTTTCCGGGGTGATGGGGTCGGCGGCAGCGGCCGATGCGGGGGATGGTTCAGCGCCGGTATTAACGGGAGCTGCTGAATCGAAGGTGAAGACCTCCTGGGACAAGGTGCTGGAGAACGAGGTGGTGCAGGCCTTTACCAAGGGCAAGGCCTCGTTCAACGCGCGGTTGCGTTGGGAGCACGCGGACCAGGAGGGGTTGAAGGCATCGGATGCGGTGACGATACGGCCGCGTTTGGGGTTTACGACTGCTCCTGTGTATGGGTTGCAGGGAATGTTGGAGGCGGAGAACGTGACGAGCCTTGGGGCGCCGTATAACCCGGCGGGGTTGGATCCGGACGAGCTGGATCGGACGGTGATTGCGGATCCGGAGACGACGGAGATCAACCAGGCGTGGTTGGGCTATACACGTTGGGACACGACCCTGGCGGGAGGCCGGCAGCACTACATCCTGGACAGTCAGCGATTTGTCGGGGATGTGGACTGGAGGCAGAACCAGCAGACCTTTGACGGGTTGACAATGCAGAGTCGGGCGCTGGAGAACGCGACCTTCTTTTACGGTTATGTGTCGCGGGTGAATCGGGTTCTGGGAGATGGACACCCGGATGGCAATTGGCGGTCCGACTCTCATTTAGTGAACGCCTCCTACAGTTTCAGTGAGGCCGCGAAGGTGACCGGGTATGGTTACTTTCTGGACTTCGACAATTCTCCGGCGAATTCGTCCTCGACCGTGGGTGGCAGCGTGACCGGGAAGGTGCCGGTGGGTGAGGAGTGGAAGCTGGACTATCGGGGTGAGCTGGCGTGGCAGACGGATGCACGGGATAATCCGAATGATTACAGTGCCATGTATGTGGGGGCGGATTTAGGGGCGAGTTATCAGGGTTGGAATGCCGGCGCGGGGTATGAGTTGCTGGGGAGTAACAACGGTGCATCGTTTCGTACGCCGCTGGCTTTGCTGCACAAATACAACGGCTGGGCCGATTCATTCCTGACAACCCCGGCGAACGGGTTGCAGGACCTGTATGTGCGGGTGGGGACGACCCTGCCCTACAACATTCCGTTGCAGGTTCAACTGCACAAGTTCTGGTCTCACGAAGATGCCTTGGACTACGGCTATGAGATTGACGCGGTGGTATCGCGGAAGTTCGGCAAGTATTTTACCGGACTGATGAAGTATGCGTATCACGATGCCGACTCAGGGATTCCTGATATCCATCGCTTCTGGTTGCAGGGTGAGTTCAATTACTAGAGGAATCCGGTTTGGTTTTGCTACTGCTCCGGAGGTCATCAACCTCCGGAGCTTGCTTTTTAGGGAGGGGTGGGGGTCCGAGGCATATACGACGATGGTCTGTTGACAGGTTGCTCGTTGAGGGGGTGTCATGGGCGATCACTGTGACGGGTTAGTGGGAGATCAGCGATGTATGGAATGATCAACAAGGCGATGGAGGAGATGGTGGTCAAACACCATGGGGAGAAGGTGTGGAATCGGATCAAACGGGAGGCAAAGCTTGAGGTGGAGGTGTTTATCAGCACGGATCCTTACGACGACAGGATCACGTATGATTTGGTTGCAGCTGCTGCGCGGGTTTTGGGTGTTGCGGTGGACGATTTGCTGGTTGGTTTTGGGGAGCATTGGATCCTCGTGACGGCGAGTGAGGGTTATGGGGGGTTGATGCATGCTGCGGGTACTACCTTCATAGAATTTCTGGAGCACCTGCCTCACTTTCATGACCGGGTTCGGATGGTTTTTCCCTATCTTTCGCCGCCGCGCTTCGAGTTGAGCAACGTGGATGCGGAGCGTGGATTTCTGGAATTGCACTATTTTTCACATCGGCCGGGGCTGGCCTACTTTGTAGTGGGCTTAATGCAGGGTCTGGGGAAGATGTTTGGCACACCGGTTCTGGTCACGCATGTTGAAATGCGGCAGTCGGCTGAGGACCATGATGTCTTTCGGGTGGAATGGGATCCTGCAATCAAGGAGTGAATGGATGGATTTCCTCTGCCTGCTTCATTTTGACTGCCGGACTGATTTTGGGACGGGGCGGGGCGTTGGGTTTGCCTGGGCGGTGTGGGCAGCGTCCCTGAACGAAGGGGGGTGGCTATGAACTCCAATGCCGGCGGGGACCAGGAGCCGATTTGCGGTTTGGGGGAGAAAGGCGATTCGCCATCGGGGGAGATGACCTACTTCGTGGGTTTGAACTCGGCGGATTTCGCTGATGTCTTTCGCTGGCATTTTGCCTTTGATGACTCCATGCGACTGACTCAGCTGGGATATGCGCTGCGTCGGCTCTGTCCGAACTGCCAGCGGGGTATGGACGTCTCGAAGGCAGTCCTGTCGGTTTATCCGCGGGGTGAGTTGAGCCCGGAGTTTATTCGTCGGCATGGCAAGCGCTTCTTTCTTCTGGAGATCCAGCACCTGCGGCTGAGGTTGCGCGGGGAGATTCGCTTTCTGGGTCAGCATGGGGTCTATGTTTTCATTGGTTCCCCCTGGTTTACTGATGCCGAGGAGTTGGTGCGTTTTGGTCTGCACTATGATGATTTTGCAGTGCACGACCCGGTGGTGGACATGCTCCAGCTCTTCCAGTCGAACAAAGTGGCATTGGAGGATGCTAAGCGGCTTTCCTTGAGGCTGACCGAGCAGAGCAGCGAATTGCGCCGGGCGATGGCCGCTTTGGATTCGATGGAGGATGCGGTGATCATCTTTTCACCGGAGGGCTACGTTGTTGAATATGCCAATCAAGGAGCGGAGCGTCAGTTGGGGCGGGAGCGTGAGGATTTGAGTGGGCTTGGTTTTCTTGAGTTATTCGATGGAGTGAGCGAAGGGGACATGCAGGCGGCTTTGCGGCCAATGGAGGGGGGCAAGGTTCGCTCGGTCCGCCTGATGGGGGAGATGAAGCGGAAGAACGGGGCTTTGCTGGCTGTGGAAGCCGTTATTCAAGGGGTGTATTTGACAGCGGGGCGCAGGAGCTATGTCGCTTTGGTCAGGGACATCAGCCAGCGGCTGGAGCGGGAGAAGGCGGAGCGGCGGACCCAGCGTTTGGAGAGTATCGGCTTATTGGCCAGTGGACTGGCGCATGACCTGAACAACTCCCTCACCCCGATTCTGCTGGTGTTGGAGTATTTGCGGGGTTTGGTGCCACAGGAGAAGGAGTTGCTGGACACCCTGGAGGACAGTGCGAAGCGTGCGTCAGCGGTTGTGCGTCAGTTGCTGACGATTGGGAAGGGGAACGAGGGCGTGCGAATGGAGGTAGACTTTTCGAAGTTGTTCCATGAGATCTCGACGATTATCCGGTCCACTTTTCCCAAGAACATCCAGTATGTGCTGGAGGCTGAGTCCGGGTTGCCGACTTGTTTGGGGGACGACACACAGCTGCATCAATTATTGCTGAACCTGTGTGTTAATGCCCGGGACGCGATGCCTCGAGGGGGCACCCTATCGATGAGTTCCAGGCTGGTGCAGGTGGATGAGACATTTGCCGCCAGCACTGTGGATGGGAAGCCCGGGAAGTATGTGTTGGTGGAGGTGGTGGACACCGGGGTGGGGATGCCGCCATCGGTTATGGAGAAATTATTCACTCCCTTTTTCACCACGAAATCTCCGGACAAGGGTACGGGCATGGGCTTGGTGAGTGTGGCGGGGATTGTGAAGAGTCACGGGGGATTTCTGACGTTGGAATCCAAGGTGGGGCGTGGCACAGCCTTCCGGGTTTACCTGCCGGTTGGCGAGGCTGGCGCTGCGCATGTGGGTGGTGTGGAGATGCCGGTGCAGTTGGACGGAGGGGGGCAGTTGACCTTGGTGGTGGACGATGAGCCGGCGGTTCGGGAATCGACGCGGTTGGTGCTGGAGAGATTCAATTTTCGCGTGATGGTGGCGGCGGATGGGTTGGAGGGGCTAGTGAAGGCCGTGGATCATCGCGATGCGCTGGCGGTAGTTTTGACCGACATTCACATGCCGAGGATGGATGGGGTAGCTTTTGCCAAGGCGCTTAAGGAGATGCGATCGGCGTTGCCTGTTGTGGCCATGGGGGGGCGTTTGGATGATGAGTTGCGCGACGAGCTGAGTGCGGCCGGGGTGACGGAGGTATTGCGGAAGCCCTTTGACGAGAGGGCCTTGATCGGGGTTTTGGATCGCGTCACATCCCAGGCCTGAAGCTTGGATTAGAGGCGAAGCTCTGCGCTAGGGTTGCGGTGGCGGGGGGTTGTGAGCCGGGTCTGGATGGTTTCCAGGAGCAGTTGTTGGTTGCGGATTCTCTGTCGAAACTTAGCGTGATCCGTATGGGCGAGTTCTGTTCTCAGGTTTGCGAGAGCCTGATCCAGGAGTTGCTGCAGGGCTTCTGTCTCGGCTGAGTTGAGAAGTAGTTCGGTCATGGGAGGGCCTTCGGTTGGATTAGCTCAGGCCAATGTACGTCTAGTGGGCTCTGCTTCAAGTGTCAGTTTGGGGGGATACGCCCTAGGTCAAAGTTCGGATAGGTCTCTAGATCAGTGTTGCTCAATCTACGTCAAGTGGTGGGGTTGTCTAAGCGTGGCCTTTGCAGTTCTTATATTTGCGAAAGCTATGCGTGCGGCTCCTACAACCAATTTTACTGAGGACCCGACCCTTTGGAAGGTTCGGGAGCAAATTATCCTGAGCTATTCGCAGGCGCTTGAGTTCGCGCAGATCACCAGCATGGGCGAGTCTGGTGAGCCGGTTTTGGTGGAGCGCCGGAAGAATGACACGTGGGTGCCGGCTTACCTGGTGGATCACACCGGGCAGGTGGTTGACTGAGCGGTGTTGGGGTGAGGGGCTTTGGTAGGAGGGCCGGGGGTTGGGGGCGGTAACAAAATCTTCACATCTGCGGTTTCCTTGCGGCTTGCTTTGGGCCCTGGGCTTGGGGGATTTTCGCTTTCATGCAAAGCACTGGCCTATTTCGCTACCTACCGGCTTTGGTTCGGGGAGCTGTGAGATCGCTTGGAGGGCTCCTGTTGGGGCGGGGTTGGGTCTGCGGTGTGGTGGGTCTGTTGAGCGGGGTGTTGGTGGTCCATGGCGGTGGCGGGAATCGGGTGATTGTAGTGGGTGTGGATGGGTTATCCCCGGATGGTGTTCAGCGGGCGGAGACTCCGGTCATGGACCGGATGATGGCTGCAGGAGTGTGGACCCTACGCGGGCGTGGTGTGATGCCGACCTCGAGCAGTCCCAACTGGGCGTCCATGATTATGGGCGCGGGGCCGGAGCAGCACGGGATTACTTCGAACGATTGGGAGACCAACAAAGTGGAGGTGACGCCGACGGTGATCGGGCCCGGGGGGGTATTTCCGACTATTTTTGATGTGGTGATTGGGGGGAGTGGAGGTTCGGCGGTTACGGCGTGCATTTATGATTGGGGAGGGTTTGGGCGTCTGTTGGGGGCTACTGTGCCGACGGTGTTTGAGCATGTTTCAGGCAGTGGGGCGACGGCACGGCGTGCGGTTGAGGTGATTCGGGAGAGGAAGCCGGATCTGCTGTTTGTACACTTTGATGAGGTGGATCATGCTGGGCACGAGTATGGGCATGGGACCGGGGAGTATTTCCGGTCCGTGGAGCATGTGGATGGTTTGGTGGGTCAGTTGTTGGGTGCTGTGGAGGATGCGGGCTTGGGGGGGAGCACCTATGTGCTGGTGACTTCGGATCATGGGGGTGTGGGGAAGGGGCACGGTGGGGCTACTACGGCCGAGTTGGAGATACCCTGGATTCTGGTGGGGCCCGGTGTCAGGCGAGGTTGGGAACTGGAGGGGGCACTGAACACTTACGACACGGCGGCGACCGTTGTGAAGCTATTGGGTTATTCGCCAGATCCGGCCTGGATTGGGCGGCCTGTGGTTGAGGCGTTGACTGAGCGATGACAGAAGGCGTAAAGGTTGCCGCCTGTGAAGAAGCCTGATTGTCCCTCCATGGAAGCCCTTCGTTCTGAAGGTGACTTGAATCTGTCTCCTCACCGCGTGGGGTGGCAGGAGAGCCATTTGGGGCCGGGGACGAAGGAGATCCTTGAAGAGGATGCGCAGTGGTTTTTGCATCAATCGTTGTCGACCCCCTGTTTGAATGTGCTTCGGGGTGCTTCGGGTTCGCACATTGAGGATGCGGAGGGGAGGCGGATACTGGATTTTCATGGGAACAACGTCCATCAGGTTGGTTTTGGGCATCCCAAGGTGGTGGAGGCGATCAAGGCGCAGCTGGACAGGTTGTCTTTCTGCACGCGGCGTTATACGTGTGAACCGGCGATTGAGCTTGCCGAGGCGTTGGTCGGGCGCACGGGGGGCGAGCTGAGTCGGGCATTGTTTGCGCCAGGTGGCAGTCTGGCGATTGGGATGGCGTTAAAGTTGGCGAGAGTCGCGACGGGGCGTTTCAAGACCGTGTCGATGTGGGAGTCGTTTCATGGGGCGTCGCTGGATGCGATCAGCATTGGGGGAGAGGCGGTATTTCGGAACGGGATAGGGCCATTGCTTCCGGGGTGTGAGCATGTACCGCCTCCGGATCATCGGAAGTGTCCGTTTCGGTGTGGGGCTGCCTGCAATCTGGCATGTGCGGATTATGTTGAGTATGTGCTGGAGCGGGAGGGGGATGTTGCGGCGGTGATTGGGGAGACCGTGCGGTGCACGCCGTTTATACCTCCGGTGGAGTATTGGCAGCGGATTCGGGCGGCCTGTGACCGGCATGGGGCATTACTCATTCTGGACGAGATCCCGATTGGGTTGGGGCGGACGGGACGTTTTTTTGCTTACGAGCATTACGGGGTGGTGCCGGACATGGTGGTATTGGGGAAGGGTTTGGGTGGGGGTGTGATGCCTTTGGCGGCGTTGCTGGTGAGGGAGGGTTTAAACGTGGCGGGTGAGCGGGCTTTGGGGCATTACACGCATGAGAAGAACCCGGTGGCGTGTGCGGCGGGGTTGGCGACTTTGGAGGTGATTGAGAGTGAGGGGCTGGTGGGCAGGGCTGAGGAACTGGGGCGGAGAGCTTTGGCTGATTTGGAAGCCCTGCGGGAGCGGCACCCGATGATTGGGGAGGTTCGGGGCTTGGGTTTATTGATGGGGGTGGAGTTGGTTCATGGTGGCAAGCCGGCGACGGATGCGGCTGATCGGGTGATGTATGCGGCGTTGAGGAGGGGATTAAACTTCAAGGTGACACAGGGGAACTTGCTGACATTGACGCCTTCGCTGGTATTGAAGGATGGGGAGTGGGAAGAGGCGCTGGGGATACTGGATGCTGCGTTGAGCGAAGTGGGGGCGAACCCGACGGCGGAGCTTTAAGATGAGCGAAGTGATACAGAGCCGGAGAGTGACGGAGTTGTTCCCGGGGGGGTCGAATGGCGAGTATGGATTGCCGGCGGATTTAGTGCCGGTGTTGTCCCGGGGGCGCGGCTGTCGTGTTTGGGATGAGGAGGGGCGGGAATACCTGGACATGACGATGGCCTGGGGGGCTGCCCTGGTGGGACATGCTCATCCTCAGGTGGTGGAGGCGGCAGCGGTTCAAGCGGAGAAGGGAGCGAACTTTGCTGCGGTGAACAGTCGTTCCCTGGAGCTGGCGGAGCGCTTGGTGGGAATTTTGCCGTGTGCTGAGCAGGTGCGCTTTGTGACCTCGGGTACCGAGGCCACGATGTTGTGTTTGAGGATTGCTCATGCGGCTACGGGGCGACGTCGGGTATTGAAGTTTTCTGGTGCTTATCACGGTCAGCATTCCATTGGGGTGGCGGGGATGCTCAGGGGTGCGGGGGCGGATGGTGTGGAGGCGGATTTGCATGGGTGTGCGGATCCGGGTTTGGAGGGGCGTGTTTTGGTGGCGCCGTTCAACGATTTGGAGGGGACGCGGAGTGTCTTTGAAAGATTTGGGAACGAGGTTGCAGCGGTGTTGGTGGAGCCGTTGCATCGTTGTCTGGCTCCGGTGCCGGGATTCCTAGCCGGCGTGCGGGAGTTGGCGAGCCGGCATGGGGTTGTGCTGATCTTTGATGAGACCGTGACGGGCTTTCGTCTGGGTTTGAGTGGGGCGCAGGGTCGCTATGGGGTGGTGCCTGATCTGGCTGCGTTCGGCAAGGCATTGGGCGGGGGATTTCCCTTGGGAGCCTATGCGGGGTCGGCGGAGTTGATGCGGTATGTGGATGAGCATGGGGTGGGGGACGCGGGTTATGTGTGGTCGGCATCCACTGCGGGGGGCAATCCGGTTTCGTGTGCGGCGGCTTTGGCGACGCTGGATGTTCTCTCTGAGGAGGGGGTGTATGACCGGTTGTTTGCCATGGGGAATCGGTTACGCGAGCTTTTGGCCCGGGTGATGGGGGATGCGGGGGAAGTGGTTCAGACTCTGGGTGAGGGGCCATTGGCGCAGGTTGCATTTTCCGGGGAGCCGGTGACGACACACCGGGGGTGGATGGCATCGGATCGAGCTCGGGGGCGTGCGCTGATGCTGGCTTTGGTGCGTGAGGGTGTGTTTCTGAATCCCATGGGAACGAAGCTGTATTTGTCGATTGCGCATGGGGAGGGTGACTTGGTCGAGTTGGGTGAGAAACTGGAGAAGGCGGTGAGGCGTTTGTGATTCCGGTCTGGTGGGGTGGTGGATGCGGGGGGGGACAAAGTCCTTTACCCGTGGGCTCATCCCACCTATGTCATGGGCGAGACAGCTGGCGAGAAGCGATTGATTAGATCATTGAAGAAGAATAGGGCGAGACCATGACGTTACCGAGTTCACACGATAAGCTGCTTTTCACTCCGGGCCCCTTGACCACGAGTTTGAGTGTTAAGGCTGCGATGCTGCATGATGCGGGTTCGTGGCATGACGAGTTCAATGATGTGGTTACATCGATCCGGAGCCGGTTATTGGCTGTGGCGGGTACTTCTGAGGAGGCCGGGTTCGAGTGTGTTTTGATGCAGGGCAGCGGGACTTTTGGAGTTGAGTCCGTGCTGGGGTCGGTGATTCCGGCCAGCGGTAGGGCATTGATTCTGACCAATGGTGCGTATGGCGATCGGATTGTGGCGATGGCCAAGGTGCTGAAGATAGACCATCGGGTGCTGCGCACGGCGGAGGATGTTGTGCCATCGGCGCATGAGGTTGAGGCTGTGTTGCGGGAGGATGCGGGGGTGACGCACGTGGTGGTGGTGCATTGTGAGACGACCACGGGGATTTTGAATCCGCTGGAGTCTATTGGGGCGGCAGTGAAGCGCAATGGCCGGAGGTTGATTGTGGATGCGATGAGCAGTTTTGGGGCTATCCCGATTGATCTCGACGCGGTGGGGGTGGATTTTTTGATTTCATCGGCGAACAAGTGCATTGAGGGGGTGCCGGGTTTCTCCTTTGTTCTGGCACGGAGAGAGCCGTTGCTGGCGTCTGAGGGATGTGCCAGGAGCCTGAGTCTGGATTTGTTTAGCCAGTGGAGGGGTTTTCAGAAGAATCGGCAGTTCCGTTACACGCCTCCGACCCATGCGCTATTGGCATTTGATCAGGCGCTTAATGAGCTGGAGCAGGAGGGTGGGGTCCAGGCGCGGGGTGAGCGTTATCGCCAGAACCACGGGGTGCTGATGCACGGGATGTCGGAATTGGGCTTGCGCTGCTTTCTAAGCGCAGAGGTGCAGAGCTACATCATCACTGCGTTTCATTGTCCGCAGGATCCTGCGTTTGAATTCCGGGCCTTCTACAATCAACTGAGCCAAAGAGGGATGATCATCTATCCCGGGAAACTGACTCAGGTGGATACCTTTCGGATCGGGAATATCGGTCGGCTTTTTCCGTCGGATATTGAGCATTTGCTGGCGGCCTTGAAGGCTGGGTTGGAGGCGTTGGGTTGCCGTCTGCCGTTTTCTGCCTGAACGCAGCCTTGCGTGAATGGAGGGGGCACAGCGGGAAGCGCGTGGTGTGAGGGGCTGAGGGTTTTTGGTTCCGCGGTTGCGGAACGCAGGGAGAGGGAGGAGTGAAGAGACGAGAGGGCTGGGTGGGGGATTCTTGTGTGGGGCTTGACCGGCGGGGGGATAGGAGGATGATGGGTTCCATGACACCTTCTTCAGGAATTTCACGCAGGCAATTTCTACGCCGCTCAGCGGCGGCGGGATTATTGGCATCGACCTACAAGGCTTGGTCTCTGGAGGGCAGCGGGGGGAGGTATCGGACTGCATTGATTGGCAGTGGGTGGTGGGGGAACAACATTTTGGGGGAGGCGATGGCCAGCGGTCAGTGTCGGATCGTGGGTGTTTGTGATGTGGATCGTCGGCTGATGGATCCGACAATTGAGCGGGTGGAGAAGGAGATGGGCGAGAAGCCGAAGGGGTATCAGGATTATCGGGAGCTATTGGCGGAGTTGAAGCCGGACGTTTGCATTGTGGCATCGCCCGACCATTGGCATCCCCTGCAGACGATTGATGCGGTGAAGGCGGGGGCGCATGTGTATGTGGAGAAGCCGATAGGTCATACCATCCAGGAGGGGCGTGCGATGGTGAATGCGGCGAGGGCTACGGGGAAGGTGGTGCAAGTGGGGACGCATCGTCGGGTTTCGCCCCATTGTGTAGCGGCGCGAGATTTTGTGAGGTCGGGAAGGCTGGGCAAGGTGGGGATGGTGCGTGCGTTTGTGCATTACGGTGGGGATGGGCCTGAGAGGCCGCGCAAGAACACGGAGCCGCCCAAGGAGTTGGACTGGAACATGTGGTGTGGTCCGGCGCCGATGCGTCCGTATAATGGGGATCCGTCGAATCCCTGGGGTGGGGGTATTCATCCGCGAGGTTTCCGTAGTTATCTGGATTACGCGAATGGGACTTTGGGTGACTGGGGGATTCACTGGATGGATCAGATCTTGTGGATTATGGAACGCAAGTCGCCGGAGCAGGTGTACAGCACGGGTGGTCGTCCGATTTTGGGACCGCCAGTATTGAACGATGAGGAGCAGACTTCGGACGCCCCGGATCATCAGATAGCGAGTTTCAAGTTCGACGGGTTTGACGCGTGCTGGGAGCATCGTCGGTTTTCGGCGAACAACGCAGAGAAGGGTGAGAATGTGGGGTGTTATTTCTATGGGACGGAGGGGACGCTACATGTGGGGTGGCACAGTGGGACGGTATTTTACCCGACGGATTCGAAGAAGGAGGTTTTGCGGATTGACGCCCAGCTGCATGAGCCGGATCAGCAGAACATCAAGGAGGTCTGGTCTGACCTGATGGAGTGTATCAAGACGGGCAGGCGGCCGATCTGTGATATTGAGGAGGTGCACCGTTCCACGAACATGAGCTTGCTGGGGATGTTGTCGTATAAGCTGGGGCGTAGTCTGCAGTGGGACGGGGTGAAGGAGCGGGTTGTGGGGGATGATCAGGCGAATGGGATGTTGAGGAGGGAATATCGGAAGGGTTGGGTGTACCCGGCGGTGTAGGTGTTGATCGGTTGTACGGATTATTTCCGCACGTGCGGAAATAATCCGTACAAGATGAAAGCGATCCGGGGAGTTATTACCGGCGTGCGGTGGCGTGTTCTTGCAGCCAGACGGGGTCTGCGCTTCCCCGCAGGGAGTAGTTGTGGCTGTGCCAGTCCATTTCCTTGGGGGGGTTGTAGGTTCTGTTGTCTGACCAGCGGTGGCTTTCGGAGTGACCGTCGGCGTAGCTCATGACCGTGCTGGCGCCGTGGTAATTTGCGGGTACGTGGTAGAAGCTGGGGCTGGTCATGATGATGCCGAAGAAGGGACGGCAGATGCTGAGCGAGTGTACTTCTGAGAAGACGAAGGTTTGAGAGGGGCCCGGGTCGACGAAGTCGGTGCCCTTCTTGAAGACGCGGTAGCCATTGGCGGGGTTATTGCGGTAGTCATCTCCTTCCCAGCCGACGAAGGCATTCATGGCGTAGCTGCGGACCACGCGCTGCATTTTGCCGTTGACCATCTCCATGGTTTTATCGGCGGGGCAGCGATAGATCTCGGTAGTTTTCAGGTAGGGGCCGAAGAGGGAACGCAGAGGGTCAGTGAGGAGGAAGAGGTTGGTGTTGTCGGCTACCTGACCTTCGAAGCTGCCGCCGACCCAGGTGGGGATATTGGCCTGATCGCCACGGCCATTGGAGACGAGTCGGTCCTGGAAATCATCGGCATAGAGTTGCCAGATGAGTTGGAGTTGTTTGGTGTGATTGAGGCAGGCTATGGCGTGGGCCTTGGCTTTAGCTTTGGAGAGGGCGGGGAGCAGCATGCCGGCGAGGATGGCGATGATCGCGATAACCACGAGGAGTTCGATGAGGGTGAATGCGTGGCGTTGGGTGCCGTGCCGGCTGGCTGGGTGGGGAGCGTTCATACAGATTGCGGGCATAATTGACGATGGGGGAGGATCGGACAACCCTGAAAACCGGTTGGTGCGGAGGGCTTTTGCATCGCGTGGTGGCGCGAGGCAGGTAGAGGGAAGAGAGGAGAGGGTAGAGGGTGGAGAGATGCCTGTACTTCGAAGCTCAAAGAGCGAAAGAGGAAGGGCTGAGGGCTGCCTGACGCTTCAAAGCTCACAGTCTACGGTCAACGGCCAAGAGTGGTCGGGTTTACTGGATTGGGGTCCAGGTTCCGTTCTTGAGGCGGAGCAGGTGGAGAGGGAGTAGACGGCGACCGCTGGTGTCGAAGGTGAGGGGGCCGGACAGTCCGGTGAGGTTGGTGGGGAGTTGGAGCGGACCGGGTGCGGGGTTTGGTGGGAGGGTGTTACGGAGGAGGAGGACGGCATCGGCGGTGAGGAGTGCGGATGGATCGGGGGGCAGGCCGAGCTTGCTTTTGTACTGATGGGAGAACGCGTTCAGTGTCACGGATTGGGGTGGGGTCCAGGCGGGTGTGAGGAATGATTCAGCGTGAGGGCCTGCTGCGGTGAGGAAGCGTGGGGATTGGAGGTGGAGTGGGCCGGCGAGGGTTCCTTTGAAGCCGGCTTTACGGAGTAGAGTGGTGACTGTTGCGGCGGGTTGGGGGTTGAGCCAGACGAGGATGGTTGTGGGCGAGGACAAGAGGGCATTGTGGGCGAGCTGATTCCGGGAGGCAGAGTTTGTGGGGAACGAGAGTATATCGGGGGTGGGGTGATGGATGGTTGCGGCTGCATGTGCGAGGTCATTGCTGATTTCGCGTCCGGCTCTGCCTTCGGGGACGATGGCTATCCAAGGGGGTGGGTGGTGGTTGCGGATGTATTGGAGGATGGTGAGGGCTTGATGTTGGGTATCGGGTGTTATCTGGAGGTGCCAGGGGATTCCGGCTCCGACGACTGAGGTGTCGGGGCAGAGGGATAGGGTGGGGAGGCCTGTGCGGCCGGCGACTTGGAGCACGAGGTGGCTGGCGGAGCCATCGGGTGGCGTGATCAGGCTGTTGACTTCGTCATCGATGGCGAGGCGGGCGGCCTCTGTGCCATCGTCGCCCCACTGGCCGGTTTTGCCGCGGATGACGAGGGTGGCGGGTGGTGCGCCATTGGGGACTGAGAGAGTGGCAGCCAGCGTGGCGGCGAGCTCGAGAGATTCGAGGTGGGGTGTATCGGGTGGGAGGAGGAAGCCGATTTTGGGTGTTGGCTGTGAGTGGGCGAGGGGGCTGCAGAGCAGCAAGCAGAGCAGGGTGAGCAGCGGGTGCAGGCCGGGAGGTTTGAGGGAGGGGGGGCGGCTCATGGGCCGGCCGGGTTGGGTTGGTTTTGGCTCAAGACTTCCTCTGGATTTGCGGGTGGCATGAAGTGCCATTTGCCTTCCTCGAACCGGGCGGTCCACATGGGGGCGGTATTATCCCAGCGGCCGTCGAAGGTCATGGGGCCGGTGACGCCCTGCCATGAGTCGAGGTTGGCGAGGTAGTCCCGGACACGGAACCGGTTGGGGCCGGCCTTGTCGATGGCCTCCATCATGAGGCGGGCGCCGTCGTAGCCGTAGGCGGCGTAGATATCGGGTGGTTCGTTCCAGCGCTTTTCGTAGCGGGTGGCGAATTCTGTCCAGGTTGTGTCGTTGCGGTTGGGGTTGAAGTAATAGGGGATGGTGAAGCCGTCTGCGGCGGTGCCGGCGGCTTGTTGGAAGGCGGGTTCATAGAGCCGGTCAAAGCCGAAGAAGCGTGCGGTGATACCGGCTTCACGGAAGATGCGGGCGAAGCGGCCGATATCGGCTGGTTGTCCATAGAAGAGGACGGCATCGGGGTTGGAGGCTTGGATGGCGGTGAGCTGGGTGGAGATATCCTCCTGGCCAGGGAGGAAGAACAGGTGTTGTACGGGGGGGAAGCCGAGTCGTCGGATGAAATTGACGAAGTGCATGACGCCGACCCGGCCGGGGCGGCTGCTTTCGCGGAAGACGGCGATGCGTTGGCAGCCGTATTTTTTAACGGCTAGGTCGGCGAGGATGGCGCATTGCTGGCGTTCATCGGGGAGGACACGGGTTAGCCAGGGGATTTGGGTTTCGGTGAGGGTGGGGTCGGGGTCGGAAGTGTTGATGATATAGGTTTCGATTTTGAGGGCGACGCGGAGAGCGACGTGAGTGGCGTCACCGTCGATGGTTCCGAGGAAACCGAGGACCTCCTCGTCTTTGAATTCGACGGCTATATTGGCGGCGGAGCCCCATTGGGGGGAGTCTTCGCGGTGGACGAGTTGGAAGGGGAGAGCGTTGGCGGGGCGGTTTTGGTTGGCTTCCTCGAAGGCGAGTTCGACACCTTGGCGGGTTCGTTGGCCTCGGGCGCCTTCTGGTCCGCGGCGGTTGGGGCTGAGGAGTCCGACCTTGAGGGTGGTGAGGTTTTCGGGGTCGGGGTATTCGGCGCCGGGTCCGCGGAAGGGGAGGCGTTTAGTCCAGTAACGGTTGTATGGTTCGACGTTGCGGAAGGGGATCAGTTCATCGGCGACCCCTCCGTAGTAGGGGTAGGCATCCCCGGCGGCGTTGTAGCCTGCACCGTCTGGTGAGGTGGTGGATTCTGTGGGTGGTGGCAGGGCTGCGGGTTCGCGGCTGCCATAGGCTGCGTGGGTGGGGGTGGCGGTGCAGAGCGTCAGACCCACTAGGGCGAGGATACTGGTTGGGGTCACCAGCCTGCCTATGGGGTGTGAGGTTCTCCGTGGGGTATGGTTTGAGGCATGGAGGGGCATGGCTGGGACCTTTAGGGTCTTGGGTTTAGGACGCTCCGGTGCGGGTGAACATGGCGATGGCTTCGATTTCGACCAGAAGATCGCTGCGGCAGATGCGGGCCTGGATGGCGGTGCTGGCGGGGAACGGGTTCAGGCCGAGGGAGGTATAGAACTCGTTACGGACACTGTTGAAGTCGCGGTAATCGCGTTCGATATCGCGGATGTAGCAGGTGGTGCGGACGATGTCTTCCCAGGTGGCGCCTTCGCTTTCGAGGAGGCGGGTGATGTTGTGGAAGGTGCGCCAGAGTTGGGCGCGGAAGTCACCGGCGTAGAGCGTTTCGCCGTCGGGGCCGACGGAGGAGGTGCCACTGATGAGGAGTTGGGTGACGCCGCCGGGGAGGTCGATGCGGAGTCCGCGGGGGAATGCGCTACCGTAATCCGGGGCTTCATTGAGGACATCGCGGGCGGTGATGGCTTTGCGGGGTATGGGTGTACGGCCTTGCGGCATTTTTTTGATGAGCCCGGTGGGGGATGGTTCGCAGGCGGGGAGGCCGAGGGTGCTGCGTTCGAGCTTTTCGGCTTCGCTGTAATTGACGTTGCGGTCGGCATCGACATCGGCGGGGGGCATGGCGGTATTATTGCAGGAGGACATGGTGTTATTGGTTTGGTGTTCGGGGTTGGGTTCAGTTTGTGACATGGGATACGAGGGGGTGATTTTCGGGGTTGGGACGGGCGATGATGCCGCGGCTGAGGCCGAGAGAGGTGGCGAACCACACCTCTGAGTCATCAACATGGAGTCCCAGCACGAAGTTGTTACATAGGGCGGTATCGGTTTTCTGTTTTGCTACGGGCTGGTCGGGCGAGTGGATTTCGCGCCAGCCCTGTTGGTTTTCGTCCGTGTAATAATTGATCCAGTTCAGGCCATCGGTGACGGAGACGCCGTTATCGGTGCCTATCCATGCCACGTGGTTTTTGGCGACCACGAACTGGGTGAAGTTGGAGCGTAACGGGCTTTTGTCTTCGACCCAAGTTTTCCATTGTTTTCCGTCGTAGCGGGAGAAGCCGAAGTAGGTGCATTGCCAGAGAATGCCGTCCTCCCAGTCGAGCCAGGACGTGATGTCGTTGATGGGGCCGTCATCGGGGAAGAGGTCGTAATGGAAATCGCGGTCGGGGTCACGATATTCCTTAAAGCGTTCGGAGGTGAGGTCTTGTTCCAGGATGCCGCCTCCCCAGACGCCGATGAAGACTGTGGAGGGGATGATTTTGACGGCGTAGCACCAGGGTTCATGCATGGGGGAATTATTGTGGTCGTAGATCTTCCATTGGTGGGTGAGGAGGTCGAGGGAGCCGGCGCCGGCGGCGGTGGCGACCCAGAGCGTGTTATCGACGATATCGACTGAATAGACGACGTTATTGGGCAGGCCGCTATCGGTTTGGGTGTAGGCTGTGATGCGGCCGGCGCTGAAGTGGGAGAGGCCGCGCATGGTGCCGACCCAGAGGTCGCCGGTATTTTTATGTTCGGTGATGGTGGTGACCATTTTATGGCTGAGGCCGTGTTCGGTTCCGAAGCGTTTGAAGGAGCCATTGGGTTGGCGTTGGCAGAGGCCGTTCCAGGTGCCGAGCCAGAGTTCGTCGGAGGAGCTTTTGAACACCGCGTGGACCTTGGCGGCGGGGATGCCGTCTTTTTGGGAGAAGGACTCGAAGCGTTCGATGATGGGGAGGGGGGAGGTTGGGGCGGCTGGGGTGGTGAAGGGGAGCAGGAGGGTGGTGGCGGCCAGGGCTGCGAGGGTTTGGGGGCGGGCGGCGTGATTGATGAGGTTGCGGCTTTTCATAGGGTTTTGAGGAATTCCACGAGGTCATTGAGCTGTTGTTTGTTCATGTAGCTACTGACGCCGTGGAGGTCATTGGTTTGGTAGACGGTCCAGAGTTCTTCGAGGGTTTTGGCGCGTCCGTCGTGGAGGTAGGGGGCGGAGGCGGCGATGCCGAGGAGGTGCGGGGTATCGAACTCGTCTGAGGCATCGGAGGCGGCGGCGGTGCCGATCGCGGATTTTTGTCGATTGGTGTAGAGGGGGGGCAGGTGGCAGGTGCTGCACTGGCGTTCGCGGGGGATTTCTTTGCCGGAGGGGGTTTGGGTGGCGAAGAAGGTGGCGCGGCCGCGTTGCTGGGCCGGGGTGAGGGGGTGGTTGGCGTGGGAGGCGTGGACTGTTCGGGCGGGGGGCATGGATTCGATGAAGGCGGAGAGGTCTTGGAGTTCGGATTCGGAGAAGGGGTCGGTGCGCATGAGGACCTTGGCGAAGCGGGGGCCGCATTGGACGCTGAGGCTGGGGTTTTTGCCGTTCCATTTGAACGGCCAGGTTCCGGCGAGGCCTTGGAGGCTGCGGTTATCGAGGCGGTTGTCGCCGATACCGTCTCCGTCGAAGTCGTAGGTCAGGCCATCGACGTGTCCGCCGGGGTGGCAGGAGCGGCAGGAGAACTGGCTTTGGAACGTGCGGAACGCGGTGGTGAACATTTTTTGTCCGCGCCGGACGGGGTCTTCATCGCCATTGGTGGCGAGAGTCATTCGGCCGGAGGGCTCGAGAGTGGAGGTATTGATAACGAGGATGGAGTCGTTGAGGTATTCGGAGACGAAGAGGGAGGAGCCGTCGGGGCTGAGGGCGAGGTGCTGGGGGTTTCGGCGGGTGGGGATACGTTTGGTGATGTAGGTGGGGGCGAGCTCGAGGTTATGGATGGCCTGTTGGAGTTGGTGTGCGGCGGCGGTTTGGATCCAGGAGTTGAGTTTGTCGAGGTCGATGACCGTGATGCAGTCACTTCCTCCGGAGGCGAAGTAGGCCTGGTGACCTTTAGGGTGGACGACGATGCCGGAGGGGTCGGCAAAGAAGCGGTTGGCTTCATCGGTGGGGATTTGGAGTGCCGGGGTAGTCTGGTCGGGTTGGATGAGGGCGAGGCCCGAGGACATGACCCAGCCGCGGGCGACTTGGGTGATGGGGATGAGGTTTCGGACGCGTACGAGAGGTGTGAGCGTATAGGGTTGGCCGGGGACGAACGCAGTGCCTTCAGAGAGGTGGGCGGAGTCGAGGTTATGGCGTTGGATGACGCGATTGCGCGTGAGGTCGATGACAGTGACTTCGCTGTGCGGGGATTGGTCGAGGTCAGGGATATGGGCGAGTCGGCAGGCGATGACGGCGCGGGTGCCATCGGGGCTGATGGCGACGGCGTGGGGTTCGCGTCCGGAGCTGAGGCGGGTGATTTCCTTGAGGGATTCCGCATTGAGGATGGAGACATTGTCACTGCCGCTATTGGCGACGACGAGTTGGGGGCCGTTGGGGGTGGTGGCAAAGGCGATGGCGGCGGGTAGGAGGCCGACGTAGGAGCGTTGGGATTCGGTAAAGGAGTCGAGGGGGATGGCGGCTACGGAGTCTTCGTGTTGGAGGGTGGTATAGAGTGTGGTTCCCTGGGTATTGAGAGTGAGGCTGGTGGGTTGACCGGGGATGGTTGTGCGGCGGAGTGTTTGGAGGGATTGCGTATCGATTTCGAGGATTTCTGAGGTTTGGGGGATAGCGGCGTAGAGTTTGGAGCCATTGGGGTGGACGGCGAGACCGGCGGGGGCGGGGTGTTTGGGGTGGGGTTGGTTCCAGGGGAGTGATTCCGTGGTGATGCCGTGGCAATCGCGGCAGCGGACATTGGACACATCGGGCAGGCTGGTCATGCGCTGCATGTGCTTTAGGTCGCGTTCACGGATGCCGAGTCCTAGCGAGCGGGAACTATCGTTGATCCAGATGTAGAGCTTCTGGCGTTGTTCATCGTCGAGGCGGGAAAGTGTGATGGCGCCGGCGGCGGCGGTGACGGCGAGCAGCAGGAGCAGGGCGATGGCGGCTTTTTTTCTCACGGGGCGAGAGTGAGGTTGGAGGCGAGAGGTTCGGGTGGGAAGTTGACGGCGACGGGGCGGAGGTTTTGCGGCGCGTGGTTATGGGGTTCATGGCAGCCGACGCAGGCGCGGTTTTCACCGGGCCGCAGCCAGAACGGGGTATGGAGAGTGGCGATAGGCTGGCGTTGTGCGTCGAGGGTTTGCAGCGTGAGGGGGAGGTCGGCGGGGAGTGTTGCGAGGAAGGAGCCGTCTTCATGGATGGGGGCTTCTCCGAGGACACGGGGTGTGGAGTTGGGGGCAGGTGTGCTGAAGCGAACCCATTTGGCGGGGGTGCCGGGGTGGCCTGCGGCCGCTTGTTCGGTGAAATTGGCGTTGAGGCAGAGGATGCGGCCGTAACTCAGGTTAGTGTCGATGGTGGAGAGTCGGCCCATGGGTTTGGATGTAGGGGAGACGTGGACTACTTCGAGATCGATATAAGCGGGGTCATCGAATCCCCTGTCGTGTGGCTCGCCATTGGGCTGGAGGCGGGAGATGCAACCGAGTGTGGGGCCGGGGCTGGCGGAGGGGTGGATGAGTTGGCTGACGAGGATCGTGTTGGCTGGGCCGGGTTCAAAGTAAGCGGGTGCGGTATTGGGGGTGAGGAGTGTCTGGCGGCTGGAGAAGGGATGGCTGAGTTGGACCTGCTGGAGAGTTTCCCTCTGGTCGGGGCCGGTGGTGGGTTTGGCGAAGAACGCCACACGGCCATCGGGCAGTTCGCGGGGGTGGCGGATTAGGGAGGGGGAATCATGAGTGGCGGCGAAGGCGGTGATCTCTGTTCCGTCGTTGTTGATGGTGAACAGAGCGTCGGCGGGGTTGGGGGGCGCAGCGATTTCGGAGACGAACAGGATGCGCCCATCCTGTAGGACGGTGAGGTCTTTGACGGGGCGGGTCGTGTGGGTGAGTTGTTCGGCGAAGCCGTCTTCGAAGGATTGGGCGTAAATGGCGGGGGTGGTGATTGGGGGAGGAACGGTGGTGGGTGGGGGTGAGATGAAGATGAAGTGGCCATTGGGCAGCCAGGCGGGAAAGGCGGCGCCGTGGGGTTGTTGAGTCAATTTCTCTGGTGGGGACAGTTTGGGGTGCAGCTGAATTCGGTAGACCTGCCATGGGTCTGTCTTGTCCTTGCGCCCGGTGAAAAGGAGCTGGGAGCCATCCGGGGACAGGGCGGGCTGTCCGGCGGCAGCGAGACCGGGAGTGAGGAGTGTGGCGGCTTCAGGCTTGCCGTCAGGGGGGATGGCAACGATGCGGGATCCCTCGGAGTAGGGGAGGGATGCTTTCCGGTCGAGTGATGGGGTTTGCGTGACGATGAGGGAGCCTTGAGGGACGGAAGGGCTGCATCCGGCGAGGAGAAGGCAGAGGGCGGCGATGCTGCCGGTGATCGGGTGGTGTTCCAGGGGGTTCATGGTTCCTGCACGGGGAGGATTTGGTCGGCGGGGATTTCCGTGAGGGTTTGTTCCTTGCCGCTGGGCCAGCGGATATGGAGTTTGGAGACTTCGCTGGCTGGGCCGATTCCGAAGTGGAGCCTGGGGTCGGAGGATCCGAGGAAGGCTGTGGGGCACCGGTGTTCGGCACGTTGGGATCCGGAGGAGGTCGTGATAGTGACCCATGCCCCAAACCCGTCACGGTTGCTTGTAGTTCCTTTGAGTTGGAGGGTGATCCAGTGGTTGTCATTGGGTTTGGATTGGTTTTTCAGGAGGAAGGGGCGGTCGCCCATGGCGGTGACGAGCACGTCTTGTTGGCCGTCGTTGTTGTAGTCGAGCTGGACGGAAGCGCGGGCACGGATTTTTTGTCGGAAGAAGGTGCCGCCGTCTTCGACGGCATCGGTGAAGGTGTTGTCGCCTTCATTGCGGAGCAGCAGGCTTTCCCATCCGACGAGATGGTGGGCATCGCCGTTGGCTACGAATGCATCGAGGTCGCCGTCGTTGTCGTAGTCGATGAAGTTACTGCCCCAGCCGACGTATTGGGCGGTGAATTGTCCGAGTTTGGAGGCGAGCATGCGGTCTTCGAAGACCTTGTTGGGTGTGCTGGTGTAGAGGGAACCGTAGCCGAGTCGTGAGACGAGGATATCCGGGAGGAGGTCCTGATTATAGTCACCGATGGCGGCGGTCATGGAGCCGGCGGCTTCACCTTGTGCATTGAAGGCGACTCCGCGCAGGCCGGCTTCTTCGGTGAAGTGGCCGTGGCCGTCATTGACGAGGAGCAGGTTGGGGGTGGCGTCATTGCACAGGTAGAAGTCTGTGTCGTAATCGGCATCGAAGTCGAAGGGGGTGACGGACATGCCGCGGTGGCCTGCGATCTGGATGCCGGTGGTGGTGCTGACGTTTTCGAACGTGCCGTTGCCGCGGTTACGGAACAGGGAATTGAGCTGGGGCTTATAGGACAGGGGGCCGGGGTAGGCGTCCGGGTTGAAGTAGAGTTTGTAGTCGGGGTCGAAGGTGAGGTAGTTGGCGACGAAGAGGTCGAGGTAGCCGTCGTTGTCGTAGTCTGCGAAGCAGGCTCCGATGCCATTTAGGGGGTCTTCGACTCCTGCGGTTCGGGTGATGTCCTTGAAGGTGCCATTGCCCTGGTTTTGGTAGAGGATATTGGTTCCGAAATTGACGACGTAGAGGTCGGGGTCACCGTCGTTATCGAAGTCGGAGGCGATGGCGGCGGTGCCATAGCCGTGGCCTGCCACTCCTGCCTTTTGGGTAACGTTCTTGAAGGTCCCGTTGCCGAGGTTTTCGTAGAGTTGGTTGGGTTGGCGGGGGGTTCCGGGTTCGTGGTGCGTGACGTTTTCCTGGGGGCCGGCATTGACGAAGTAGATGTCCATGAGGCCGTCGAGGTTGTAGTCGAGGATGGCGACGCCGGAGCCGTTGGACTGGAGGATATTGCTGATTTTTGTATCGCAGTGTTGGTGGACGAAGGTGATCCCCGTGTTCGGGGTGACATCTTCGAACCGGTCCTTGGGCTGACTTTGGATGGGGGGAGTGGTGGCGAGTGGGGGAGCGGGGTCGACGCTATAGGCTGGGGCGATGCGTTCCTTGTTTTTGGTGGTTGGGTTAGAGGGATTGGGGCTGCAGCTGGGCAGGAGTGACAGGGCTAGAGTGAGGGCGAAGCAACCGGGTAAGATTGGGGAGCCGGGGCGGGCGGGTGGGTACTTCATGGCTGCTGGTGTTGGTGATGCTGTTCAGTAGTGCTGACACTGATCCGGGCGTGCGTGCATCATGCTTATACTTGGGGTAAGCATCAACGCCTTGGGGGTGGAGTGGCCAGGGGGTGTGGTTTGACCGCTGGTTGCGGGGGTGAAGCGGTCTGTGGAGGTGGGCGGGGTTATTCCGCCGCGGCAGGAGAGGGGGTGTCGTTTCCGGGGGCTGAGGATTCGCGGCGTTGCGTATCGAGTTGATCGAGGCGTTGGACCGTATCTTTGACGAGGAGGTCGGCGGTGGAGCTGGGGAGGCCGGGGAGGGAGCGGGCGCGGCCGGCGACGGCGCGTTTGGAGAGGTAATCTTCGATGGTTTGAATGTAGGCGTCGTGCAGTTGGAGCATTTCGGGGGGGACTTTGAAGCGGCAGATGCGCAGCTGGTTCAGGACGCCTTGGAGGAGGTTTTGTTGGGCAAGGAACTCCCAATTTTGGATGATTTGCTGCACCGACACCGTTTTTCTACGGGCGAGATTATCATTTGAGTCGGGTAACAGGACTGGGACGAGGAGGATTTGGTCGAGTTTATCGTGGGCGGTTTGGAGGCTCCAGGCGGTGAGGGGGTTTTGTCCCGTGAGTTGGACGAGGACGACTGACCACCATTTTTCGACGTCGAGAGTCCGGACGAAGAGGGGTTGGAAGTTGGAGAAGAAGGCGGTTTGCCAGTTGAGTGAATAGGGGAGGGTTTGGAGGAGGCGGGCGAGTGAGAGTCGGCCGCCGGATATCTGCAGCAGCTGATTCACGAAGGCGTGGGCACTGGCTTGGAAAGTGAGCCAGGTTTCGGTGGCGAGGTCATCTGTGGTCACCTCAGCCATTCGGGTGAAGCTGAGGGCGGCGTGGGTATTGAGGCGTTCTTGTGCGGAGCTGAGGGGGTTATAACCGACTTGTTGGTCGGTGCTTTCCCTGAAGCGTCCGGCGGTGACGCCGCCGGGGCCGAGCACCGGGCGGTTGCTTTGGGTGGGTGGGCGAACGACGAGGTCGAAGAGTGATTGGTGGAGGATTTGCTGGGTGAGGCCTTCTGAGAGCCAGAGGGGTATTTCGGCGGATCGGGAGGGTTGGGAGCGGTTGGCGAACTCGAGGAGGAGAACTTGGGTGAAGCCGCGGACGAGTTTGAGGGGTTCGATGGATTCCGGGAGTTCGATCCGGTAGTGCCAGCCTTGGGTGAAGCGGGTGGCTCCGATGAGGGCGGGGCTATTTTGGGGCAGGCGGCTATCGATGACGACATAGACGCGGCCCTGCCAGAGGTCGGGTTGGAGGAGTTCTTTGAGGAGGGCTTGTCGGACGCGTTCTGCGGTGATGGCGAGAGTGGCGGGTTCGAGGGGGATGAGGGTGTTATTGGTGTTGGTTTGGGAGGAGGGTGGTTGGCGGCCGGGGGTGGCTTGATAGCGGGAGACGACGAACTGACCTGAGTGACTGCGGAGGATACCTTGGGTTGGGGTAATTTGGGCGATGGCTTGCGGAGTTGGGCTGGCCAGCAGGAGGGCGAGCAGGAGCTGCAGCGTGGCAGGGACAGTGCCAAGCCCGAACCCCCAGCGGAGGGGTGGTGGGATTTCGAACGTTACCTGATTCCCTGCATTACGCGGAGAGCAGGTCATTTGGGCCTTAGGATTTGCTGGTGTTCGAGGTGCTCTTGGTGCTTTTGGCACTGGGTGTTGTGGAGCTACCGGAACTGGAGCTGGGCTTCGAGTCACCAGAGGATTTTGTGGCGGGCGCTGACGAAGCGGTGTTCGTGTCGGACTTGGCCGCTGCCTTGTAGGAGTCGGAGCGATAGTCGGTGATATAGAAGCCTGAGCCCTTGAAGATGAGGCCGGCTCCGCCGCCGATCGCACGTTTGACTTTGCCTTTGCCCCAGCGGGGTTTGGCGCATTGTTCCTTGGGGCAGACTTCGATGGCGTCGGCACTCATCGACTGGAACATGTCGAAGGAGTGGCCGCATTTTTCGCAGATATATTCGTATGTGGGCATAGCGCGTGAGGAGCTATGAAGGTGGCTTCCGGTGTTAGGAGATGCGATCAGGGAGTGGCGGCTGGTGCGTTCGTGAGCACTTTAGCGTCGCCGCCCTGACGGATTTCAACGTCGAGGTCGACCTGATTTTCGCCTGTGGGTTCGGCGAAGCCGGGCTGGAGTTTTTCGGTGCCGGCGGGTGTGGAGCCATAGAGGCCGCGGCGAATCCATTCCAGGCGGCTGGCGATGGAGAGTTCGTCCTTCAGGCGGCGGATTTGGTCGCGGAGGAGGGCGAGATCGTTGAACTGGCGTTCGAGGTCGGTTTTTTCGGCTTGGAGGCGTTTGAGTTCAGCGAGGAGGAATTCGCGGTCGCCTTCTGATGCGGCGAGTTTGCGTTCTGTATCGGCGATTTGGTTTTCTAGGGCTTCGATGGCGCTGGTCAGGTCCAGCATTTTGTTATTCAGGTTGGCGTTACGGCCTTCGAGGTCCTGGATTTCCTGTTGTTTCTTATTGATTTGGTCTTGGGCGGCCTTGGCTTCTTCGCTGGCTTTGGCCTGGGTGGCGGCGAGAGTGGCCTTGAGGTCTTCGACCTGGGTGGAGGTTTGGTTGAGTTGGCTCGAGGTTTGGGTGAGGTCCTCGTTGAGTTTGGAGTTGACCTGTTTTTGTTCCGCGAGGTCGGAGGAGGTGAGTTCGAGCTGCTCCTTGGTACGGGCGAGCTCTTCCTCCCGCGCTTTGCGGGCGGATTCTTGTTCGGCGGCTTGCTGCTGGAAATTGTAGAGCCCGTAGCCGAGGCCTGCGCACACCAGTACGAGCAGGAAAATGGCGACTTTCATAAGGCGAAGACCTTGCTGATCCTGTGCGTGTTTGGCAAGTCAGCATTCTAGTGGTTGTGAAGAGCGCTTGCGGGACGGCTGACGGACATTAGATTAGTGGCATGCGTTGGCCATCGAAGATAGGCGTCATGGTCCTGCCGAACGTGATTTTGTTTCCGCAGGCGTTTATGCCTTTGTACATTTTTGAGCCGCGGTATCGCGAGATGCTGCGGCATTCGCTGGAGACGCACCGGTTGTTTTGTGTTGCGATGCAGAAGCCGGGTTGGAAGCGGGAGTCCCCTCTGGGTGTGGCCGGGTTGGGGTTGATTCGTGCGGCGCGGGAGCATGCGGACGGTTCGTCGCATTTGATTGTGCAGGGTTTGGCCCGGGTGCGGTTACAGAGTGCGACCCGTTATCGGCCTTATCGCACGCATTCTTTTGATGTGTTGCCGTCGATGATTTCGAATTCGGAGCGGGCGGAGGCTTTGGCGGGGCGTTTACTGGAGCTGGTGGCGGACCGGTTGCAGAGTGGGGCTCCGGTGGCGCAGGGATTGGAGGCGCTGGTGGAATCTTCGACGGATTCGGGGGCGGGCGGGATTCCGGGTGTGCATTTTCTTTCGCAGGTGAGCAAGCCTGAGCAGATTGCTGATTTGGTATCCTGGGCGTTGTTGTCGAGTCCGGGGCAGCGGCAGTTGTTATTGGAGACCTTGGACGTGGAGGCACGTTTGAGGTGTTTGATTGAGATTTTGAAGGCGGAGTAGCACGTATTGCCTGGTGTATGACACCTCATTCGGGACATCGACCGCCTCGGGCGAAGCGCAAGTTACCGCGTTCCTTCAAGGATTTGACGCCGACGAAGTCGTTTAATCCGCGGACATTTTTTCATGAGATGGTTTGGAAGGCGCTGCTGATGCCGCGTCGGGGGAGCCATCGGCGTCCGGAGTTTCCGACGTTGAAGGCTGGGGAGGTTGCGATCACCTGGATTGGGCATGCTTCGTTTCTGATTCAGTTTCATGATTTGAACCTGTTGATAGACCCGAACTTTGCGAACTGGCTGTTTTTGTTGAAGCGGGTGAAGCGGGCGGGATTAAAGATTGAGGATTTGCCTCCGGTGGACGTGGTGTTGCTGACGCATGGGCATTTTGATCATTTTCACAAGCCGAGCCTGCGTCGGTTGCCGCGTCCGAAGATTGCGGTGACGCCGTGGGGGATGTCTGAGTTGGCGTATGGGTTGGGTTTTGAGCGGATCATAGAGCTGGAGTGGTGGGAGAGTTTTTCGAGAGGGAATTGGAAGGTGACGTTGACTCCGTGCAAGCATTGGGGTGCGAGGACGTTGCATGATGCGCATCGGGGGTTTGGCGGTTTTGTTTTGGAGCATGAGGGGAGGAAGATCTTTCACGCGGGGGACAGTGGTTACTTCGAAGGGTTCAAGGAAATTGGGGAGCGGTTGGCGCCGGAGATTGCCTTATTGCCGATTGGGGCCTATCAACCTGAGGCGTTTCGGAACGTGCACATGGGGCCGGATGAGGCGGTGGAGGCGTTTTACGATCTGGGTGCGAAGTGGCTGGTGCCGATGCACTACGGCACCTTCAAGCTGTCGTTTGAGCACGTGGATGATCCGCCGCGTTGGTTGAGGGAGATTGCTTTGCGGGAGGGTTTGGAGGAGCGGATACGCTGGTTGGAGGAAGGGGTTCCGAGAGTATTTTGAGGGGTTGGGTGGGTCAGGTATTGATGAAGGAGGCATTGCGTGGGGCGTGATGGGCGGGCAGAGTTGCCGGCGTGTCCGAGGCAGAAGGCAAACGAGATTTCAGCGAGCGTGGGGGGTGGTGGGTGG
>JBJOII010000006.1:0-70931 GCA_046047235.1 Verrucomicrobiota bacterium | reverse complement strand
TGGGGTGTGGGGGACGAGTTTTTGAGGAGAAGTTCTGCATGAGTAGCATATCGAATCATTTGTTAAGTCCGTTGGACGCGACGGCTGCACCGGAGGGGTGGACGCCGTGGAGCTGGCGGGAGAAGCCGGTGAAGCATGCGCCAGTGTATGATGAACCGGGGAAACTGGATGAAGCTGTGGCCCATTTGGGTGAGCTGCCTCCACTGGTGACCAGCTGGGAAATTGAGCGGTTGCGCAACCAGATCGCCGAGGCTGCGTTGGGCAAGCGATTCATCCTGCAGGGTGGGGATTGTGCTGAAGTGTTCAGTGACTGCCGGCCGGACATTCTGACCAGCAAACTCAAGATTTTGCTTCAGATGAGTCTGGTGTTGACTGACGGGTTGAAGCGCCCGGTGATCCGGCTGGGTCGGTTTGCCGGGCAGTATGCCAAGCCACGTTCCAGCCCCACGGAGACCCGCGACGGGGTCTCACTTCCGTCGTATTACGGCGACCTGATCAACGGGGCTGACTTCACTGCGGAGTCGAGGTGTCCGGATCCATCGAGGCTGCTTACTGCCTATCATCATGCGGCGATGACGCTGAATTTCATCAGGTCGCTGGTGGAGGGTGGTTTTGCTGACCTGCATCATCCGGAGTATTGGGATCTGGGCTTTTTGGGCAAGGCGGGTTTGACCGCCGAGCTGAGGGCCGATTACCGGCGGCGTGCCCAGGCCGTGGGCAACGCGATCGAGGTTTTGGAAATCATGACTGGCTCACACATTGGTGAATTGGCCAGGACCGAGTTCTACACCACCCATGAGGGTCTGAGTCTTCCGTATGAGGCGGCTTTGACCCGGCAGGTGCCGCGGCGGCCCAACGTCTTCTACAACCTGGGATGTCATCTGCCATGGATTGGTGAGCGGACCCGGAGCCGTGACGGGGCGCATGTAGAATACTTCCGCGGGATTCGCAATCCGGTCGGGGTGAAAGTGGGACCGTCCATGTCTCCTGACGACCTGTTACGGCTGCTGGATGTTCTGGATGCCGGCTGCGAGCCGGGAGATTTGCTTATTATCTGCCGGATTGGCGCGGAGCGGGTGGCTGAGGTGCTGCCACCGCTGGTGCAGGCTGTGGCACGTTCGGGTCATCGACCTGCCTGGGTATGTGATCCGATGCACGCGAACACGGTCAGCACGAGCAGTGGGCGAAAGACGAGACATGTGGATTCCGTACTCAAGGAGCTGTTGGAATCCATCGATGTGCATCAGGCCAACGGTTCGGTGCTTGCCGGGGTCCATTTTGAGCTGACTGCGGAGAATGTGACCGAGTGCATTGGCGGGGCGAGCGGAGTGACCGAGAACGACCTTGCCGCCTGCTATCAGACCCACTGCGATCCCCGTCTCAACTACGAGCAGGCGATGGAGATGGCCTTTGCCATTGCGCGCCGCATGGAGCGCACTTAGGTCATGGGCACGAGCCCGGAGATTTGTCCGGTTTGCGGTGAAGCTGTTCCTGAGCGGGCCAGTGCGTGTCCGGGTTGTGGTGCGGATGAACGGACCGGCTGGTCTGACGAGGCGCGTTATCACGAACTGGGGCTACCGGACGAGGAGTTCGATTACGACGATTTCGTGCAGCGGGAGTTTCACGACCGGGCACCGCGTCGTCGAAACGCCCGCCTATGGTGGTGGGTTGCAGTGGGGGCTCTGGCACTTTTTCTGTGGGGGATGCTGGGCAGGTTTTTTTGAGGCTGTTGCAAGAATGCGGCTGAGTCTGCGTATCGGAGGTATGAGCCGGACTTGCGTGCATCGGGAGGTTGGCGCCGGTGCTTTCCTTTCCACTGCGTCATCACTAGGCTAGCGCGCCATGAACAACGGGACACCCGCCCATGCTGAGACCCTTGCCGGGTTAATTGAGCGGGTGACCTTTTTCAACGAGGACAACGGGTTCGCCGTCCTTCGGGTTAAGGTAAAGGGCCACCGGGATTTGGAGACCGTGGTGGGGACGCTGCCTTCGGTGAGCGCTGGCGAGTGGGTAAACGCTGAGGGGCAGTGGGTGAGGGACCGTGAATTTGGCCGCCAGTTTCGGGCGCATTTATTGACGAGCACACCTCCTACCACCCGTGAGGGTATTGAGAAGTATCTTGGCAGCGGGATGGTGAAGGGTATTGGTCCCGTATTTGCCAAGAAACTGGTGGAAGCGTTTGGGGAGACCATTTTCGACATCATTGAGCATTCCAGCGCGCGGCTGCAGGAGGTGGAAGGGGTCGGGCCCAAGCGCCGCAAGCAGATCAAGGATGCCTGGGAGGAGCAGAAGATTATCCGGGAGATCATGGTCTTTCTGCACTCGCATGGAATCAGCACCAGCCGGGCGGTCCGGATCTTCAAGACCTACGGGGAAGAGGCCATTGAGTGCGTTCGATCCAACCCGTATATCCTGGCGCGGGACATCCGCGGGATCGGGTTCAAGACGGCGGACGACATTGCGCAGCAGCTGGGTTTCCCGGTGGATTCGCTGTCACGGGCGGCGGCAGGTTTGCAGCACGTGCTGCTGACTGCCTCGGAGGAAGGCCACTGTGCCTTGCCGGAGACGCTGCTGCTGGAGCAATCCTGCGCATTGCTGGGAGTGGAGACGGGAGTAGTGGAACGGGCGCTGGAGCGGTCTATTGATGCAGCAGAGCTTTTACGGGAGAGAGTGGGGGGTGAGCTTCTGGTATTCCTGCCCAATCTGCAGCGGGCCGAGCTGGAGATTGCGAGGCGAATCCGATTATTGCGCGGTTCGGCATCGGAGTTTCCACCGATTCATCTTGAGCGGGCCATTGCGTGGTATGAGGAGAAGAGCCACCGCGTGCTGGCCCCCAGTCAGCGCGAGGCGTTGGCCACCATCTTCAAGAGCCGGGTGGTGGTATTAACCGGTGGGCCGGGCGTCGGCAAGACCACCCTGGTGGACGCCGCTTTGAAGATCCTGCGGGCGAAAAAGGTGCGGTGTCTTCTGGCGGCCCCGACCGGACGGGCGGCCAAGCGGCTGGGCGAGGCTACGCGCATGCACAGCAAGACACTGCATCGTCTGCTGGAGGTGGATCCCAAGGGCGGGGGATTTGTACGCAACGAGCGACGTCCCTTGGACGCTGACCTGCTGGTGATTGACGAGACCTCGATGGTGGATGTGTCGCTGATGTCGCATGTACTCCGTGCGCATCCGCTCAAGGGGGCTTTGCTGCTGGTGGGAGATGTGGACCAGTTGCCTTCGGTGGGTCCGGGCAGCGTGCTGAAGGACCTGATCGAGTGTGGAACCGTGCCGGTCGTGCGATTGACCGAGGTCTTCCGGCAGGCGGCCAACAGCCGGATCATCACCACGGCGCATGCGATCAACGGGGGCATCATTCCTGCGCCCTCGCAGAAGGACGAGCCCTCGGACTTTTATTTCGTTGAGAGAGAGGACCCGCCCCAGATCACGCGCAGCATCCTTGAGATGGTGAAGCGCAGGATTCCTGCAAAATTCGGTTTGGATCCGATTCGTGATGTGCAGGTTTTGTGTCCGATGAACCGGGGTTCACTGGGGATCCAGCAATTGAACACAGACTTACAGGAGGAGTTGAACCCGCGCAGGGAGGGTGAGCCTTTCGTGGACAGGTTTGGCTGGCAGTTCCGTTTGAGAGACAAGGTCATCCAGCTGGAGAACGACTACGATAAGGACGTTTACAACGGTGATATTGGTCAGGTGACCAAGATCGACACCGGGGAGCGGGAGCTGGTGGTGCGGTTTGACAACCGGGAGGTGACCTATGAGTTCGGCGAGCTGGACGAGCTATCCCTTGCGTATGCGATTACGATTCACAAGTCACAAGGCTCCGAGTTTCCAGCGGTTGTCATTCCGCTGGCCACGCAGCACTACCCGTTGTTGCAGCGCAACCTGATTTACACCGCGGTCACGCGGGGCCGCAAGCTGGTGGTGCTGGTGGGGCAACGGAAGGCCCTGGCGATGGCGGTGAGAAACAACGAGACACGTCATCGGTTCTCCGGGTTGAAGACCCGGCTGACCGAAGCCTGAGCATTGGAGACCGGGGCCGCCTGCGTAGGCTCAGGGAAAGCGGTTGCGATCGGTGAAACGTTCCAAGCCCTGGATCGCAGACATGATATCGTCGGATACCTGCCGGTAGATCTCCTTCAATCGGGACTTCGAGCAGGTTTTGGCTTCCTGTCGAAGAGCGGCGAAATCCATTGGATGCCCGTATTTTACCGCGACCTTTCCGGGACGGGGCAGGGTGTAGTGCCTTCCCCAGGCCTGGTAGGTGCCGAAAATGCGAACGGGGATGACCGGTGCCTCAGACTTGATCACCGTCAGGCCGATGCCTGATCGAGCGGGATGAATGCGCCCGTCAGGGGTGCGGCTTCCTTCGGGAAAGAGCAGGATGGCGCCGCCATCGAGCAATCTTGACAGGATGGCGCGTAATCCCGCCGCTCCACCGCCATCCCGGTCGACCGGCACGGCATTCACGTCATGCAGGAGCCTTCCGATGATGGGCACCGTGAAGAGGGATTCCCGCGCGAGGTAATTCAGGGCGCGGGACAGTCCGCCACCCACGAGTGGCGGATCGATGAAGCTCTCGTGATTGGCAGCGAGGATGGCGGGGCCGCTGTCTGGAACACGTTCAGCGTTGTGGTAGGTGCAGGGGAGGTAGGTGGCGCCGATGAGACGGGTCAGGACCCAGCCCGCGCGGTAGAGCGTTCTCATGACCGGCTCATGCGTTCCCGAATATCATCAAGGATCATGCCACTGGTGATTTCCGAGGTGAGTTCCGAGTTGTTGATGACCTTGGCTCCGAGCGGCACCATGAGCGGTGCGACTGCGCGCTGGCTGTCGCGTTCGTCCCGGGCGGCGAGGTTCTCCTGCACGCCGTCAGCGGTGCGACGACGGGTGCGCTCCGTGAGGGATGCATCCAGGTAGTATTTGAAATCGGTTTCAGGGAAGACGGCGGTGCCGATATCGCGGCCCTCCATCACAAGGTTTCCGAAGCGGACGCAATCGCGCTGGGCCTGTTTCATCCAGTCGCGGACCTTGGGGACGGCGGCTACGTGGGGGACGGCCGCGCTGGTTTCGGCGGTTCTGATCTCCGCTTTGGGGAAGTAATCATCGACGAGCAGGCGGACCTCTCCTTCGGTGGTGATGAGTTGGGTTTTCCAGCGGCGGAGAGCGTTGGCGACGGCTTTGGGGTTGTCGATATCCACGTTGGACTTCAGGCAGTACCATGCCAGGGTGCGGTACATGGCCCCGGTATCGACGTAGGTATAGCCGAGGGCTGCGGCCACTTTGCGGGCGTTGGTGCTTTTGCCACTGGCACTGGTTCCGTCGATGGCGATGACGATGGGATTTGGTTGGGGTGTGTTGGTCATGGTGTTCCGTTAGGGTAGGAGGGAGCCTGGATCGAGCTGTTGGCCGGTATTGGCATTGAGCAGCGTGACGCCGAGCCCGGCAGGAGCAGGGGTAGCGAGCATTTGGAAGAACCGGGGATAGGTTTTACTCACGCAGGACGGGTCTTGGATGCGCATGCCCGGGATTCTCAGGCCGAGGCAGGCGAAGCACATCGCCATGCGATGGTCCTTATACGTTTCGATGGCAGCACCGTGCAGTTTGGAGGGATAGACAGTGAGCGTGTCACCCTGTTGGGTAACTTTGGCGCCGCATCGGCCAAGCTCCGTCTGCAGCGCCTGCACGCGTTCGCATTCCTGCAGCCTGAGTCGGCCCAGGTCGGTGAACTGGACGGGATTCTCGGCGAACGCACCAAGCACTACCGCTGTCATGATACTATCGCCGAGGTCGCCGTTTCTGGAGATGGGTCGACTGAGCGGGAGGTTTTGGGGAAAACGCTGGTCAATCTGCCACCCTGAATCCGGCCACACTGTGGGTTGGATCAGGCAGTCGGGGCCGAGACTGGAGCGCAGGAGATGGTTGGCAGCCCAAATATAGCTCCCGCTTGAAGCGTCCGGCTCAACCACAAAATCGCCACCATAGAAGGGGAAAGACCGGAGCATGGCTTGAGTCATGTCGACGTAGGCGGATTCCTCCGTGTTTTCGTCGGCGATACGCACTTCCCATCCTGCGTGGCGGGCTACGAGCAGGAGGGCAGAGGCGAACTGGGAGCTTTGGCGGATTGAGATATTGACGGAGCCGGGCCTGGGGCCCGGGCTATGGATGGTTACTGGCAGGCGGTCTGAGTCTGAATCCACGCGGTAGCCGAGGTGGCGAAGGGCCTGAAGCAGGGCAGCTTGAGGGCGCTGGTGCATCCGGGGGACTCCTTGCATCCGGTAGGAGCCCTCTCCAAGGCAAACCAGTGCGGTTAGGAACCGGGCGGCTGTGCCTGCGTTGCCGACGAACAGCTCCAGAGGGGCTGCTTCCGTCCCGGCCAGCGGAATCCGCCCGTCCTGACCGTGAACGGTGATTTGGCAGTTTCCGTCCTGGCTATTTTCGCGGCGGATTTGGAGTTCGAACCCGAGTCGTTGGAGTGACTCGGCCATGACCTCCGTATCTTCGCTCCACAGTGCACCTTCGAGGGTCACCGCGCCTCGGGACAGGGCGGCGAGGATCAGGGCCCTGTTGGTAATACTCTTGGAGCCGGGCAGGGAAATGCTGGCCTGAATGGGGCTGACGGGCGGGACAATTTCGATCTGGTCGGGGAGGGGCATGATGAGGCGCTATTCGTCTGAGCTGGCTGACTGGAAGCTGGAGATCCAGGTGTTGCGCCGTGTTTGCGCCCGTTCGAAGAAATCGAGTAGCGAACCATGGTCCGACTCCTGAAGTGCCTGATGCACCTCCTGCAATCCCTCGATATAGACTGCGAGCACTCGGGCCAGGTTTTCGCGGTTGGCCATGGCGATATCCCTCCAGACTTGAGGAGACCCGGAGGCCACCCGGGTAGTATCCCGGAAACCTGTTGCACAGAGCAGGGGTTGTTCCTTGGGGTGTGCGGGGCTGAGGACGTAGCTGGCCAGTTCTGCTGCCAGTATGTGGGGGAGGTGGCTGGAGCGGCTGACAAGGTCATCGTGGTCTTCCGGACCCAGAATCAGAGGTTTTCCTCCGACGGATTTCCACATGCCCTGGACCTGTTTCAGCACACTGGCGGGAGTCCTTGACGTGGGGGTGACCACGCAGATGGCATCCTGAAAAAGCCCTGGTTTTGCAGTTGCGGGCCCGGTTTGCTCGCTTCCGGCCATCGGATGGCTTCCAACAAAATGTGCCCCTACCTTGGCGAGCATTGGCTCGAGCGTACGCACCACCGAACTTTTCACGGAGCCGACATCCGTGACGAGCGTGCCAGGGCGGATGGCGGGGAGCATGCTTTCCACGACGGCCTCCATCGTGCCGAGAGGGGTGCAGACGATTATGAGATTAGCGTGTTCGGCGGCGAGCAGAGGGTTTCTGGTTGCGCGATCCACCACGCCGAGTTTCTCGCACTCAGCAATACTGGCGGATCGACGGACTAGTCCATCGACCCGACTTGCCAGGCCGGTTTGTTTGAGTGCTAGCGCGAGGGATGCGCCCAGCAATCCGACTCCGGCTACCGTGACCTTCTGGAAATGCACGGCGGGGATTTAACCTTGGCCTGCGGTTTGTGGCAATGCCTCGGCTTCAAGAACCCGCTCCATGACGAGATCGACCAGGGCGGGATCAGAACCGATGGCCGGGGTATACCAGAGCCGTTGGGGGCCCTGGGAGGTTGGATTAAGCCAGGTGGCGTCGCCTCGACGAAGTCGTTCCCGAACTTCGGTTTCGCTCACGCCGAGCATGACGGGGATATCCTCCAGGGTATGGAGGCCATTGGCCATAAAGAAGGGAACCAGAACCAGATCCGGGAGCCGGGTTGCCTTCCAGCAATCGGCGATCAAGGGCTCCTCGAGCATAAACGTGGGGTGGACTTCCCCGAAAATCTGTCGGTGTTGGATTCGTTCGACCTGGTCCTCGATGGCCTGTCGGGACTGCTTGTTCCTCTTGGTTCCATGGCCGGCAACGAACACTGCGGTATGCTTCGGGTCAGTGGGACGTTCGCCCGGAGCCTCCAGGAGGGCTTCCCGGGCCCGGCGAATCAAAAGCTCGGTCATGAGCGGGTGATCGCCCAGCGAGACGCAGCAGTAGACTTCCCTTCCTTCGCGAAATTGCCGGTCGGGCTGGCCTGCTGGCCGCGGGCCTTTGAGTCCCAATTCCCGAGGAACGATCTGGTTGGTAAACCAACCTTCGCTGATGGTGAGGGGGCAGACGAAGACGCGGGTCTGGCTCACTTGGTCCCAAAGCGACCGGATAGACGGCTCGGCGCGATAGAATCCCTCGAGCACCTGTCCGAAAATGCCGCGTTTACGCAGGACTCGACCGACGTTCAGGAGTGGCTCGGTGGAGCCGGGGTTATCGGTGGCTCCGTGTCCCACGAGAATCAGCGTAGCGTCCTGGAAGTTTGGTTGCGGCACCCGCAATGCATAGCGTCGGACGCTGCTTCGAGCAAGGACGGGACATGAACTGCCTGATATGGAGGGCCTACAGGGATTATGGCTTGAGGGATTGCACATTCTGTGGTGGTGAGTTGCAGGTGGTGACGGACAACAAAAAGCGGGATCCGCTACAGGCAATGCATCAGCAGGCGTTTCTCGAGCTGCCGGCCCAGGTCGCTGAGGCCCCGGGCAGAGTGGAGTTCCTGGGGGGGAGCACGGCTCAGGAGGAGGGGCTGGTGTTGGCCGTGGCCATTGACCGGAAGGCTCGGGCGGGAGTGTCGCCACGTCGCGACGGGCGCGTCGACTTTGTCTGGGATGCCGGGGCGGGGCGGGCGAGTTTCTGGCTGCACGAGCTTGGGGCTGATCCAGGGGACGCGCCTCAGGTGCGGTGGATAAAGAGTGTCCTGCGCGAGTTGCGCCGAAGGAAGGTGCATTTTAGCGGCTTCAACCTGTCGGTGCATTCCTCCATTCCCCAGGGGCTGGGATTGGGCGAGGGAGCCGCTTACACGGTGGCGGTCATGGCTGCGCTGCGCCGGCAGTATCCCTACAGCCTGACGCTGTTGGGTGCGGGTGAACCGCCCAGGCGGGATCCCCGGGGACGCGTGCCTGGCTGGAGTGCGGATGAAAAGCGCATCCTGGTAGAGTGGTGCAAGTCGATCTGGGACAATTCCCCGGAATGGGCAGGCGAAGCGTTTGATCCCTGGCCATCTCTGTTTGCGAAGGAGTGGCATGTTCTGGCTACGGACTGCAGGTTCCAACGATTTGATCAGTATCGCCTGGTTGGGGAAGCGCTGGTTGTGGTCGAGCTTGGTGTGGGTGCAACTGCAGAGCAGGCGGAGTGGCGGGGTAGCTGGTTGAGGCTGTGTCGGGAGACGGCGCGGTTACTCCTGGCAAAAGCGTTACGATCGGTGGACCCGGCGTACTTAAAGGTCAATGGCGAGCGGTTGAATGCGACTCAGGCGGCCTGTGCAAGACATGTTGCCGGGGAGTTGCAGCGGGTGGTTTACGCGGAGCGGGCCCTGCGGGACGAAGACATTGTGCAATTCGGTCATTACCTGACTTTGAGTCAGGAGAGCTTTGCCGCAAACTCTGGTGCTTCCTCGCTGATCGCGGACAGTATCATTGAGATCGCACGGTCACTCCCAGGCTGTCACGGGGGGCGATTGCTAGGGCCGGGACATGGTTCGAGCGTGTTGTTTCTTGTGGCCTACCATGAGGTGGTGACCTTTGTGGAACAGCTAGCCGAGCGTTGTGCGGCGGAGGTTGGGAGCAGGCCGAAAGTCAGTGTCCTGCCGATGGCAGACGGCGCGGAAGGCTGAGGGCTAAGGTGTAGCGGGAGCTGATACCAACTCCGTTGTCAGCAGGATAAGCAGCGGTGGGATTGCCGGGTCCAACCCCGGGATGATCGGCTCCACAGCGGGTGTGGCAGGCTGGAAGGCAGAGTCGGGGGCGGCGGCCCATGAGCCAAACAACAGGCTGGAGCCGGGAACAAATTCGACTGAGACCTGAATTTCGCGGGAGTAGAGGCGCGGGATCGGGGTCTCAACCACTCGCCTCTCACCATTCAACCAGACCTCAACCGGATCAGGGGGTGTATCGACTCGATACCCGTCGAATTCGACCGTGGTGAGATGCATCCGCCCTAGGATCGCTTCTCCGTCGCTTTGCCAGCTGGAATCCATGGCGAACCAGATCCCGCAGTCCACCTCTGTCGTGGAAAATGGATTTCCCAGGTAGGGCGTTGAAGCGCGCGGGCCAACCACGGCCTCATCCAGGATACCGGTTCGAACAGCGGTCCTTTCGGATACGTGCAATTCCAGGGCCTCACCGACCTGCGATTCTTTGGACGGGAGGGACAGGATCTCCGTTCCTGGCCCGCGGCGCAGTGCCTCGATCAACGCCGGACCGTCTGGAGCGTCGCCGACGTAGAGGAGTCCGGGACCTGCAATGCGATCAAAGGCCAGACCTCGGGGAACAGGGTCACGCCGGTCCGCCGTCAGGGACTGGACGGGAGCCGGGGTGATGGCTGTGTTGCCTGCCAACGAACTCAGCCAGGAGCGGAGCTCTTGATCCAATACAGCGTTGGAGTTCAACCGGATCAGGTGCAATCCGACCTTCAGCGTCTGCAGAGTATCCTGCTCGGAGGGTGGTGGGGCAGGGGATCGGGGTTTGACAGCACGGAACTCGCCGAGAGTCAACCAGCCCTGCAAATCCTGGTCCTGGGCGGTATTGGCGAACCGGACAGGTCGACCGGACGCCATGGGATTCCGGCTGCGCAGGAGCAGCTTGTAATCTCCCTCGGGCAGGTCCGGGAACCCAACCCGCGTGGCCCATACGGTGGCTGGCTGTCCTGGTTGTATGTCGGAAAGTTTCCATTCGGTGGGCCAGATTTGCAGGAGTCTTTGTCCGAAGCGGGTACAGGCCCCGAGCTCTACCGGCCAGTTGTAATAGAAAGGAGCGACACCGGTGTTCGTGAGGCTAAGGGTGGCGAGCAACTCAGGGGCGTGGTCACTGGCGCGGATGATGGCTTCGGAAACGTAGAGTTCATAACCCAGTTGCTGCGCGGCCCTCAGCGCCCGGCTCCGCACCTCGGGATCGAGCTGTTCCCTAAACACACCGTGATTCGCCAACAAGGAAGCATGCGTAACCGTCAGAGCCCGCTCGTACTCCTGCCCGGGGGGCGCGCACGAAGGATCGGCGAACAAGCAGTCCCACACTTCAGGCCGAACCTCGCCGCCAATGGGCTGTGCTCTCCACTTTTCCAAAGCGCCCGCGCGGCGCAACCGTGACTCGAAGAACCAGTCATCCTCCCGCCGACCCGTGTGGACAGTCGCCCATGCGAAGGAGTCGTCGTGGTAGCCCAACCGACGCTCGTGGTTGGAAGCATAGACGGGATCGGAGTTCCCTGCCGGATATCTCGCGAGGATCTTTGTGGTCCTGAACGCCTTCTCATAGGCCTCGTAGACTTCGGTCTGGACGGTCTTGGAGGCGAAAAGGAAGTTGCTCGGGTGGTTGTGCCACTCTCCCCAGGTGCCGAGGAGGCCCACGCTCACGAATCCCAACCGTGGATCCCCGTCATACCTTCGGCCAAACTCGGCAATGAAATCCTGCAAGGCCCGCCGCAATCTACCGTCCTCATAATCCGGGGTAAAATTCACGGCCGGCGGAAACGGTTGGGTATTGGTATTGGTCCACGCGTAGGCCGCCATGCCGTCCTCGAGCAGGTAATGGGGGATTGCGTTGGGTTTGCCGGGCCATTCCAGGTAGAAGCGGCACCAGAACTGACAGCCTTTCGAGGCTGAGTTCTGGAGCTGTTGCTCCAGGGGCGACCAATCATACTGCCGATTGCCGACGACGATGTCCCGCAGGGCGAAGTAACCCCATTCCATGCTGTGCGGAAAATCGCCCGTTGTTCCGGGATAGGAGACGAATCCCTTGAGTGGGTTATCCGGAGGGGCTGGCAGATATTCCAGCGACTTGCTCAGAGCGGCTCCGAAAGAGGCCACCTGAAGCACAAGGAGGAGCAACCAACTCAAACCAGCGTAGTTCCGTGGCAGGACGCATCGCATCATGGTGACCGAAACGTCACGCACTGTATGCCATCGAGTGGCGGCTGGCAAGCTGCCTCAGGGCAGGGACACCACCCCCGCGCAACGCCACTGGCCCGGAGCGCTTGCCAATTCCGGCCGCCAAAAGCGGCCGTCTGCTTGGCGAGCTTTGCTGTGAAGTTTCCCGTTGACCAACCGGCAGTTGCGGTCGACTGGTGATAGATAAAGGCACAATTCCATTCCAATCCGGCGACGGTTGGAGCCCTCGCCCGGTTCGGCCTGGCTAGTGCGGGAGCACGGGATGAATTTCTCGATCCGACAGGATAGCATTGGCCGTGGCGCATACATGGCCGTCAAGCAGCGGGGCCGGCTGCTGCTGCTGAACCCGCAAACCAACAAGGGGACGGCATTCTCGGCTGAGGAGCGACGTCGGCTCAGGCTGGATGGCCTTTTGCCACCGGCCATCTGTTCCATGAGCGACCAGCTGCGGCGGGTTTACGATGCTTTCTGCACTGGCCCGACAAACCTTGACAAGTACGTTTATCTGGCGGCCCTGCAGGATCGTAATGAGACGCTTTTCTACCGCCTGCTCTACGAGCACATCGAGGAGATGCTGCCGATTGTCTACACCCCGACTGTGGGGGAGGCATGCCAGCGCTTCTCGCATATTTATCGGCGAGCGCGCGGGGTCTACGTGACGTATGACCACCGCCATCAACTGGAACGGGTGCTTCGCCACGTGGACCTCGAACGGGTGTCGATCATGGTGGTAACCGATGGGGAACGAATACTCGGGTTGGGTGATCAGGGAGCTGGAGGCATGGGTATCCCCATTGGGAAGCTCTGTCTGTATTCACTTTGCGCCGGTGTTCCCCCCTATACCGCGCTGCCTGTCATGCTGGACGTGGGCACGGACAATCGAGAACGTCTGGAGGATCCGCTCTATCTTGGACTGCGTCACGAACGCGTAAGGGGCACGGAGTATCAGGACTTTGTGGATGCCTTTGTTTCGGCAGTCCGAGCGGTATTTCCGCGTGCGGTGTTGCAATGGGAGGATTTTCTGAAGGGGAACGCAATCCGACAACTCGGGCGCTTCCGCGACCAGCTCTGCTCCTTCAACGACGATATTCAGGGCACGGCCGCCGTGGTGGTTGCGGGGTTGCTGGCCTCGAGCAGGATTACCGGAGTGCCCATGCGTGAACAAAGGGTGGTGCTGAGCGGAGCAGGCGCGGCAGCGCAGGGCATTGCCGCCTTGGTTGTGCAGGCCATGACGGAATCCGGCCTGCAGGAGAGTGAAGCCTGCAGCCGGATCTGGTGTGTGGACACAGGGGGCTTGGTCGTAAACGATCGCCCCGGGCTGGAGAGTTTCAAGGCGCGGTTCGCCCGTGATCCGGAGGAAGTCACCGGGTTTAGTCGCGATCCGGAAGGCCGCATCCAGCTGGTGGAGGTCATCCGAAGTGTGCGGCCCTCGGTTCTTCTGGGAGCTTCCGGTGTTGGAGGCCTCTTTACCCAGGCAGTTGTGCGGGACATGGCCGCCAGCTGCAACCGCCCCGTTATCTTCGCCTTGTCTAATCCAACCTCAAAATCGGAATGCCACCCGCGAGACGCAATCGAATGGTCAAATGGACAGGCGATCGTGGCGACAGGCAGCCCGTTTGAAACCGTTGAGCATGCAGGCAAGCGATACAAGATCGGCCAAGCCAACAACGTCTATTGCTTCCCTGGGATAGGTTTGGGGGCAATCGTGGGACAACTATCACGCTTGAGAGACCGTACGTTTCTGGCAGCGGCGAAGGCACTGGCAGCGGCTGTCACCCCAGCCGACTTGGAGCAGGGATCTGTCTACCCATCGCTCAAGAGCATCCGTGAATGCTCCCATGCGGTGGCTTGCGCTGTCATACGCCAGGCAGAAGCGGAGGGGGCTTGTCCAGCGATGACGGCTGATGAGGTCGACGATGCGGTCCGCCGATCCATGTGGTTCCCCGAATACCTGCCCATGCGCCACGAACCTGCAGTCTTTCTGGGCTAGGGGTGACGCATCAGGTTTGGTTTGAGATAGCCCTCCATGACGCGCCGGATCAGCTCATCCCTCTGTAGGGTCCATGACCAACCCCAGCACTTCGAACTCCGGGCTCGCCAACAGCAACGCGAAGGCTTACGCGTCATCGACGTCTCCAGCCAGATCGCAGTCGAAGGCCACTATCTGTTTCAGAGTCAGGGACGACCTGACGGAACGCACGCTGAAAGCGGTGAATGCGATCAGCAGAAGGGTCAGCTGGATGCGTTTCATGGTGAGGGGGAGGTGCGCCAGAGGGTCGCCGCAATTCGGAAGACTGTGGTGAAAAATAAAGCGATTACCGGAAAGCCGCGCAAGTCCCATGCCTGCATTTTGAATGCGCGCCGACCTCACGACGTCCAACCACGGTGCCGGCTCATAAAAGCCTTGTTTAGAGCAGGGCAAAAGCGTAATACCGACACGTTTCACGCATATTCACCCATGGAGAAATCCCTACACATGAACGCATTAAATCGACGTCAGTTTCTCAGCCGGACCGGCATTGCTGCCGGTACGGCCGTAATGGCCTTCCCTTATATCGGGCAGGTGTTGGGCGCGAACGATAAGATCGACGTGGCCTGTATCGGTGTTGGCGGCAAGGGCGACAGCGACAGCAGCGACGCCGGCCGTCTCGGTAACGTGGTGGCAATGGTTGACGTGGATATGAACACGCTCAACAAGAAGGGGGAGAAATTCACCAAAGCGGCGAAGTATCAGGACTATCGCAAACTGTTTGACGATGTCGACAGCGGCAAGATCAAGTTCGACGCGGTGACGGTTTCGACTCCGGACCATAACCATGGCGGTGCGGCGATTCGAGCAATGCGCCGCAAGAAGCACTGCTTCTGTCAGAAACCGCTGACCCAGAACGTCACAGAGGCCCGCCTAATGCGTGCACTGGCCAAGGAACACAACTTGGCGACGCAGATGGGCAATCAAGGCAGCTCCGAAGACGGCCTGCGCCGTGCTGTGGAAGTGATCCAGGCCGGTGTTATCGGCAAACCCCTTGAGCTGCACGTCTGGTCGAACCGCCCGGTCTGGCGTCAGGCCTACGATCGTCCTGCCGGCTCCGATCCGGTTCCTGCCAACCTGAACTGGGATTGCTGGCTGGGGCCGGCAGCCGAACGCCCCTTCAAAGAGAGCATCTACCACACCTTCCAATGGCGCGGTTGGTATGATTTCGGAACCGGCGCTCTGGGTGATATGGCATGTCATACGGTCAACATGCCTTTCCGGGCACTGAAGCTCGGTTACCCGGATGTCGTGGAATGCGAGATGAACTCCCGCAGCTATCTGGAGACCTTCCCGAAGACTTCCCGTATCCGCTTTGAGTTCCCCGAGCGCGACGGTCTACCTCCGTTGAAATTCTGGTGGTATGACGGCAACCCCGGAGATGAGCTCACTCCGCTGCGTCCGAGCCCTGAAGTGGTGAAGGAGATCATCATGACCCGCGGGACGCTGCCCGGCAGCGGCTGTTTGGTGATTGGTGAAAAGGGCAAGCTGTTCTCGCCGGATGACTACGGTGCGCGTTTCGACCTCTGTATGAAGGGCGAAGAGGAATACCGTTCCGGCGCCAACCACGACGCGGCCAAGGACGTGCCTCAGACGATTCCGCGGTCTCCCGGCCACATGGACGAGTGGTTCGCGATGATGAAGGACGGCACTCCGGCCTACTCGAACTTCGACATCGCCGCCTACCTCACGGAGATCATTCTACTGGGCTGTATTGCCCTGCGCGTTGGCGAAGGCCATCGGATGGAATGGGACGGCCCGAACATGCGGTCGAAGAACCTCGACGCTGCCGCACAGTTCGTGAAGCGCAACAATCGTAAAGGCTGGGAAATCTAGTTAGCCCAGGCTATCGAATCCAAAGGCACCGTCCCGAGGGGGCGGTGCCTTTTTCCGTTTTTGAGGTGCGCCTTAGCCGAGTCGCAACCGCGGATCCATGACTTCTCAAGCCGTGCTGCTTACCGGTTAGGGAACGAAGACGAGGCAGGTGGGGGAGGGGGTAATGAGGGGCGGAAGGCCTGGACCGGGCATGCCTGTGTCCGGGTTGAGCGGGAACACCACAAGGTTCCCAGTCTGTTGGTTGGCTGTCAGCAGCCAGCGCCCTGAAGGGTCCAAAGTAAAAAACCGGGGCGTCTTCCCGCCAGAGGATGCATGACCCAGCGGATGAAGCGTGCCCCGATGCTCCCGGATCCCAAACACAGCAATCGAGTCATGACCACGGTTCGAGCCGTACAGAAAGCGTCCAGACGGATGAACCATAATTTCTGCGGTGGTGTTGGAGCCTGTGAAGTCATCCGGAAGGGTGCTAACTCGTTCCAACGGATGGAGCGTGCCCTCGCGGCCGTTCCAAGCCATCGTGGAAATCGTGGAATCGAGCTCGTTGATCACATACGCGACCGACAGCGTGGGATGGAAAGCCAGATGACGGGGACCAGCACCCGCAGGAAGCTCAGCATGGTTCTGCAGGGTCAATTCCGCAGAAGCCGACGAAAACCGATAAACCTGCACCCGATCCAACCCGAGATCAGGGACAAGCAGGAAACGTGAGGCGGGATCCGGATGAACCCCGTGAGCATGAGGACCTTCCTGACGGTCAGGCCGGTGCCCGGCACGTTGCTCGTGCTGCACGAAGGATGCGCGGCTTTCAATCGCCCCATCGGCACCAAGCGTATAGGAAACCGTGCTGCCACCACCATAGTTCGCCACAAACAGGCATCGACCGGAGATATCAAGTGAGACATGGCAGGGAGCACCACCCTCGGTGCCCACCGAACTGATGAGGTGGAGATTGCCCGTCGAGCGATCTATGGAGTACGCGTTCACAAGACCACCGGACCGTCCTGCCGCAGCGCCGACTTCACTGACAGCATAGAGGGCCTTCCCATCGCGACCCAACGCAAGGAATGAAGGATTGGTGATCTCAGCTGCGAGGCGCAGCCGGGAAAGCCGGCCGGTAGCCGGCTCAAAGTCCGCAACCTGAATGCCTGGAGCTTCCTTGCTGGAGTAGCCACCAACGAAAACGAGTTCCTTCACCCCCGTCTTCTCCGTCGCGTGCAGACCACTGTCAGCTGAGTCACCCAAAGCACCTGATCCGACCTGCGCAAGCGCAGCTAGAAGCGTTACCACCCTGCTGATCTTCGAGCGCATCTGTGCCCGGGACCTGGTCACATCCCCATGATCTGGTAGCCACAGTCGACGTAAATAACCTGACCGGTGATGGCTCCTGAGCCTTCGCTGGCCAGGAATACGCCGGTAGCGCCCAACTCTTCAGGAACCAGATTGCGCTTTAGCGGCGACTTCGCCTCATAGTGGCGCACCATTTCGTTGAAGCCGGCGATTCCGCGGGCGGCCAACGTGTTGACAGGACCGGCGCTGATACAGTTGACCCGGATCTTTTGCGGACCCAGATCATAAGCCAGATAGCGGGTGCATGCCTCCAGGGAGGCTTTGGCCACGCCCATCACGTTGTAGTGGGGCACCACCTTTTCAGCCCCATAGTAGCTCATGCCGACAATACTGCCACCGTCCGTCATGAGAGGCGCTGCAGCGCGTGAAAGCGCTACCAAGGAGTATGCGCTGACATCATGCGCAATGCGGAAAGCGTCCCGGTCGGTGTTTACAAACCGCCCTTCCAACGCTGCCCGTGGGGCGAAGGCCACCGAGTGGAGCAGTAGATCCAGTTTGCCATAGCGGGCTTTGAACTCAGCGAAGACACGGTCGATGTCCTCATCCTTCGTCACATCGCAGGGCATGATGAGGGTGTCCGCCCCGAATGTGCCCGCGAGCTCCTCGACGTTGTCCTTCAACCGTTCACCCTGATAAGTAAATGCGAGGCGCGCGCCTTCCTTGGCCCAGGCTTGAGCGATCGCCCAAGCGATGGAGCGTTTGTTGGCCACACCGAACACCAATCCGATTTTTCCTTCAAGTAGTCCCATAGCGTCTCAAAACCTGATGCTCTAGGCAAAGCCGGGGGCCTTGGCAAGACCTTACGCTCACGGATTCTGTTGGGGGACGGACGTGATCCGAACCGAACGGTGACGACGATAGGCCGCGGCGAGCCACACGGCCCCGAGACAGAGAGCGGCACTGACCGCCCAGGTATCGGCCCGGGGAGATTCTGGCAAGGCTACCAAGGCTAGATAACCAATCGCGGGACCAGCGAAAATGCCAGCCCCGATGGCGGCCTCATGGATGCCCCCGTGCTCGCCCTTCTGATCGCCCGCATCCATTGAGTAATACAACGAGGAGTAATAGATCAGCCCTACAGCGAGCCCGAACAGAATCTGGCAGCCGAAAAGCGCAGACAGGGTGGTGGAGAACAGGATTCCAGCGAACGAGACGATCAGTAATAACATGGAGCCAAAAAGCCAGCGGAACCGGTAATGCCAGGCCGGCCATTGCCAGAGAACCAGGAACGCCGCAAGCCGCGCAAAAAACCAGGTTGAGCAGAAGATGCCAGCCCAGGTCGGATTCAACCCATGCTTCGATGCAAGGGACGGAATCACAGGCACCAATGCCGTGATCGCCAGGTATGCAAAGGGGTTTGCAATCCACCCAAGCTTCCGAAATAAGCCGGAATCCGGGTGCGGCGGGTGGATTGGCACGGCTTCATCCCGAGTGGATGAAGCCTGAGCCTCAGCCGGATGGATCAACCCTGACTTGGATCGAAGACGAAGAATAACCGCGATCTGGACGACATGGATGCCAAGGGGAATCCAAAACACACTGCGCAAACCCAGGTGCTCCAGCATCGCGCCCCCACCGAAATAAGCCACCGCCCACCCGCTGGCCCAGGTGACATTGTACCGCCCCACCATCCGAGGGAGCTCTTTCGGCTCCTCGCCGTCAGTTACCATGGCCTCCAGAGCCGGCCACGTCACGGATACGCCAAGGGTCCAAATCGACAGCACCAGCACCTGCCAACCCGATATGTTCCGGGTGAAGCTGGAGCCATCGACGACAAGCGCCGCCGCAAGGCAGAGGCTCATGGCTGCGCTCCCCAGCAAGAGAGTAGGGAGGTAACCCAAACGTTGTCCGAGCCGGCCGCCCTGCCAGGCACAGAAGGTGTAGATCAGACCGTTCAAGGCCGCCACTGCCAGATTCTCCCGGTCCCCGTAGCCAAAACGCTCCTGCATGAACCAGAAGAGGTAGGTGTAATAAAGGCCAACCGCCACGGAGTTGAGCGCTTCCAGAGCAAAAAAGGCCACCTTGGACCGCCGCGTTGGAATGTTCCCCATAGTCAGTTTCGCTAGATGTCGCGCAGAATCTGCCACGAGTCTGCCGTTCGAGTCACCTTCCGACTTGAGGGCGGGACGACAAATTCCAGGGTTGCTCGTGATGAGCCTTTCTCCCAACCTCGCTAAAGCCCATGTCGTTCCACAAGCCAGCACGTGCTTTCACGCTGATCGAGCTGCTCGTCGTGATCGCGATCATCGCTATCCTTGCAGGCATGCTGCTCCCAGCGTTGGGAAGGGCGAAAGAAAAAGCCCAGTCCATGCGCTGCCTCAGCCGCTTAAAGCAAGTGAGCCTGGCGGCCTATCTCTACGCCGGAGACAACCAGGACCGTTACCCTGAACGCCGCAGCCGCGGACGCTGGCCGACGCAACTACTGCCCTACTACGAGGCTCCCGCCATGCTCCGCTGCCCGGGAGACCGTCCCCGTGAGCAGTCACTGTTCGATTCCCACTCCCAAACCAACAGGAACACGGATCCCGATGATGCCTTCCGCAGTCACATCATCAACGGCTGGAACGATTACTTCGCGGAAAACGGTAACGGACGCTACGACGTCGGCAGCACCCCGAATCAGGCTATGCCGCTTTCGGGTATCCGCCTTCCATCGGACACGATTGTCCTCGGAGAGAAGAAATCCGATTCAGACCACTTTTACATGGATCTGCTCGAGCCCTCCCGCGGTGGACGCGGCAATGATGTCACCGAGATCGAACGGGGACGACATTCGGTGGTGAAACCAGGCGAGGGAAGCGGTGGCTCCAACTACGCCATGGCAGATGGCAGTGCCCGCTTCATTCGTTACAAAGGACTGCTCTATCCCCTCAACCTCTGGGCCGTAACAGAGTCCTATCGCACGGATTACGCCCTGAGCAACTGATTCGAAAGGGGATGTTGCGGAAGGAAAGAAAGGGGGGCGGCGGCAGGCAAACAGGGGGAGCTAAAACCCCATAACGAATTCACCCCGAGCGCGTTAGGCTCGGGGTGAAGCTGAACATCTCTAATTACAGCACCCTTAGCCCAAGGCTGCGGGCGGTTGAATTTCCTGAACTGCACCTGACTCGGAGGAGTCCTCCGACGCTGGTTCTGCAGGTGCAGACTGAGCCTCCTCAGGATGGGCTTCGATCGCGTCAATCCGATAGGAGCGGCGCCGTCCTTCGATTTCGAATTGCACCTCGTCTCCCACGGAATGATTCAGCAGACACTGCCCCAAAGGACTCAGGTAGCTGATCTTCCCGTGATCTGCATCCGAATCCCATGCGCCAAGAACCGAGTAACGTTCGCTCTGTTGAGTCTCCTTATCCGTCACTGTCACCAGCGTGCCAATGTTGACAGCGTCTGTGCTCGCATCGGAGTAGTTGATGCCACGCGCCCTCGAAAGCTGGGTTTCCAGCTCATGCTTGCGCGTCATGAGAATACGATGCATCTCCTTGGCGGCCTTGTATTCGTGATTCTCACGCAAATCGCCATAGCTTCTGGCGATCGCGATTTCCTTGGAGTTCGCTGGAATCTTCTTCTGAACCAGTTCGGTGTATTCGTCCTTGCGCCGTTCCAGACTCGCCCACGAAACGAAGAGGCTGGAGTCGTGCTTGGTTTGTTCTCCGGATATCAAACTCTGGATGGAAGGGAAGATCTTCACAATGCGCCCCAGCAGGGAACGCTTGTCCATGTCATCGAAACTGGGGGAGAACTGCAAAGCCCTGACGAGGTCCTTAACAATCTCGATGTCGGCTGACTCAATGAGATCCGGAACCAAGTCGTGGTCGTCCAGAATGAAGTCGCGGAGGCGGTTGGAGCGCTTTTCGTTGAACTGATCACGCTCCATGGCGGTAAGCATGGAACGGAAAACCTCCGACCCCAGCACGTCCGCGAAGGCACCAGACCGCTCCTTGCCCAGCCAGAGCAGTAGCTCACTATTGGCCGTATGCTGCGAAATCAACCGCTTCAGCAGTTCCTTCAAGTCAGACAGCTTGCCTTCCTGAATCAGCAGGCGAGCGCACTCCCCGCAAAGCCTCGCCGGCAGAGCGTTGAGGATGCCCAGCAGGAGCTCATGCCAGGTATCCGGGGTAGCGTCACGGAATGATAGCAACGCCACACGGTGCTTAGCCGCCGGCATAGCCTCGAAAATACCCGCTATCTTGGGATTCTGCTGCCAAACCTGCGCGTCTGTCACCTGACCCTCCACCGCTGCCAGTTCTGCTCCGGCCACCAGCTCGTCGCGCAAGAATATCGCCTCCAAGGCCAAGGCAGGCTGCGTCTGTTGATGCGACTTGATCTCGTTGTTCAGGGTCTGCCGCGCCTCGGTCACCGCAGCAGCGGGATCGTCCAAATCCTCAAGGCTCTTCAGTAATTCAGCGGCAACCACAAGCCTCGCCTTCAGACCACGCGCCGCCCTGAAATCACCCATCAAACGATCATGCAAAGCAATCGTCCGGTCCTGATAGACAATCGGCTCGCTCTTTTTCAGCGGCACAATGAAATGCCCGTCCTTCTTCATCTCGCGCCGAGCCACTTCCCACCACTTCTTCCAATCGTCCTCAATGACGTCCGGCACCAATACCTGCTGGATCTGGTCGACCGTGGCACGCCCCCCGAAGCTTTCCAGCACGATTTGAATCAGTTCCAAGTGGTGTACGGCGGCCATCTGGCGCACCCCGTGCAGGTCTGCGGCTTTGCGGGCCAGAATGTGAGTCGGGGGGATCGGCTTGAGCGATTCCGCAACAAATGCCAGATCCATCGAGTGCCCTTCTTTGCCCTGAAAATCAATCAAGGCGCGCGAAAACACCGTGTCCACAGTCGTGATTCTGCCGAATCCCCAACTCCTGTGGACGCAGTAGCCGCCTTGGATGAGCTGCAGAAGCGGCTCAAGGTGCTGCCGCCCGATCTTCCCTGCTGTGACCAATTTCTCCAGTTCTTCCTTCATAAAGCTGCTATTTCTTAACGAGCCGTGTTAGAACGCGAACTATAAAAGTGTGAATAACGAGAAACCAAGAGAAATTGCCTGCGCCATTTTGGCTCGGGCTGAGGCCAAAGATGTCCATCTGGACCTCTTGTTGGGGGATGCGTTGCCGAGGTTGACAGGCCCGGACCGGGCGTTGTGCCAGGAATTAGTCTACGGAGTCTGCCGCTGGCGGCTCTTGCTAGATTGGATCATCTCGAACAAAACCGACGGGCGGGCCCAAAAACCCGGCCTGCAAAACCTGCTCAGGGTCGGCGTTTATCAGCTGTTCTGGCTGGACCGGGTCCCCGACCACGCAATCGTCAACGAATCCGTAGAGCTGACCCGGCAGCTCGGCTTCGGCGGGCAGAGCGGTTTCGTCAACGCCCTTCTGCGCAACTGCATCCGTGACCGTGAGTCACTCAAGGCTGACCTCAAACGCCTCAAGGAAACCGAGCCTTCCGTGGGGTGGTCTCATCCTTCCTGGCTGGTGGAACGCTGGATGAGCCGATGGACGGAAAGCGAGGTTCGCAGCCTCCTGGAATGGAACAACAAGCCAGCCGAGGTCTATCTGCGAGTCAACACCCTGAAGATCGATCCGGGCCGGCTCGTCGAACGCTGGCGCCTCGACGAACGCGTAGAATACGATTTCGTGCGCCTCGAATGGGTCGGCGAAAACCAGGTGTTCAAGCTCCGTAAAGGCAGCAACTTCACCGGTCTGCCCAGCTTCAAAGAAGGGTGCTTCTATGTCCAGGACCCGAGCACGCTGCTGGCCGTTAAATGGCTGGACCCCCAACCGGGAGAACGCATCCTGGACCTCTGTGCTGCCCCCGGCGGAAAAGCCACGGCCATCGCCGCGAAAGTCGACAACCAGGCACTCATTGTCGCCCGCGATAACTCCGAGACCCGTCTCAAGCTGCTCCAGCAAAATTGCACCCGTCTGGGAGTGAACTGCATCGAGCCGGAACTCATGACTTCAGATCAACCCGGCGGGGCAGGGGGGCTGCGGTTCGATCGCGCACTAGTCGACGCACCCTGTTCCAATACCGGGGTCCTCAGGCGTCGAGTCGAAGCGCGTTGGCGACTCCAGCCCGACCAGATGCAGGAACTCACCAAGACGCAACGGGAACTGCTGGAACAGGCCGCCGCTCCGCTCAACTCCGGCGGGACGCTGATCTACAGCACCTGCAGCGTGGAGCCGGAAGAAAACGAGCAGGTGGTCAACGCCTTCATCGCCGACCATCCGGATTTCACGCTCGTCAGAGAGCGGCAGCTGCTGCCATTCCGCGATGGAGTGGACGGTGCCTACGTGGCCCACTTGCGCAAGCGACCGGACTGGTCCGTCTAGAGCGCCCAGCTTCCGGGAAACGACAAAAGACAACCGCCGCTCTCTCATCGAGAAAGCGGCGGTTTTGTCGCTTGCAGTCGTACTCTGCGCCTCGCGGGCGCTACGGTTTACACAACCGGCGGGTCTGCAAGGATATTGTGCGTCCCTGGAAGCGGCGGGGTAAGCGTGCGGAACTCGCCAAACTTCATCTTGGCGGCTTCGTCCGGGTTCTCGTCGTAAAGCGCATCCGGTCCATAACGGAAGTTGGATTGCAGCAGCTCATCCCATGACACTCCATTCCCGCTGTAAGCAGCCTCGCGGCCGAGCACAGCGGTGAAAGTGCTGTCCGTCACGTTCTTCGCCTCGTTGAGCGGGGTGTCATTGTGGATCGCGTTGATCAGATCGACATGCTCCTGCACATAGTCACTGATCTTCTGTCCACGATAGCGCCACGCTTGGCCTTCCTTCGGCCGAATGCTGCCACCCGGATCGGCAGTTCCCTTGCTGCCCACAACGGCCTCACTCACCGAAGCCCAGCTACGCTTGACCTGACCACAGTAGCTCGAGCAGCGCACGCCGTCCGAATACTCGAACTCAACGGCAAAGTTGTCCCAGATTTCACCGGGCTTGTTGCCCAGCATCTGGCGGGCCCCCATACCCCACGCCTTCACAGGATGCTCACCCTTGACCCAGTTTGCCACGTCAAGGTTGTGCACGTGCTGTTCCACAATATGGTCACCACAAAGCCAGATGTAGTGATACCAGTTGTTCACCTGCACCTCGAGCGGGGTGGAACCATTCTCGCCCCGATGCCAGATCGGACCGCCGTTGACCCAGTAGGCACGCAGGGCAGTAATATCCCCGATTGCACCATCATGAATCCGCTTGATGGTCTCAATGTAGTTGTCGCCATGGCGGCGCTGTGTGCCGGCAGCCACCTTCAGTCCCTTGCGCAAGGACTCTTCACCGGCCGCATACATCAGGCGCGCACCGGGAGCATCCACGCACACAGGTTTCTCCGTGAAGATGTTTTTGCCCAGCTGCACCGCCTTGCGGAAGTGCACCTGACGGAATCCTGGGGGTGTCGCCAAAATCACATAGTTCACTCCCGGTTCCTCCATCGCCTTAATGTAGGAGTCGAAACCGCTGAAACACTTATTCTCCGGCACGCCAAATTCCTGGCGACCACGGCTGGCCTGACGGGCGGAAACGTCGGCCACGGCCACAATCTTCGCCTCGGCACCGGCTATTTTGGCCGCCTCAAGGAAGTTGGCCCCAGCACCACCACCACGGCCGCCAACGCCCACAATCACGGCGTTCAACGGTTGCTTGGCCTGTGCGTTCAGGATAGACGGCGCGCTAATCGCCGCAGCCCCAGCCATCAAGGATGAGTTGCGTAGAAAATCCCGCCGGGTCATCGACCCAGAAGGGTTCTTGGGTGAATTCATATTCATAGAATAATCGGGTGTCGGCGCCAGATAGTAATGGTGCCCGCACCACCGTGGCAAATGATTAGAACAGCAATTCGAGGCAGCATGAACCGGTGGAACAAACCTGAAATCCACACCCCTTGCCAAAGCCCACCGCGGGCCCTAGTGTGTGCAGCAACGAAATCACGAGCATGATGAGAAGACTTTCGTATGGGGCACTAACACTCGCCCTCATCCTGAACCTCTGGGTGGGGGCCCGGATCTATTTGGCCTCGGCCGAAACCGCAGCCACTGACGACATCTACCAGAACATGGAACTGTTCACCCGCGCCCTGGAACGGGTGCGCAAGGACTATGTCGATGGTGAGGACCTAACCTACCGTGAACTCATCCAGCGGGCCCTCCGCGGCATGCTCTCGAGCCTGGATCCCCATAGCGAGTTCATGGACGCCAGGAAGTTCGACGAACTCCGGGAAGATACTGAAGGAGCCTTCGGCGGCGTGGGAATGATGGTCGGCGTGCGGGATGAGATCCTCACGGTGCTGTCCCCCATGGAAAACACCCCAGCCTTCAAGGCAGGCATTCTGCCCGGGGACCAAATCATCCGCATCGCCGGCCAAAGCACTGAAAGCCTCGGCATCCAGGAAGCCGTAGGACTTCTACGCGGTAAGCCCGGCAGCAAAATCGACCTAGTGATGCGCCGCCCGTCCACCGGTGAGGAACGTGACGTAACCCTCGAACGCGCGGTCATCCAGGTCGATACCGTCAAGGACCAGTCCGGCAGCAGCAAATTTGAACTTCTGGAGGATGGGATCGGCTACGCACGTATCGTCCAGTTCGGTGAGCAAACGAGTGCTGAACTGGATGATGCTCTCAAGAAACTCACCGCTCAGGGCATGAAGTCGCTGATTCTCGATTTGCGCTCCAACCCGGGCGGTTTGTTGGAACAAGCCTACGAGGTCTGTGAACGGTTCCTGCCCCGTGGCCAGCTCGTTGTCACCACCGAGGGACGCCGCGCAGAAGATCGCTCGGAATATCGGACTCTGCGCCGCGGGCGCTACTCCGATCTCACTCTGGCCGTGCTGGTGAACCCCAACAGCGCAAGCGCCTCCGAGATCGTGGCTGCGTGCCTGCAGGACAGTACCACCAATGGTGTGGCTCATGCCGTTCTCATCGGTGAACGCACCTTCGGAAAGGGATCGGTTCAGAAAATTATACCCTTCCCCAGCGGCGACGCCCTCCGCCTGACAACCGCCAAATACTACTCTCCCAACCGTCGCGTTATTCACACCGTTGGTGTCCAGCCCGACATCGAGGTTCGCATGACCGAGAACCAGGAACGAGCAAGACTGCTCCGGACCGGCGGCACTCTGGAGGGTATGCCTGAAGCCGTGCAGCAGGAGTTTCGCAACACGCCGGATCCCCAGCTCGAACGTGCCTTGGAGGTCCTGCGAGGGATAGAGCTTTTCTCAAAACGGACGCCAAGGAAGCCCGATACCTCCGTCATCGCCAGCGGCACCCCCCAAGAGGCCGTGAGCACCCGATAACCCGGCTCGCCGTTGTCCGGCTCGTGAAACTTATCGCGTTCGAATCCTCCTGCGACGAGACCAGCGCCGCCGTCCTCGTGAATGGCGTGATTCGGTCCAACATCGTGGCGTCCCAAGTCGACCTCCATGCCATCTACGGCGGAGTCGTCCCGGAACTCGCCGTAAGAGAACATCTCAGGCAACTTCCGTTGGTGGGCCGCCGGGCTCTGGAAGTTGCCGGCCTTGGGGCCGGTGAACTTGATGCCGTCGCGGCAACCCGAGGACCAGGCCTGCCGGGCGCCCTCCTCATGGGACTCAAAGCAGGGCAGGGGATGGCCGCAGCTCTAAAGATCCCTTTCATCGGCGTACACCATCACGAAGCCCATCTCTACTCCCCGTGGATCCAAGGAGATCCTCCGCAGGCCCAGTGGGAATCTTTTCTCCCCAATGTCTCCCTCATCGTCAGTGGCGGCCATACCCTGCTCGTCGATGTTCCACAGCCGCTACACCACCAACTCCTTGGGGGCACTGTAGACGACGCAGCCGGAGAGTGCTTCGACAAGGTGGCCAAGCTCATTGGCTTGCCCTATCCCGGAGGCCCGGTTCTCGATCAACTCGCAGCGGAGGGGGATCCCTCAGGACTGAACTTCCCGCGCCCAAAACTCAAGGACCCCGATGATGATTTCTCCTTCAGTGGGTTGAAGACCTCCGTCCGCTATCACCTGCGCGACCACCCGGAACTCCTGGAAAACGGGCAGGGGATTCGCGACCTCTGCGCAGCTGTCCAGGCCGCCATCGTAGAAGTGCTGGTCACCAAATCCATACGGGCCGCACGCCGTCTGCATCGCCCATGTATCACTGCCTCCGGCGGTGTCACCTGCAATCGAGGCCTCCGCTCCGCCCTCGCCACGGCATGCTCCCGCGAGAATATCGAGCTCAGGCTCGCCGCCCCGTCCTGGTGCACGGACAACGCCGGCATGGTGGGAGTGATCGCAGAACGCCGCCTCACAGCAGGTAAGCAGGGCAGCCTTGACGACGAGCCCAAACCAGGCTGGGAACTGGGCTAGCCCAACACCTCACACCAGTCGTGCACCTGAACAGGTGCGAGCCTCCATCGGCAGTGTCGACAAAGAAAAGATTCTCTTTTCATCAGCATAAGGAATCTGGAATGCTCCAAGCCAATTCTGAACCATGAAAGCTCGCCACCTTAGCTACCTCCTAACCGCCCTCGTCCTACCGGGATTCTATCACCTGCATGCCCATGATGTCGGCCATGCACACCATGATCATGACGCCCCAACCGCAGAGCCCCTGCGCTTTCAAGCCGAAGGGTCGGCGCCAGCAAACATCAACCACCCCGCCACAGGGGAGGGGAGATGGACCTTCGTGGCGGTGAAGGACGTCCTGCCAGTACCAGAAAAGGCCCAGCCCAAAGTCCCCGGAGCCCACGGCACCCTGGTTGTCGATACTGAACGCGATACGGTCTTCTGGGGTCTCGAAAATGTCGGTTGGGTCGCTTTTGCTGACCAACTCAAACGCTCATGGATTGTTGACGGGGATCCCGCCCTCAGTGAAGGCAATCTCCATGGCGCCGACCTGCTGGTCCGTGATGGCAAGCTGCCGCTCGTCATCGTCGCCGACAACGTGCAGGGCGAAGTCTACCTTTCGGACACCAACTTCAAGGACGTCAAGAAAGTTGGGTGGCCAGGCAAAGCCCCCTACGAGCAGGCAGGACAATTCCACCCGACCGATGCCGCCTTCGTAGGTGCGGATTCGGCCTACGTAACGGATGGATACGGCGCGGCGTTCTTCATGCCCCTGACGACCGAACCTTTCGCCTACCACGGCGAAGCCTTCGGGGGCAAAAGCATGTCCCAGACCCCCCATGGTATCACTTGGGATAGTAAATCCTTCTCGCTGGTGGTGTCCGCCCGCCCTGAGGGACAGCTGAAACGCTGGAGTGAACACGAGGGCTTCACCCAAGTCATGGGCCTGCCTCCCGGTTCAACGGTCTGTGATATCGATATCCGCGGCGATTATGCCCTGGCGCCTTGCCTCGACGGCCCCGATCGCACTCCCGGACCCATCTATGTCATCAACCTCCGCACCCGAACAGTGGTCAGCACGCTGCATCCCAAAAAGGACCTGGGTTTCGACCTTGCCCAGCACATCCACGATGCGGCCTGGTACGAAGCCAACGGTGAGCTCTACGTCCTCTTCACCAACTGGAACCCGGGTGGGATCGGTGCCATGAAACTGGTCCGCTGATCATCAGCCGGCAACCACACCAAAGCCTTTTACAGAAAAGCGCAGACGCCCCCGCGTCTGCGCTTTTTCTTAAACCAGCGTAGAGGCTAGAGCGACTTGGCAAAGCGTTCCAACCGCTCCAAGCCCTTCTCAATGTTCGCCATGCTCGTCGCGTAACTCAGCCGAATGTAATCGTCCGCACCAAAGGCTATCCCCGGCACAGCGGCGACTTTCTCCTGTTCCAGAAGCCGGGCACAGAACTCGGTCGACTTCAACCCCGTCCTGCTGATGTTGGGGAAAAGGTAGAACGCGCCCTTGGAGTTGACGCAGCTGATCCCAGGAATCTCGTTGAGCCGGCCGCACGCAAACATGCGCCGTTTGGTAAACTCAGCCAGCCAGATCTTCAGGTGCTCCTGCGTTCCGGTAAGCGCCGCAACTCCGCCTTTCTGAGCAAAGGAAGTGGGATTGCTCGTGCTGTGGCTTTGAATCGCATCAATGGCCTTGGCGATCGGTTCGGGAGCTGCCATGAACCCCAAACGCCAGCCTGTCATGCTCCAGGCCTTGGCAAAGCCGTGCACCACAATGGTGTGCTCCTGATGTGCCGGACTGAAGCTCGCAACGCTCTTGTGGACCGCCCCGTCATAGAGCAAATGCTCGTAAATCTCATCGCTCATGATGAGGATGCCCTTCTCGACACAGATATCGCCAATAGCCTTGATCTCGTCAGGGGTGTAAACGGTTCCGGTCGGATTACTCGGACTGTTCAGGATCAGGAGCCTGCTGCGCGGAGTGATCGCCGCCCTCAGCTGCTCCGGAGTGATCTTGAACTCCGTCTGGTCCGACGTAGGGAGAACCACAGGTGTCGCACCAGCCAGCTTGACCATCTCGGGATAGCTTAGCCAGTAAGGCGCAGGAATGAGCACCTCGTCCCCCTCCTGACACGTGGCGATGATCACGTTGTAGCAGGAATGCTTGCCGCCGCAGGAGACTATAACCTGGGAGGTCTTGTAGCTCAGCCCGTTCTCGCGTTTGAACTTATCAACAATCGCCTGCCGCAGATCGGGAATACCACTACTGGGGGTATACTTCGTGAAACCTGCAGCCAAAGCCTGCGCAGCAGCATCCTTGATATGCTGGGGCGTATCAAAATCAGGCTCACCAGCCCCAAACCCCACCACATCCATCCCTTCGGCTTTCATCTGCTTGGCCTTCGCGTCAATCGCCAGAGTCAAAGATGGTGAAAGTGATGCTGCGCGTTGGGAGATGCGAATATTCATAATGTTGCGGCAGTGAAGAATAAGGGAGACCTCCCTCGGCGCAAGCGGGAAGTGAGCACACTTGCCAGAGAGGGAACCTGAGACCGCCCCAAGACTCCTGAATGGACCCTACCGGCGGTTCCACCAAAACCGGTCCTCCGGCTTGACCGCTTCCTGTAACCGACGAAAGTCCCGCTCCTCACGCTCCCAATTCACTTCCTGCGCCAGCTGGGTGTATTCCTTTGGATTTTGCCACTTCCAACGCTCCACATGCCCATCGGCAAAGGACAGGTTCGCACCCTGCTCATGCCGGTCAGCCGGTAGATTCCACCAAGTCTCCTGAGCAAGCAGAATTGGATACCACCCCGGAGGCGGAATACCAAAATGGGAGTCTGTGATGTCATCCTCGTGCACATCGATAAACACAAACACACCCGACGGAGCGGGCTCGATCATGTCGTCCTCCTTCGTAAAGTTGGGCGGCAGGATGTAGCCCTCAGGAGTTAGCGGAACACCATTAATGGACTGCCCCATGTTGTAGCTCCGGGTCCGCTTCATCGGCAGAAGCGTGCCGTCCGGCCCATCAACTCGCGACATGTCGGATGGGCAATGGTAGATGTCCGTAGCGGTGTTGTACGGGAACAGGAGCCCCGTCTCGATGTTCGTAGTGGTGGTGTCCAGTCGGGTGTTACCCGCACACCAGGTAATGGCGGCATCAAAAGCGTTGTCCAGCGGTCCGCCACTGGAAATCTCGTAGACGAAGTTGTTCGGTGGCAGGTGCCCCCCAAAGTCGCCGCTGTACAGCTGGGCGCAAAGTTGCAGCTGCTTGAGATTGCTCAGACACGCCACGCTGCGGGCCTTGCTCTTGGCTTTGTTCAAAGCTGGAAGCAGAAGAGCGGCCAGGATCGCGATAATCGCAATCACTACCAGCAACTCAATCAGCGTAAAGCCGGGCCGGGCAGTGGTTTGATGTGCCTTCCGGTATGAGGATCGATGCGCCATGCCTTGAGGAAAGGTAGTCACATTGCGGCCGGAGAACAACTGGTGAAATCCACCCTCAGTGAAGCTGGAAAAAGCCCTTGGCCTCACTGGGACGAATCCGGTGCTCCCCGGGCTTTTGCGGAACCGGAACTTCCACCCAACCATCATTCCCCAGCTCTACAGACCGATACAACTTCGCCCCGCTCAAGGGATCCCAACGGATATACCATTCATCGCCCTCCCGTACCAGCACCATCCCGGGCGGAGGCGGGGGAACCGTATACCGCATGATCGTAATCCCATCCCTCCCGTCCGCTACATACACCACCCCCTGATCAACACATAAATCCAGACAGCTCCCAGAGGTGGCCAGAAATCCTCCATCCACGGGAGCCTCAGGATTCCCAACATTCACCGCCTGCACACCGGAATTGTACTTCGCCAGATAGGCAATGCCGTCCTCGACTGCCACGGCAAAGACTCGACCCGGCGAAGCGAAATCCGATAAGACCGTCGGAACGGTCGGGTCACTGCAGTCCACCACCTGCAACCCGAATTGATCACTGGCCACAAACGCCGTATCACCCTCCCAGACCACATCCCGACTCGTGCCGCGTAACGACAGCTGACCCACCATCAACGGCGCGGACGGGGTCGAAACGTCATACATGCGCAGCCCGCCCTTGCCAAATGCTCCCAGGGCCATCGTCCCACGCAACACGCTTGCATACGCGTAGTCCTGAATCTCGAATCCAGTGAAACCAAGAAAAACCGGCGCCTCCGGTTGGTTCACGTTGACCAACTGCAACCCCGCATCCTCAGATGCCATGCACGCCATCCCAGCCGCAACTGTCGCTTGCAAGGTCCATCCCGTCAGGACGCTCTCGCTCAAAACAACAGGAACCACAGGGTCAGTCACGTCCACCACAGCAAGCCCACCATCGTAAGTCGCCAGCCAGGCGTAGTCCCCAGCCACGGCTACATCCAATACCGGTCCCGCAAGTTCCACCCGGCCCAGCTCCTTGGGTTGTGCAACATCAGATACATCGATCGTCGCCAACCCTCTGGCCTCGTCCGCCACGTAGAGAATCGTATCCTGCACGGCGACACCGTTGGCGTTCCCTGCTGTGTCCAAGCTCGCAACCCAGGTCAGCACCCGACTGTCCTGTGCTTGAGCCGGAATCAGGCTCAGCAGCATTACAACACCGGCGCCTACCAGGTAACGCCCGCCGGCAAACCAGCTGATAATCTGGAGAAACCTCAGGAACAACCCACCCAACCACCTTGAATCTACGGCGTATAGCATTTCGCAAGTCACTGCGGCGAAACCTAGAGCACATTCTGTGCCTCACCCCCCAAAACCCCAACCCGACAAACCAACCCAACGGGGATCTCCCCGGACCGCGCACCCGGGAACCTCACTCTATCAGGCAAACTCGCGCGTGGCTTCCTTCCAGGAAGTCAGCCGGGCGCTGTCCACCCTGAGACTCTGCAGATACCCCTCGTCCAAAGGCTCCGTCGCAGCGAGCGGAACGTCAGAAGCCGCGACCTCTAACCGACTGGCAACATGGACCGCAGCCAACGCTGTCACCGAAATTGAACTTGCCCGGATTCTGCCCGGTTGATGCACGTGCGCGACAAGAGACACCAGGGACTCGGGCAAGCCCCATAGGCCCAGCAGATAAGCGCCCGCCTCCGCATGGGAGGTCCCGCACTCCTGTTGCTCCGCCTGCAACAACTTGACCTCACCAGCCCGCGCCCGCGCCATGGCTCTCGCGTAGGCCTCCGGAAACAGCGAGGCCAACACCAAACGGCCAACCCCATGCAGCACCCCGCCGGTAAAGGCCAACTTGACCGCATCAGGCACAGCCCGCTCCAGAGCCATAATCCGGGTCGCCCTTAGCCCGGTCGCCACACCATGGCGCGAAACCGCATCCAACGAGACCCCGCCCAGCTCCTGCCCCAGCGGAGGAAGCGAAAGCTGGTTGCCCAGCGCCAGACTACGAATCAACCCCATGCCCAACCCCCTCACGCAGTCCTTCGCCAGAGTCACCCCGCGAGGCGGACCGAAAAACGCCGAGTGCACAATCTGCAGGAATTTAGCCGTCAATGCCACGTCCTGCGCCACCGATGCACTCAGGATATCTCCCGTGGCTGAGGGCGAGGCGATGTCCTGCTCAAAGCGCCCGTGTAAGGTGGGGCCTGCAGGCAACGCATGCAGCCCACCAATCGCTTCCTGAAGCCGGAGATCGCCCAGATAACGCCGCACATCAAAAAGCCGGTTCAAGGTTCCCTGCAAACCAGCCAACGTAAACGGCTTGGAAAGATACTGATGTGCCGCACCCAGGGCCCGCGCGCTCAACGGCTGGTCCGCATAGCCCGATAACACCAGCCTCGCCGTCCTTGGATACCGGTCACGAACCTGCTCCAGCAGTTCAGCCCCGTTCATCTCCGGCATCCGCATGTCCGTGACCACGGCATCAAAGGGAGCCTGCTCCATCATTTGCAGCGCCTTAGCCCCTCGGTCCGTGAACGCCGAATCCCAATCCGGCTGAGCATGGCGTATCAGAGTCTGAAGAAGGTTCAGAACCGGCGGCTCGTCGTCTACGAATAGAATGCGCCTGCGTTGTGTCTCAGTCACCTTACGTCTTTCTAATCCAGTAATGGCCGAGCATTCTCCAGATCCAACCATGGCTTGTAAAGCGCACTTCGTGCCCGAACCGCTCGTTTTATGATCCTCAGCAAACCGGCCAGCCCCGTATTTCGACTTGTCCGCAACTCATCCTGAGCTCCATGATCCCGCGCATCCGCCGGCTCTTACCGGCACCGCGCTCGGTGGTCAAGACACCCCGCCGATCCCCGCTCACCGTGCACGAATCATCCAAAAGGGAAAAAACCACCCCGCGGCACAGCACCTCCGTGAGCAAAACCGGCTTCCACGACTCGCTCCGCGACCTCATCGACCTGCTCGCACAGGTTCATTCCGACTCCTCCAAACCCGAAATCCAGCTCCAACGACGTGACCGGGCCCTCCCGCACCTCGAGCGATTGAACCACAGGGGGCCCGACCATGGCCTGCGCCTCTGGCTGGACCGCTTGCGCCAAACCGGCCACCCCTTGCCCGGAGAACAATTCTGCCGCTTTCTACAACTCCAATCCCTGTTGCTCGCTCTGCTTGGCTTGATGGTCGGATGGGCCTCCGCCAGAACCGTCTTCGCCTACGACGGTTCCGTCCCCGTAAACGTCGTGAGCGTGCTCGCCGTGTTCGTAGGCCTTCAGCTGATGCTGCTCGCCCTCCTCAGCATCCTGCTGCTGCCCCCCCGGCTGTCCTCGCGCATACCCCCATTGCGCCACATTCAAACCTGGCTGCTCTGGCTTTCACCCGGACACTGGAGCCGATTCCTCCTGCGCCTGGCGCCCGCCCCTGCGCAAAAGGCCATGCAGTCCTCAGCCCCCTGGGATGTCCTGAGGCAACCTCACCTGGCCTCTTGCATCAAGTGGCTCGCCATCCATGCCACTCAGTTTTTTGCCACCGCCTTCTTCGCCGGCGGCCTCGCGACTGCACTCTACCTGGTGACCTTCTCCGACCTCGCATTCAGCTGGAGCACCACCCTCCAAACCGAGCCCCGCCAAATCTACAACGTAACCCAATGGCTCAGCACCCCCTGGAGTAGCTGGCTGCCAGCCGCCGTCCCCTCTGAAGACCTCATCCGGCAAACCCAACTGTATCGCCAGACCGGCCCCGATGCGTCGGTCTCCCCGGAAAGATGGGGAGAATGGTGGCCCTTTATCGTCGCCTGCATCCTGACCTATGGCCTCGCCCCCAGACTCCTGCTGCTCGCACTCGCCCGTTACCGGCTCCATACCACCGTCCGCAAAGCCCTCGTCCACCTCCCCGGCAGCGCCGTGGTCTGGGACCGGCTCAGCAGCCACACCGTTTCTACCCAAGCCAGGGAGCCGGATCCCGATCCCCCTGACAATAACCCCAGCCCTCCGGCCGGCACCGCCCCCTCGCGAATCAGTTGCGGAGAGTTCCTCACTGTGAACTGGGGCGGACTAGACCTGCCCGACACCACCCTCGCAACCCACCTGAAGGATCACTGGTTCGCCCATGCGGCAATGACCCTGCACGCAGGCGGACGACTCTCTGTCGAAATCGACTCCGAAGTCATCGAATCCGCCGCAAAACTGCCAGCTACCATCGGCATCGCCGTGTTCGTGAAAAGCTGGGAACCTCCCGTTCTCGAGTTGATCGACTTCCTTCGCGAACTCCGGACGGCCACCGGGCATGGCCGCCTGATCGTGGTCTGTCCCGTGGGCTGGACCCCAACCGACAACCAGCCAGCCCCCCCCGTTGAGCACCACCTCGAAGCGTGGCGAAAGCAAATCGCCTCTCTCCGTGATCATGACCTCGCTCTCCGCCCCTGGCCCGGAGGACCACACTCATGAGCCTTCCCCAATTCGCCGTCGTCGGTCACCCCAACAAAGGCAAATCCAGCATTGTCGCTACGCTGGCCATGGATGACTCGGTGCGAATCAGCCCGGAACCCGGCACCACACAGCACTGCCGACGATACCCCATGAGCGTGGATGAGCGGGAACTCTACGCCCTCATCGACACCCCGGGCTTCCAGCGGGCCCGACGCGCGCTCCAGTGGATGCGACAACACGAAACCACCGCCGACCAGCACCCCGAAGTCGTTCGCGCCTTCGTGGAAACCCACCGCCAAACCGGCCAGTTCCACGACGAATGCGAACTCCTCCAACCCATCATCGATGGAGCAGGCATCCTCTACGTCGTCGACGGATCGGTGCCCTACGGAGAAGAATACGAACCTGAAATGGATATCCTGCGCTGGACCGGACAACCCAGTCTGGCGCTGATTAACCCCATCGGTTCACCCGATTACGTGGAACCCTGGCAGGCGGCCCTCAGCCAATACTTCAAGGTGGTCCGCGTCTTTAATGCCTCGATGGCCGAGTTCAGCAAACACCTCGAGCTCCTCCGGGCATTCGGACAGCTGCGGGAACACTGGCGCACACCACTCCATCAAGCTGTCGAGATTCTCCAGGCCGACCGCCAACGCCGCCAACGCCTCGCCGCCCAGCACATCACCTCAACGCTCATCCAAATCCTGGCCCATAAAGTAGAGCGCAAACTTCCCGACCCCCCACTCCCACCCCCCGAACAGGGCGCGTTGGAAAAGACCTTCCGCTGTGACCTGCGCACCATGGAACAACGCTGCCGCGATGAAATCGAAGCGCTCTACAGCCATCGCCGGCTCGACCGGCAGGAAACCGAACTCAGCTGGCTGGAAAACGACCTCTTCTCCCAAAAAACCTGGCTGATCTTCGGCCTCAGTCGCAAAGAACTCGCCGCCACCGGAGCCATGGGAGGTGCCGCCGCAGGCGCCGTCATCGATGCACACCTCGCCGGCGCTTCGCTCCTGCTCGGCGCCCTGGTCGGCGCCGGGATAGGGGGGGCCGTGGGATGGTGGACGGCAAACCGCCTCGTCAAGGTCCGGATCAAACACCTGCCCCTCGGAGGAAAATCACTCGTCGCCGGCCCCTCCACCAACGTCAACCTGCCCCATATTCTCTTCAACCGCGCACGCCTCCACCACCATCTCCTCACGCACCGTAACCACGCCGTCCGCACCGCATTTCACTTGCCGGAACGCCCTGAAGACGTCCTGCCTCCACCCAGTCCCAGCCAGCGCCAATCCCTCGAAAAATGCTTCCGCCGTCTGCGCAAACGGCCCGATGACCCCCACGCCAAAGACCAGCTCACTTCACTGATCGAAGCCTTGCTGGATCCCCCTGCAAACCCCGATTCCTCCAGGGAACGCGGCACCATCAACTAGACAAGCGGGGCCTTCGAACCTCCCCAAGGCATGCTCCAACTCGAGTGCGAGTGCTCCAGTCCCCATAAAAAGGCCCAACCACGGCACTGCCGACACATAGTCTTGACCTCCCCGTCATCAAGGTGAATCAATCCACCCTTAAATCAGAACTATGCGTCATCTACTCCTACTCTCTTTGCTGAGCTGCGCCCTGCAGGCTCACCCGGATCGCATCGAAGAAGCCCTCAAGTTCCATTTCGCCACCGGCGGACACCCCCCTGAAAACGGCCATTGGGACGACATGAGTCACCAGGCCAAAGCCAAGCTGCACGGTCAACCCCAACTCAAGGATCTCGGCCCCGCCCGGGCCCTTGTCTTCAACGGCGGAACAGACTGGCTGGAAGTAGCCCCCTCCCTCGAGGCCGCCCAGCCGCTCCTCCCAACCCGCGAATGCACGGTGATGGCTTGGGTGTGGCTCGAAGATACCCGCAATGACGGAGGTTTCTGCGGTTTCATTCAGGACAACGGCGCCTACGAGAAAGGCTGGCTGCTGGGCTATGATGGAATGCGCTTCTCCTGGGCGGTCGCCGGTAAAAGGGAAGGGGACCCCAACGGCGGCCTCACTTACCTCCGCAGCAGCACAACCCTGGAAAAACGCCGCTGGCACCACGTCGCAGGCACCTATGACGGCAAGGAAATGCGCCTCTACGTGGACGGCAAACTCGACGCCACCAGCACCAACCAGTGGGGCGATATCACTTATCCCGAACGAGGACGCCTCGCTGTAGCCGCGTTCGCCGATGACAATGAACTCCACCCCATGGAAGGAGCTCTCCACGAAGTCAAAGCCTACGCCCGGGTCGCCGCCGAAACCGAAATCGCGGAAACCGTCCAACGCAACGCCGGCCTCCTCACCTATCGCCTCCCCATCAACCAGGAGCTGCAGTTCGTGGTCAAACCCTACCTCCAACAAGCCAGCGCCACCGGTATCACCATCATGGCCGAAACCACCGCCCCCTCAGTCATCAGCGTCGAATACGCCGAAGTGAAACCGCTCTCCAACCGCGTGGCCGCAACCACCCCAGCCGCCATCAGCGAAGTCAGCATCAGTGACCTGAAACCTTTCACCCGCTACTTCTACCGCGTCACCTGCACCGATGCCCAAGGCAACATGGCCCAAAGTGAAATCGCCTCCTTCCAAACCGCCCCCGGCGATCAGCAAGCCTGGGCCTTCGGTATCCTCGGCGATACTCAACGCAACCCCGAAGTCACCCGACGCTGCGCCGATGGCCTCTTCGCCCTCCGCCCAAACATGATCCTCCACGTCGGAGACGTCGTCGATGATGGCTACGCCAAACAACAATGGGTCTACGACCTATTCGAACCCTGCGCAAACCTCCTCAGCTACGTGCCCATGTTTCCCGTCATCGGCAACCATGAGAAGAACGCCCACTGGTACTATGACTACTTCTCCATGCCCGAGCCGGAATACTACTACACCTTTAAGTTCGGCAACGCCCAGTTCTTCATGATCGATAGCAACAAGGACCTCGGTCCCGACAGCGAGCAATACCGCTGGCTCGAACGTGAGCTCGCCAAATCTACCGCCACCTGGAAGTTCACCGCCCACCATCACCCCTGCTTCAGCTCCGACGAGAACGACTACGGCGACCACTGGAAAGGCCCCGCCGGAACTACCTACACCTGGGGAGATACCGACGCCCAAAAGCTCATCCCCCTCTACGAGAAATACGGCGTCGACATCTCCTTCGCCGGCCATATCCATAGCTACGAACGCACCTGGCCCATCCTTCAGATGAACATTAACCAGAAGAAAGGGGTGCGCTACGTGGTCAGCGGGGGCGGGGGCGGGGGCCTCGAACAAGCCGCCCCGCAACGTTCCTGGTTCACGATCCATGTGCAGCGCGGCCATCATTACTGCCTGGCCGCTGTCCACGACCGCACCATTCAGTTCAAAGCCTACGATCTCGAGGGCCGCCTCTTCGATACCTTCGAACTGACCAAGGACTAAGCAATCTACAGGGGAGGGTGGGGGAGCCTCCGCCCCTCCTCCCGGCTCACGCAAGCTGAGGTCCTGAAGCTGCCCTAACGCGGCAACCTGCCAGGAGGCGGTCCACCCGCCCCCCCCGGACTGCGGAAGCCGCCCGGTCCACCGGGCCCTCTGGGGCCACCTCCGCGCCTTCCACCCGCCCCCGGCATAAAACCGCCGTGCGCCTCCAAAATCAGTAACTCCATCGACCCCACCACCGGGGCGCCATTCTCCAACGCCGCCTCCTGTAAACGCAATTCACCCTGCAGCTCCTTGCGATCGGCAAAACCCATAAACCCAAAGCCCCCTCCACCCTGATCCGGATCCGTGAAATTCAGGCTCCCCGTGAATTTCACCTTCTTCTTTCCGCGCGGAACATAGTCATCCTTCTCAAATACCAGCGTCATCTCAAACAAATGCCCATCGCTCTTCCTGATGCCCTGAAAGGTCAGGGTAGGGCGGGGATCCTGCCGCGGCGCCCCAAAGGGCCCACCGCGCCCGCCACCAGGAGGCCCACCGAATTCAGGGAAAACCTGCTCCGGCTGGCCCGCCACACCCAGCACTCGAAAGTCCACAACCTCGCCATCCAAAGTCATCTCCAGTTCAACAACCCCCTCCGGTTTCACATCCGTCAACCTCGCCGCATGCCAGCTCGACTCAAACCGCCCGCTCACTTTCCCAATCTCAACCAGATAACGGGGCTTCCTTGCTTCCACCCCCAGCTCCACCGGCCACCGCGCCAATTCCCCCTCGAGCTGTGCCCTGCGACCCTCAATAAACCGAGCCACCTGTTGCACCCCGTCACCCGTCCTGGACTGCCGCTCATGCCAGTGATCCCGGGTCAAAGCCTCAATCCGATGCAACTCCGCCAATAGTTCCTGCTCATTCCAGACCTCCGCCAGAACCTCCCGCATGACTTGCTTGTAACGCTCAGGAATTCCCGGCGTGGCATACAACCGGTTCGCCAACAGACTCTGCCCGTAAATCGATTGCGGACCCGAATTGCCCCAACCACCAAAAGGACCGCGCCCACCCGTAAATGAACTGTCCGCACCCCAAGGCATGAAATGAAACCGCTCCCCGTCCCGTGGACTCGCATAGGCAAAGTAGTTGTTCTGGTTGGCACAATACCCGTCCCACATCCCCAAAAGGCTCTCCACCACCCAAAACCGCATGAACTCGGGGAGATTCACCACCTTCTCAACCTCCGCCAAATTAAAGGACTCCTCGGATTCCAAGAGGCTCGCCAGCTTCTCCGCCCTCGCCTTGCCCCTTTCCGTGCGCTTGTTCTTCGCCTCCATCCCCTCCAGGGCCTTCGGATAAAAATCAGCCAGGGTCCCCTCGTAAAACTCACCCGTCCCATCCCCAAAATGCTCCGCCAAAAACGGCTCCCGCACCGACTCCACATTCGAATACACCCCCAGATACTTCCCGTTAACCGTCACCCGCGCAAAACTCACCCTCGGAGCCGGAACGCCCGCCTGGTTGAAAAGCGCATACGTCAAATACTGGCTCGCCAACGACGCATCCTGCTTGTTGTTGTTCAACGTCAACCGATCCAACCCCTCCACCGGAGCCTGCTCCACAAACTCGTCAAACTTCACTTTCAGGGAGGGGAACTCCGGATCCAACGACCCCAGAAATCCCTTCTTCCGAATCCCCACATCCCGAATCGTCTTCCCGTCGATCGTAATATCGGCCTTGAACTGCGTGAAGCGATCGGCCGGAGCGGCACCACCACCCAGCAACGCAAGGAAATCCCGCTCCCCCTGGCTACACAACTCCTCCCAATCGGCCGCCTCCAGCCGAATCTCCACCTCCAGTAGTCGGGTCCCTTCAAAAAGCTCGTCCGCAGTGAGTACGGCATCCTGCGCCACAGAAAACATCCTGCAACACACGCAAATCATCAAAGCCATCCACCATCCCCCAACAGGACAATTCTTCAATTTCATGGTACCCAAAAACCGGGAGTGTTTGTGAGACTCGCAGAAGGCAGAACAAGAGAAAGACAAAAGCAAGCCGATAGGAAGCCCCGATGTTCATCGAAGACATGGAGACACAAGCCGGCAAATGCAGAGGACCGCTACATCCTATACGATGGCCCCGAACCAGTCCGATCGCCACCCCCCTGCAACGAATGAGCGACCGCCCCGTTAAGTGGTGGGTTGCAACTTGAAGCTTGACCCCCTGCAAATGGTTCAATTAATGGACCCATGCCGTTCCGTCGTACCTTCACCTGCCTGTTTCTGGTTTTCAGCATCACATCCGCTCAAAACGCCAACTCTGCAGGGTTTCTTGAGCTCAAGGAGAAGTGGCGCCTCAGCCTTGAATCACCCGGCATCTTGCTGGCCGTCATGAGGGTAGGCGACGACAACTCCGTAATCCTAAGAGTGGAATCAGATTACACGTATATGGATACACTGTATTGGATCAGCTCCGAGGGTAGGATCCTGTATGCGATTGTGTATGATGATGATAACACCGACAACAGATATCATGTTATCGAATGCAGCGACCAACGGGTCGTCTTTATCAGAAGGGATGTCGGTTCCTTTGGAGATCCATGCTATCTCCACCAGTTCAGAGTCCGGGAGGACGGCTCCGTGGAGGTCCGAGACCAGTTGCTAGGTGGGGAAACAAGAAGCACTGGCTACGGCTCCAGCGAACCTCCTAACAAAAGCAACCCCATGTTCATGCTCGATGTTCACTCCCGGCCGGATGATCCGTGGGATGATACGTATACGCAGCTGGTCTGCTACGAGTTCGTGGAATCGATGACCGTCGGCCTCAACGCCGGGACTGACTCAACCAGTGCCCTGAAGTTGACGGCAACAGTGCCGGCAGGAAAGACGGCGACGCTGCAGCAGTCGGAGGACCTCACCACATGGACCGACACGCAGCCGATCCAGGGCAACGCAGACGGTTCACCCGTGGAAATATCCGTCGAGAAAAGCACCGCGACTCCGAGCCAGTTCCTAAGACTGCGACAGGAGTAAGCCGAGGGGACTTTAGCCCTCGCTACTGGAATCGCGTTCCCTGCCGTCAAGTCGGGGACTTCTGTACTGCCACATGTGATTTCACGGTTGCCCGAACAAGGCGGAACCGAAGTGGCAAAAAACCGAAGGGAGAGGGGAAGGGAGACCGCAGGAACAGGCTTCCGGAGAGTTGGTACCTCGGATAGGACTCGAACCTATAACCAATTGATTAAGAGTCAACTGCTCTACCAATTGAGCTACCGAGGCACCCTCGGAAGAGCCGGAATTCTCTATATTGCCCCGCCTTTGTCAAGACCCCGTCGAATACATGATGTCATCGCGACCCCTTTATCTCCCCCGATGCCACCGCTATCCCGCTGCCACCACTCCCGAAAACCACCCCTGCCAACTCCTCCGGCAGGGAACCGTCCAGCCACATCACGGCGTGCAATCCCAAGTGATCGGAAAACCTCCCCTCCTGACCGCCTTCGGCAAAGACCACCTCAGTCATGGTCGGGGATGAATGCACCTCTGCCCCCCCGCGGAGGAAGATGTAATCCAGCGTCATCACCCGCCCCTTTCCCACACCACCACCGTCGTATGTCGGCCAGTGCGGCTCGCGCGCCGCCACCTGGAGATCCTGACCTAAAAAGCCCTCCGCAACCCGATACTCAACGCTGTCCGGAGTGAAGTTGAAGTCCCCCGCAACCACATCCGCCACCTGCCCGTCCCGGGCCCCGGCCAGCCAGCCCTTCAACTCAGCAAGCTGATCCTGGCGAACCCGTTGCTCGCCCCCCGCCTGCAGATGAAGATTCCAAAGGTTAAGCATTCGCCCCTCACCAAGATCCGCCGTCACTTTCAACACCCCCTTGCTGACTAACGAGTCCGGAAGCCGGCCGGATCGGAAGGGATGAAATTGGCCCGAGACAATCGGATAGCGGGAAAGCACAAGGAGTCCGTTGCGACGGAAAAAGAAGAATGGCATTCCGTCAGATGCCACCCACCAGGTTCCGTCCACCGGAATGGAGTTCAGACCGCTCTTCATCCAAACCTCCTGAAGCAGGACAAAGTCGGGGTCCAGCTTCCGGATCTCCTCGGCCAACCGCTCGTACCGATCAACCGATCTCCCTGTAAACCAGCCAGGAAGTCCATGCACATTAAAGGTAATGACCGAAAGGCCAGGGGACCTGCGCTTCCCAACGGAGGAGTTCCGCCCATCCGAGCGGTTGATCGTAACCGGTCTCAACCCCGTCCCCCTGCATCCTGCCCCAAGAACAAGTATCCCCACCAAGAGCCAGAACGCTACGATTCGACCGAACCGCGACGATGAGTGGAACGGTGTCAACGACTTCACCCCATCACAGTCCCTCAACAGGCCTCGTAAGATCAGCATATGAGCTGCGGAGAATCGTGAACGGAACCATACCGCAATCGCGTGAAGCCGCCGTAAACTGTGCGTTACAGAGGCAATCTCCAGGGCTCAGGTTCCCCTTCCGCCTTACCCTCCACAGTCACATACGCAGGGTAGTGTGACAGATTCGTCATCAGCCCGACCCGTTTTCGTAGCCTTCAGCCAAACATCATTCCCCATGTCTTTGAGTCTTTGCCTCCTCCTCGTCAAAGGGATAGCCGCCGGAGGTGCATCAGGCCTGCCGCTGGGCCCCATGGGCCTACAATGCCTGAACCAGACCCTCAGACATGGAAGAAGAGCTGGACTGATATCAGCAGCAGGCATCGCACTCGCTCTCGGCTTGTGGACGGGTATCCTCCAGGTTGGAATGGCAACTCTAACCCCAACCCTCCTGCAACAACAAGACAGCCTCCGTGGCCTCATCGGAGTCGCGGTCATTTTTCTCGGGTTCCGCGGGCTCAAACGCCCAAACGACTCCAGTCCCGTCTCCAGGACCACCTCGAAAACCCTCACCCGTTCCATGGCCGGCACTTTCGTGGTTGTGGCCGCAAATCCGCTCACGCCAGTCACCCTGATCGCCGTGTTTACCCTCATGGGCCTGATGGATGCGTGCCCACCAATCGTGGCTGCTGGAAAGGCTGCCGCTGTCACTGCCGGAGCCCTGCTGCTCTGGCTTGCACTCACGCAGGCGGTATGGCGTTTCAGCGTTGGAGCGGGGCGCAACCTAACGCTTAAGATCTGCTGCGGTCTAAGCTGGATGCTGGTTTTCCTCGGGACAACCCAAGTGCTCCTGGCCACGCTTCGCCTGCTTGGCTTTCCGAAGCCAATCACGCCATAAATCCCCCGTGTAAATCGCGTTCGGCAACACTTCGCACTCCGCCCAGCAGCCCGGGCACGCCTTCACCCAACTCCGCTGCTTGCCCGCCCGGTCCCCAAACCAAATACTCTCAAAACTGCTGGACCGCAGGTTGCCCACACGCTTCGTGTTGAATTGGCAAGTGGGAACATCCCCATTGGGCAGGATCCGCAGGTGCGCATTCAGCGCCACACACGGCGGGTTCGGATCACCCAGCCCACCCATTACCCGGTTCCGGATGCCCCGAATGTAGTAACTCTTCGCCAACCTCTCAGGCAACGGCCACGTCCGCACATCCTCCTCCACCTCCTCCCACAATGCCGAAACCTCCTCGCGACGAAATTCCCCAAACGTCGCAAAATCACCCTGCGCCCGGGGTGCCGCATCCAATTCCTCCTGCAAGTTGTAGGTCGCACTTACGTCATACGCCATGACCACATGATGACGGATTCCCAAGCCCTTCAGGAACCTGTTCAGCTTCCGATAGTCACGAGCTCCCTCCGCATCCACAATCGTCTGGTTCACCGCAAGGGATAAACCCAACTCCCGACGCCGTCCCGCGAGCTGTTCCAATGTCCTCGTCGCTGTCAACCATGCCGTCTCCCGTCCCCGCACCTCATTGTGCTTCGCTTCCATCCCGTCCAAGGAAATCAGGAGCTGCAACGGCACGTCCTTCCGGCGTTCCTCACAAAACCGGACGATCCGGTCTGTCAGAAATCCGTTCGAAGTCACATGCAACTGCAAGGGCCGCAGGTGCTCCTGCGCCAAATGAGCAATGTGCAGGAGATCCATCCGGGCAAAAGGCTCACCACCACTCAGCCGAACCACATCCATTTGAGGTAACTGCTCAAAAATCCGCTTAATCTCCCCCAAGGTCAGGTCATCAGGAGACGGCTTCTTCCAGCTGTCGCACATGATGCAACGGGCATTGCATGTAAACGTGACAATGTAAGTCAGGAACCTCGGCATCCCGACCTCATACCTGCGACGAGCAGGAGCCTCAGCCAAAGCAGATAAGTATCTCCAAGCTTTCATACAACTACCGGATCCTTCGCCACCGACAACCTTCTCACTCCCATCAACTGCCTCCGCACCACGGCCAGAGCCCGGGGCAGCCCGTCTGCCCGTGCCAACGCCAAGTCGCTCCCAAATGAATCTCCAGAATCCAAAAATGCACGCAGCCGCTCCACCCCGAAACGACCCGGAGCCGCCCATTCACCAGCCCCCATCCGTGCGACGAAGTATGCGTTTATATACTGCTCGTAATTCCCCGGCTCGGGGATCGCAAAGACCGGTTTCCTCAGGAAAATCGCCTCACCCACCAACTGGTTGCCTGCCGTGCACACCAGCGCCCGGGATGATGCCAAATCCGACACAAAGCCAGCCTCGTCGGCCGCAAAAAACCTCAGATTACCCTCGGCCCGCCGCGCACCTAAACCATAAACCCGCACCTCACAGTCCAGCCCCCTCAATGCATCCATCGCTCCCTGGGGCGCCTGCCTCCTCCAATACGCCACGATATGCCCACCCCGATTGGATACCTCCGCATCCAATACCTGTGGCCGCAACAAAACTCCCGTCTGTGTCACGTTGCCACAGCCGCGCTTCAGCGGAGGAAAATAAAAGGAGGAAACCACCCTTGCCACGGCTGGTGCATCATACAGGCGAACCACCAGCCCCATGTAGGATGCATGAACACGCAACCATGCCGGCAAACTCCGAAGATCGTACGTCAGCAAAAAGTGCTGATGATTGATGCTGATGTGAGGGATACCCAGACGCGCGGCCGCCCGAGGCAAAGCAGGCTCAAAATCACTAATCACCAAGTCCGGCATGTCCCGTGACAAGGAGCCAGCAAGCTCACTCACCAAACCCGGAAACCGCCGAAGATAACTCGCGGCACCCGCCAGTGTCGCCCCAAGCCGAACCTTGCCGTCCCGATCGTAACCAAACCTGAGACATTCCAACCTCAACACCCTTACCTCGCTGTTCGCATACGCCGGCCCCAGCATCGAATAGGCATCCCCGGAAGTGTAAATCGTAACCGCGTGGTCCTCCCGCAAGCGCTCCACCAAAGCCCTGACTCTCGTGGCATGTCCCCGACCATCACCCGAAAGACTAATCGCTACCTTCGCCATTGATGGACAAGGTGTCTCCACCCCACGCAGTTCCTATGCAAGCCTTAGCAGCGGGCAATGGAGAATTGTTGCCTCTGCGTCACGCCACTGATACGCACGACAAAATTTCGTAGCATCTCGAACCGCCTTCCTGACTTCGCCGCTGCCCACGGCCCCATGGCAGTCGGGATCTATCTCGGCAGCTGGCTGGCGATCCGTTCTCCCACCATTGCTCCCCCCGAAAACAGCCTGCGCCACACACCGCAGGGAAATCCCAAATCGGCTGGACCAAGACAATTCTTACAACACTGTGGCAACTCTCTTCCGCCCGTGTGAAATCTGTTCAGTCACGGTTTATCGCGATTGATTCGACCCCTTCCTACCACTATTTGCTCTCGCCTGTAGGTCCTTGGAGACAAACACCATCAAACTTAAAAGAAAATGATAATGAAAAACCGTATCGCCGGAGCGGCCAGCCCGCACGGCAATCTGGCCAGAGTATGCCTGCTCGCAGGCTCACTCGCTGCCTCAGTCCTCTCAACCCAAGCCCAACGCCTGTTCTTCGAAGACTTCGAAGCCCTGCCCCTCGGACACAGCATGGAAGAAGGCGTGTCCGCCGATGGCGTCTGGACAAAAACCACGCCCGAAGGCTGGGTTGCCGATGATTCGAAAGTGCCCGGCATCAATGAAGGCCCCGACCGTAATGGTGTGATCGAATGGGCGGGATGGAGCTTCGCCGACAAGAATTGGTGGGTCCAAACTGCCGGCGACCAGCGCCGCAGCGAGTTCTCCCTCGGCCACGGCACCGTGATGATCGCCGACCCCGATGAATGGGACGATGCAACCCACCCGGGAAGCGGCGTGCCTACCGATGACCGCACCGCCCAGGGGCTCTGGTACGAAACCTACATCACCACCGCCGGGTTCTCTGCGGCCGGTGTCGAAGCCGACTCCCTCCTGCTGGTCTTCGCCTCCAGCTGGCGCCCTGAGTTCGACAGCAACTACCGCCAAACCGGTGTCATCGACGTCTCCTACGATGGAGCCGCCGCCAACCGCGTGCTTCACTGGGTCTCGGACTCCAGCGTCCTCCCCTGGGAAGTCGGCGTGACCGAAGCCGCCTTCAAGAACGATGAATCCACCAACGAAGAAATCATCGTCCCCCTCAACAACCCCGCCGGGACCAGCGAGGTCAAACTCACCTTTGGAATGCTCGACGCCGGAAACGATTGGTGGTGGGCCGTCGATAACGTCGCCGTAGGTGTGCCGCCCTTCGCCACCAGCATCATGGCCGACGGCGTCAGCTTCACGGTCAATGTCGTCGAAGCACTGGGCAAAACCGTCAACCAAGGCACCATCGTCGTGAAGCTCGACGGAACCACCGTTGCCCCTATCACGGTAGGCACCACCGCCAACGGCCTCAGCCTCACCTACAACCAGGCTCCGACCCTCTTCAACCCCGGTCAGACCTACATGGTGACTGTGAGCTACACTACCAATGACGGCCGCACAGTGGAGGATACGCTTCCGTTCACCGCGCCGAGCTACACGCGAGTCACTTCCACCCCCACGAGCTTCACCGCCGTGGTCACCGATACGGAATGGATGAGCCTCAACGAAGGCGCAGGCGTCGAAGTCAGTCTCGACGGTAACACCGTCACCGCCGGTTCCGTCACCCGCACCTCCACCAATCAGGTCACGGTGTTCTACAGCCAGAGCCCCAACGCGTTCGCGTCCGGCTCCACCCACACCGTCGCCCTGACCTACCAGGCAGCCACCGGCCAGTCGCTCACCGACAGTGTCGCGTTCACCGCCCCCGCCTGGGTTTCTATCCCCAGCTTCCTCGCCACGGCTCCCGGAACCGGTGCCCAGAGCGGCATGCGCTGGCGCCTCCATGAGCTGGACGCAACCGCCGGCCCCACTCGGCCAACAACCATCGCCGGTGCCGAAGACCAGCTGGCCGGCATCATCGGGGCCAGTATCCATGACCCCACCTACCACGATACCCCCCAGGAAGCGGACGGCTACTTCCGCGTGGATTGGGTCAACTTCGAACAGGGAGGTCTGGACGCCGGTCGCTTCAACGCCTCTGCTCCCGCCCCCCTCAACGTGGCGGACAAGTTCATCCCCGGTAGCGTTCCCCCGGATGATTACCTCGCGGCCGAAACTCTCGGCTTCCTCGAACTCCAACCCGGGGTCTACGGCATGGTCGTGAACAGCGACGACGGATTCGAAGTCACAGTCGGTACGGCTACCGAGCAGAAATTCCTGAGCCTCGGCCAATACGACGGTGGCCGCGGTGCCTCTGACTCCTTGTTCTACTTCAATGTGGAACAGGCCGGCGTCTACTTCTTCCGCCTGCTCTACTTCGAAGGATCCGGCGGAGGCAGTGTGGAATGGTTCACCGTCAACGAAGACGGCTCCGCCGCACTGGTCGGCGGACAACAAACCGGCGCTATCGCCGCGTTCCAGACCCGCACGGTCGCCGAGCCTGAAATCCCCGCCCAAGGCGGGGGCATTGCCTCGGTCAGCCTCGAAGGCCAGAACCTCGTCATCGAGTTCTCCGGCACCCTGAAGAGTTCTGCCTCGCTGGAAGGTCCGTTTGAAGCCGTCAACGGTGCGGTGAGCCCCTACCAGGCTCCCACATCCGATAGCGCCCGGTTCTTCTTTGCTGAATAAACGATTCCAACTCGACTGAACTCAAGAGGGTCGGACCGCAAGGTCCGGCCCTTCCTGCTTTTGGTGGCCCACTTTTGAGATTGTCCCCACCAAAACAATCCATAATTCTCCCCAGACATGACCCCGTCAGCAACGAACCGGTGGATGGCACTCCTGACCACATGTCTCGGCACGGTTTCCCTCAACACCCACGCCCTCAGCCCCGAGGAACTCCAAGCGGGCTGGATCCAGCTCTTCGACGGTGAATCCCTCTTCGGTTGGGAAGCCCGCGAAGGCTCCACCTGGACCGTCGAGGATGGCTGCCTCGTCTCACCCCAAGGCACCAGCGCCGGAAAACTCAGCACCACCACGGAATTCGCCGACTTCGAACTTCACGTGGAGTTCCTAGTCGATGCCGCCGCCAACAGCGGTGTGTTCCTCCGCTGCGTTCCCGTGGGTGAAATCACAGCCGGGAACTCGATGGAGGTGAACATCCGCGATGACCATCCCCGATGGCCCACGGGCAGCATCAATGAGGTCGCCCAAAATCAGGCGCCCGCCCAAACCATCGGCCAGTGGAGCTCGTTCGATATCGTCGCCCAGGGAGAACGTATCATTGTCCGCCTCAATGGTCAGCAAACCGTCGACGCCCAGGATCCCCGCTTCCGCCGGGGCACCATCGCCCTCCAACGCTTCTCGCCCGATGGCCACATCCGGTTCCGCAACGTCAAGATCAAGCCCCTCGGCACCCAGAGCATCTTCAATGGCAAAGACCTGACGGGCTGGAAGGAAATTCCCGACCGCAAATCGGTGTATTCCGTCACTCCAGAAGGTTGGCTCAACGTGAAGGATGGCAACGGCGACCTGCAGTCAGAACGGGAATTTCAGGACTTCGTCTTCCAATTGGAAATCATCTCTAACGGGCAGCACCTCAACAGCGGCGTCTTTTTCCGGGCTCTCCCCGGAGAGTTCTGGAGCGGCTATGAAAGCCAGATCCGCAACCAGTGGGAAGGGGATGACCGCACCAAACCGGTCGACTTCGGAACCGGCGGCATCTACAACCGCCAACCCACCCGCAAAGTCGTGCCCTCAGACGGAGAGTGGTTCTGCAAGACCATCATCGCCCACGGCCCGCATCTCGCCGTCTGGATCAACGGTTACCAGGTCAGTGACTTCAAGGACGACCGACCCGCTGACAATAACGCCCGCAAAGGCTATAAAGCCAGTGCCGGTGTGCTCAGCCTCCAAGGGCACGACCCCACAACCGACCTCTCCTTCCGAAATCTGCGCGTTGCCGAAATGCCGCTCGACCGCTGACCCCGCGCTCCCAGCAAACAGCCTCCCGGATGACCCCAAACGGTCCGCCGCGGAAATGTCGTGCAGCCCGTTTGGAAAATTCCCCAACAGGCTTATAATGTACACGACCCATAACCCCAAAAAGCTGGTCATGAAGACTCAACTGATCTGCCGCAACGTGAAACGCAAAGCCCTCACCTCCAGCCTGCTCACCGCCGGCTGGCAGTCGCTCTGCACGACCGCCCAGATCGAGAACGCCGTGATCCGGGCAGAATACCGTCCGCAAGGCTCGCCTCCGTTCCGTGTCTGGACCGAAATCACCATCTCAGGCCCCGTCATCCAAGCCGTCGGCCAAGGCCTCACTCTCGACGCTGCCACACTCCTCGCCGTCCGCATGGTCGAGCGCGGGATTAAACAACGCTGGCACCATCGTGAGCTGAACCAGCAAAACCGCCTCCAAACCCCCAAAGCCACCCGCGATAGGTTCCTCCAGGTCCACCTCGCCACGCCACATCCCAAACTCCGCGCCGCCCATACCCGGACCGAAAAACTCAAGTTCGTCTATGGCTAAATGCACCTCAAAACCCGGAGCCTGAGGGGGAGGTTAAAGGGACCTGTGCAAAGGGCTAGCTGGGCGACCCCTCCATTTCCGGGAGTGACTACCACAGGCCGGCTGCGTCTAATACGCTGATGCTCGCTTGGTTAGCCAGCGCCGGCGCAATAGTCGTCCTCAGCGGAATCACCGCGCTGACGGCGGCTCTGTGGCAGGAGATCAGCTCCAACCAAACGAAATCCGTCCCGCATATCCAGTTCTGGGAATGGACACTTCGAGGCCTGGGACTTCCGCTCCTCTGGCTGTTCCTGTTCAACTCCGGTCTGTTCCCCGGAATACCCCCAATCACCCTCGGCCAGGCACCCTCGCACCCCGGCACCTGGGCGTGGATCGCCCTCCTGCCGGATAGACTCGCCCCAGCCTCCATCTCCCTCGCCTCCTGGTGGGCATTCGCCAGCTTCGCCTGGCTGCTGCATAGCCTCATCCAACAGGTCAAGGATCATGAGCTGTTCCGCTCCCGCTGGATCATTTGTGTTTTGCTTAGCCTCCCGGTTGCCGGCCTCATCCTCTTTGCCGGAGGCGCCTTCCTAAGCGGATTCGCCCTCTCCATCCCAGCCGCCGGCCTCGCCTATGGACTCCTCCCACTCCGGGAATTCACCCCCAAAACCCCCCTCTACTCACGAGCCCAAGGCCACATCAAGATGGGGCGCTATCTAGAAGCAGAAGAAGCCGTGCTCAGTGAACTGGAAATCTGCCCCGACGATTACCAGGGCTGGATGCTCCTCGCCCAACTCTATGCCAGCCACTTCAACGACCTCTCGCTCGCAGAACAAACCATCCACGAACTGTGTGACCAACCCCAGCTCAGCGGCATCCAAGTCTCCCTCGCTCTAAACCAGCTCGCCGATTGGCACCTCCAACTCAATGAAGACCCCGATGCCGCACGCAAATCCATCCAAAGCGTCGTCGACCGCCTCCCGCAAACCCACTTCGCCCGCATGGCCCAGCAACGCCTGCGACAACTCCCGACCAGTCGTGAAGACCTGCAAGACCGGAAGAAACCTCGGACCATCGCTCTCCCCGCACTCTCCGACCCGCTCGATAAACGCCCCGAATCGCTGCCCCAGTCACAAACAGCCCGTCAAGCCGCCGCACATCGAGCCAACCTCCTCTCCGCCCGACTCCAGCAAAACCCCAACGACCCGGAACCACGCGAGGAACTTGCACGCATCCTCACGGAAAAACTCGACCAGGTAGAGCAGGGGATCGAGCAGATCCAACAACTCCTCAACATGCCCGACCGCCCGGAACATCGCGTGCCCGAATGGCTCTCCCTGCTCGCAGCATGGCAACTCGGCCCCCACGGAAACCGCGAGCTCGCACGCCAATACCTCAACACGCTCACTCTGCAATACCCCCAATCCCCACAAGCCCGAGTCGCCCAACGCAGACTGCAGGTTCTGGACCTCGGAAGGAAATCCCCATTGCACCCACGAGCTTAACTCACTAGGTTGACCGGCCGTGCTCGATGACCGTCCATACATGCGTGAACCCGCCTACAACAGCGGTATGCCATGGACCTACCGCCTCATGATCGCCAATGGGGTGGTGTTCCTCCTGCAGTTCCTCCTGCAGTCACCGTTCATCGAAAACCTGCTCGCCCTCAGCCCCTACGGCCTGCTCCACGGCATGGTCTGGCAGCTGTTCACCTTCCAGTTCCTGCACGGCGGGTTCATGCACCTCCTGCTCAATATGGTCGGCGTGTTCTTCTTCGGTCGCGCCATGGAGGATACTCTCGGCTCCAAACGGATGCTCCAGCTTTACTTCGCCAGCGGCGTCCTCGGAGGCCTCTGCCAAACCTTAGCCCAAGTCGTTGGATACTTCGTGCTCGGCGATCGCACGGCCATCGGAACCCCGGTCGTCGGTGCCTCCGCAGGCGTCTTCGGGCTCGTGGCCGCGTTCGCCACCATGTTCCCCCACCAACGCATCACGCTCCTCCTCTTTTATGTCATCCCCGTTTCTCTGCCCGCCAGATGGCTCCTCTGGGGCAGCATCGCCATCGGGCTCTTCGGGGTCGCTTTCTCCAGGGGAAGCGTCGCCCACGCAGCCCACCTCGGAGGTATCCTCGGCGGTATCGTCTTCATCCGCGGAATCGTTGAAGGCCGCATCTCTCTCCCCAGGTTCCGCTTCTCCCTGAAACCTAACCGCAGCCCCAAGGTCAAGGTCATGCCCGGAGGAAAGTCAGGCTACTCCGATGTCTCCCCGCCTGCCGACAATTTCCCCGTCGATTTCATCGAAAAGGAAGTCAACCCCATCCTGGAAAAAATCAGCGCCAAAGGCATCCAAAGCCTCACTGAACGGGAACGCAAGATCCTCGAGGCCGCCCGGAAACGCATGCACAAACCCTAATACCATCTCATGATCCCACGCTACTCCCGCCCGCAAATGCGGGACATCTGGACCGAACAACGCAAACTCGAAATCTGGCTGCGCATCGAATTGCTCGTCAGTGAAGCTCTCTCCCATGAAGGCATCGTCCCCGCCAAGGACTTCGCCATCATGAAAAAGCGAGCCGCCTTCACCATCGAACGCTGCAAGGAAATCGAAAAAACCCTCAACCACGACGTCATCGCCTTCACCACCTGCGTCGCAGAAAACATTAATCATAAGGCCAGTCGCTGGTTCCATTTCGGCCTCACCAGTAGCGACGTCCTCGATACCGCCCTCGCCGTCCAAATGGTCGAGTCCGTCGACCTGCTTATCCAGGACGTCGAATCCCTGCGCCAGGTCATCGCCAGACGCGCCAAGGAACACCAGCTCACCCCCTGCATCGGACGCAGCCACGGCATCCAGGCCGAACCCACCACGTTCGGCCTCAAACTCGCCCTCATGTACGACGAGTTCGGCCGGGCTCTCTCCCGGCTCCAACTCACGCGCAAGACGGTCGCGGTCGGCAAGCTCTCGGGAGCCGTCGGCACCAGCGCCCACCTCTCACCCAAAATCGAGGCCGCAGTCTGCAAGAAATTAGGCCTGCGCCCCGCACCACTCGCCACCCAGGTCATCCAGCGCGATGTCCACGCCGAGTTCGTCACCACACTCGCGCTCGTCGCCGCCAGCCTCGAACGCTGGGCCACGGAATTCCGCCACCTCCAGCGAACGGAAGTCCTCGAGACGGAAGAGTTCTTCGCCAAAGGCCAGAAGGGCTCCAGCGCAATGCCTCACAAGCGCAACCCCATCACGTTCGAACGTATCACCGGCCTCGCCCGCGTCATCCGCGGCAACTCCCTCGCCGCCATGGAAAATGTCGCCCTCTGGCATGAACGCGATATCAGCCATAGCTCCGTCGAACGCGTTATCCTGCCCGACTCCTGCACGTTGCTGGACTACATGCTCGGCCTCATGACCCGCATGATCGATGGCCTCATCGTTTACCCCGAGAATATGAAGCGTAACCTTGGCCTCTCTCTCGGGATGTGGAATTCCCAGACGGTCATGCTCGCGCTGGTGCGCAAGGGGCTCACCCGCGAGCAGGCCTACGAAATGGTCCAGCGCAACGCCATGCTCACCTGGCAGGCCAAGCACGCCGGCAAAGAAGGCGCCGACTTCCTCCAGCAACTGCTCTCCGACCCCGAAGTCGCCAAACACTTCAAAGCCGGTGAACTGCAAAAGCTCTGCTCGGTCGATTTCCACCTCAAACAGGTGAAAGCCCGGTTCCGTAAGGTAGGCCTTCCGGCCTGATCATGAACTACCGCATGCCCAGCCTCCTCCAGTCGCTGCCAGGTGTGCTGCTCCTGGCTGCCTGCACCCTGCTGCAGGCAGCCGAAATGTCTCCTCTGCCCCCAGCAGACGAGGTCAAACAACGCCTCGCAAACCGCATGGCCTCAAGCCAGGAGGAAAAACAACAGTTCGAAGAACACTACCGCTATACGCGAACAAGAACCCGCGTAGAAAGAAATACCAAAGGCAAAGTCAAAGAGAACACGGAGGAAATCCACGAACATCAACCCGACAGGGCAGGGGAGAGCACCAAGGGCCGTACACCTCGCTATGGTGAAAAAGACGTCGAAATCGACGAACAACTGCTCGATCGCTTTAAATTCGAAGTCCACGGCCGCGAAAACCTCCGCGAACAGGAAGTCCTCAAGGTCTCTTTCAAACCTTCATCCGACGACCTCCCCGGCCATAGCACGGTCGACCGCTTCATCAACCGCACCGCCGGCACGCTCTGGCTCGAGGAATCGTCCATGGCTCTCGTCAAAGCCCAACTCCACCTGGTCGAACCCGTGGAGTTCCTCGCCGGCATCGCCGGCGTAGTCTACTCGCTGAACATGGACTTCGACCGCTCCCGCACCCAGGAGGGCGACTGGTATCCCAGTCGAAGCCGCTGGACCGCTGATTATCGTACCTTCCTCGTCCGAAAGGTCGTGGACTTTGAAGAAACCCGCACTGACGTCGAGCACATGGCCGGGCCTCGCCAACAGACCGCGGTTCAATTGCCCGCCAGTCGATAGTAAACGGCTCGACCAGTTGGCGGAGTAACAGGGACACCATTCTCCACACCAGAAGTGACCCAAACCGGCGATTCTAAATCCTCCGTCTCCTCCAGGATGTAACCCCCGGCACCCTCAGGCCAACTTAGGGTAACCTGATCTCCATCCCAGTTGATAACCAGGCGTGGCGCCTCCTGCACCTGTCCCGCATCCACCCAACCGCTCCAAAACCCTCCCTGCCAGGAATACTCTTCCCCCGCAATCACATCGCCCGATTCCACTTGCCCCACGCTGCCAGACAAAACATAGCCCCCTCCAACAGCCACGCCGCCACCCGAGTGCACAGCCTGCCAATCCATACGGTAGTCCTGCCCCAGAAGCCGCTCTCCCCCCACCAACAACAGCCCGCCGGCAATCAAAATCAAAGCGCAACGCATACGCATCAGTGTTCTCGGGTTTAGCACTCTCCGCACACTCCGCCAAAAAGCCCCTTCCGACAAGACGGAACCTAGACTCCCCCAACCCCATCTATTACTCTCCCCGGACAATCGCTCGCCAATCCAACAACCCCGACCCAGCCCAATACCCATGAAAGAAAGACCCCTGCGCACCACCGTTGTCGGTAGCTACCCGTTCCCTGGCTGGCTCGAGTTCGCCTGCCAGTCCCTCCAGGAATTTGGCACCTCCGACCGCACCGAGCTCATCGACGATGCCGTTACCATCGCCCTCAACGACCAGACCGCCGCCGGCCTCGACGTCGTCACGGATGGCGAACAAACCCGCCTCGACTTCAACCTCTCCTTCTACGGCTTCATCCAGGGCATCGACCTGGAAAGCGCACCCCCGCGCCGCTTCGGCCCCCCCGCACACGACCAGCGCGGGCGTCACCTCGTCACCGCAGAACTCCATGCCCCCCGCGGACTCGGGACTGTCGAGGACTTCCAACGCCTCCAACGCATCGCAGCAGACCGGTTCGCAAACAGCGCCGATAAGCCAGTTCTCAAAGCTTCCGTTCCCGGTCCCTATACCCTCAGCGGACGCCTCATCCCCAATAACCAATACCCCGACCGTTGGGCCCTCACAGAAGCGCTCCTCCCCATCGTCCGCACCGAACTCGAAAACCTCGTCGCAGCCGGATGCACCGAAATCACCGTGGATGAACCCTCCATGAGCTGCTACGCCCACCGCCAGGACCCCAAACGCTTCGTCGATATCTTCAACCGCACAGTCGAGCCCGTGGTCGGAAAATGCCGGCTCTCTACCCACCTCTGCTTCGGCAACTTCAAGGGGCACGCCGTCGGCCTCAGGCAATACGCCCCCATGTTCCCCGCCTTCCTCGATATGCACCTCAACGAAATCCACGTGGAAATGGCCAGCCGCGAATTCAGCGAACTCGCCATCATCGCCGACATCGCCAAAAAGGTCGACGTAGCCGTCGGTATCGTGGACGTCAAAAGCTACTATATCGAAACGGTCTCCGACGTCGCCAATCGCGTCCGTGCCTGCCTCCAATATGCTCCCGCCGATCGCCTTGCCTTCGCACCGGATTGCGGCCTCAGCCAAACCGCCCGCTGGGCCGCCCAAAGCAAACTCAAAAACATGGTCGAAGGCGTGAACTCCGTCCGCGCAACGCTTTAACCCCCCGCCAGTTCAGTCGCCTATCCGACGCTCCAACTGCGAGGGCACCGGATCAATACCGGACCGGTGCGCCTCCGCCAAACGCGTCAGCCTCGCAACAACATCCGGATGCGCAGCGGCAACATCGAATTGCTCGCCCGGATCCTCCTCCACCTGGAAGAGCAGGGGAGGGTCATGCACCACCGCCTCTTTCTGCCCCACATAAGAGGTCTTGGTCAAAAAATGCGCCTTGAACGCCCCCTCCCGCACCGCAAACAAACGCGCCCCATGATAATAAAACATCGCATCCCTCGGGCTCTCCCCGGTTCCAAATAAGACCGGACTCAAGTCAAACCCGTCATACACCCGATCCGCCGGAAGCTTCAAACCAGCCAAACCTAACACCGTCGGAAATAAATCCAGCGTCGACCCCATCTCGTGCACCACCCCCGGCTTCAGCTTGCCCGGCCACCAGAATACGGTCGGCTCCCTCATCCCTCCCTCCCACGTTGATCCCTTCCCATCCCGCAACAATCCGGCCGACCCACCGTGCGTTTTGAAACTCAGCCACGGCCCATTGTCTGAAGTGAAAACCACGAGTGTGTTCCCCGCTACCCCAGTCTCCTCCAAAGCCCGCACAACCTCCCCCAGAGACCAATCCACTTCCTCCACCACATCCCCATAAATCCCCCGCGCACTCACCCCCTTAAAGGCCTCCCCACGAAACAGCGGGATGTGGGGAAGATTATGCGCCAGATACAAAAAGAACGGCTCCCCGCGGCTCTTTCGGATAAAACGCACCGCTTCCTCCGTATACCGACGCGTAATCGTCCGCTGATCCGCCGGACGCTCGACCACTTCCTCATCCCGCATCAACGGAACGTTGTAAGCCGCATACACCTCCTCCCGTGCCAAGGCGTAATGATCCCCCTGTCCCACTTTGTCCATGTCGTTGGAATAGGGGATCCCGAAATATGAATCAAAACCCTGCCGCGTAGGCAAATACTCCGGCAAATGCCCGAGATGCCACTTCCCCACCGCAGCGGTGGCATAACCCGCCCCCTTCAGCGCCTCTGCCATGGTGATCTCACCCGCCGGCAATCCCCCAGCCGAATCCGGAAACAAAACGCGCCTCGAGTCAGAACACATCCCATTGCGAATCGGCAACCTACCCGTCATCAATGCCGCCCGACTGGGCGTACAAACACACGCAGCCGCATAGAAACTCGTCCACTTCTGCCCCTCCACAGCCAGTCGATCCAAATTCGGTGTCCGTATCGTCGGATGCCCAAAACAACCCAAATCCCCATAACCCAAGTCGTCCGCAAACATAATCACCACGTTGGGCTTCCCAGCCGCAACCCCCTCCAGAACACAAAAACACACGCTGCACGCAGCCAGCAGCACAACACTCACTCTCCGGATATTCATGCCACGCATTCTGTAACCCCTCCCACCCCCGTTCAACCCCCAACAATAAACCTGCCCGCTACGTTCAGGGTTTAATCCAACCCCAACCGCATGTACCTTGTCCCCATGATCCGACCGCTCCTCCAGGATGACCAGTTGCTCGACGACATCGAAGCCGCGCGCCCCACCACCGACCGCTTCCACGTCTGGTGGCTCGGCCAAAGCGGCTTCCTCCTCCAGTGGCAAGACCACCACCTCCTCTTCGATCCCTACCTCTCCGATTCTCTAACCCGCAAATACGCCGCCACCAATAAACCTCACGTCCGCATGACAGAACGGGTCATCGACCCCGCACGCCTCACCGGCATCCTCGCCACCACCTCAACCCATAACCACACGGATCACCTCGACGCTCACACTCTCCTCCCTCTCCTCAAAACCAACCCCTCCATGGAACTCGTCGTTCCCGAAGCCAACCGCTCCTTCGTCGCCGATCGGCTAAACCTTATGACAGAGATGCCCCGCGGTCTCGACGCTGGACAAAACACCGTCATCGGCCCGTTCCGCCTTCACGGCGTCCCCGCCGCCCACGAACAGCTCGATAAGGACGAATACGGACGTCACCACTACCTCGGATACGTCGTCGAGTTTGGGCCCTACACAGTCTATCATAGCGGCGACACTATCCGCTTCCCCGGCATGGATGACTGGCTCCAGCGCTGGAATATTGACCTCGCCTTCCTGCCCATCAACGGCCGAGCCCCGGAACGCAGGGTGTCCGGCAACCTCTGGGGACGCGAAGCAGCCCAACTCGCCGCCGACACCGGCATCCGCTGCGCCATCCCTTGCCACTACGAAATGTTCGAATTCAACACGGCATCGCCAGAAGAGTTCATCCAGACCTGCACCAAACTTAATCAAGCCTACAGCGTCCTGCGGGCAGGGGAACGCTGGACCAGCCCCCCCGTCTAGCCCAACCCAGCCCTCAGCCCTCAGCGCTCAGCCCTCAGCCCTCAGCCCTCAGCCCTCAGCCCTCAGCGCTTCCCGCTTCGCGCCTGCCCCGTCACCAAGGCGCCTGATTGGGATAGAACTCCTCGCGATGCTTCTCAGCCAGACCCAATAACCTCGCCATCACTTCCGGGTGCTCGCCAGCAACATCGCGCTCTTCCATCGGATCGTTCTCCATGTCGTATAGCGCAAGCCCGATCTTGTCCTGCCGATACTTCCCCGCAGCGCCATCGTTCCCTGCCACCATCAACGTCCGATACCCGTGCGGCACGTGCAGCTTCCATCGGCCATCACCCGTCAGTAGTCCCTCAAATACACTCCCCGTGCTGAACGGATAATACTCCTGAGGATTCACGGCCCCCGCCTTGCCCCGGATCAAATCCCACATGTCTTTGCCGTCGACCGGGTTCGCCGGCAAGTCCGCTCCAGCCAAACGCGTCACAGTTGGCAAAATATCGATCGTGCAAAAGGCCTGACTCGATCTCGTCCCGGCTTCGATCTCCCCCGGATACTTCACAATACATGCGCTCCGCACCCCGCCGTCAAAGGAGGTGCCCTTCGCCTCGCGAAAGGGCGTGGCGCCGGAATGATTTCCATACGATGACCAAGGCCCGTTGTCGGAAGTCATGATCACCAGGGTCTCGTCCTCCACTCCCGCCTCCCGCAACGCTTTCATGATCTCGCCCACGGACCAGTCGATCTCCATCATCACATCCCCATACAACCCCACCCCTGATTTCCCCTTGAACTTGTCACTCACAAACAATGGCACGTGCGGCATGGAATGCGGCACATACAGAAAGAACGGCGCATCCTTGTGCCGCTGAATGAAATCCACCGCATGCTCGGTATACCACGTCGTCAACTGCGTCTGGTGCTCAGGCGTCACTGGATCAATCGTCACCTTGTCGTTCTCCCAAAACCGCAAGGGCCACTTCCCCCAGAACTCCGGACTCTCCGGATGATACCGCCACATGTCATTCGAATACATCAACCCGCAGCTCTCATCAAAACCGCGGGCTGCCGGCCTCGTCCCGGGCTGATCCCCCACATGCCATTTGCCGAAGACAGCCGTCGCATAGCCACGCGGCTTCAAAACCTCCGCCAACGTCGCATACTGAGGATCCAAACCCCGCGCCTCAGGCGCATGCGCGCTAAACATCTTCGTTCTCCCCGGATAGCACCCCGTCAATAACGCAGCTCTCGATGCCGAACAAATCGCCTGCGGCACATAGAAATTGTCAAAACACCGCCCTTCATCCGCCAACCGCTGCACGTTCGGCGTCGGATAGGCCGTGTTCGCAAAAGGCCTGAAATCCGCATACCCGGAATCATCGAGAAAAATCACCACCACGTTCGGCGGCCGCCCCCCGGCATCCGCCGCTGTCGAAAACAGCATCCCCACCGCAACAGCAATCAGCCCACACCGAACCAAACCAAACCGGATACGGGCTCCAATCCAATGATCCATCATTCCGTTCACTCTCAATCTCCTTCCTCTTTCAACACACCACCGCAGCTCAAGGCGCCACCAGTATCGGCGTCCATAAACCCGGCCTCACCTCCGGCGCCACACCCGACTCCGGATAACTGCTCCGCACCGCCTGAGCCATCAAATGAGCCAATCGCCCGCGCAATTCTCTGGTGCCATCCTCCTTCGCCAGATTCCGCAACTCGCCGGGATCCTCCTGATGATCATACAACTCCAATCCCATCTCCCCACCATCCCACTCGGTATACCGATAGCGCTCAGTCCGTAGGCTGTATCCAAAGTAATCGCGCCCCTCGGCCCGACGATTCACCTGGGTCAACGCCCACCCCCGCCCGGGCGCAGCCGGATTCCTCAACAACGGCACCAAAGACTGCCCCGGCAAACCCTCCGGCCCCTCCAAACCACATAACTCCATCAAGGTAGGATACAAATCAACCTGACTCACCGGAGCCTCCACCACCGACCCCGCATGCGATATCCCCGGCGCAGCAATCAACAAGGGCACCCTCGCACTCTCCTCAAACAAACTCCGCTTCTGCCATAAACCATGCTCACCCATGTGATACCCGTGGTCGCTCGTAAACACGATGACTGTGTCCTCCGCCAAACCCAACCGCTCCAACGCATCCAAAACCCTGCCCACCTGCGCATCCATAAAAGTGACGCTCGCCAGATAAGCCTGCCGACACTGCCGTCGCACGGCCTCACTCATCTCCTGCTCCTCACGTTTGCGCGTCGCCAGGGCAGGGGAGGGAACATCCGCCCGATCCGCCTCCACCCCCGTCACTACCGGCATCTCGTCCTCCGGATACAATTCAAAATACGACCGCGGCGAAACATACGGCGTGTGCGGCCTGAAAAACCCAACCGCCAAAAAGAATGGCCGCTCCCGCCTCGCCGCACATCGCTCCAACACCCACTCCGCATCCTCAGCCTGCATCGCATCCGTGTGAAAGCGATCCGGCTTTGGCGAAGCATACCAACTCAGGGTCCCTCCAAACTTCCCGGGACTCAGGGTGAATATAAATGGATGCTCCTCCGTCCTCTCCACCCCCGCAGGATTAATCTCCAACTCCCACGACGCCGGATCATCATGCCCGTTCGTCCCCACCGAATTCGGCACGTTGTAGTGATATAGCTTGCCTATCCGCGCAGCAAAACCACCCGCCTGCCGAAACACCTGCGGCAAGCTCAAATGCTCCGGAATGCTCTGCCGGAAGATCTGCACGTTCTGATAAATACCGGTCGCGTTCGGATATAACCCCGTCAGGAGCGAATTCCGACTTGGCCCACACAACGGATAAGTGCAATAAGCCCGACGAAACAATGCCCCCCGCGAAGCCAGCCGATCCAGATTCGGGGTCTTCACCAGTGGATCACCATAACAACCCAGAAAGTTGTTCAAATCATCTGCAATCAGGAAAAGGACGTTCTTCGCAGGAGCTGCCTGCACCACAGCACCCAACACAAACCCCCAAACAAGCAGTAGAATCCGAATCGTTCGCAGGAAATTCATACGACAAGTCCAAACATAAACCGGCACCTCGCTCAACCCCCATCCCTCACTCGCCACTCAGCCAGGCCACTACATGCTCCAGATGCGCCCGCGAACCCGACTCCACCTCGACATCTGCACCCGTCAAAGACGATAGATCCGCAAACCCGTCCGGACCCTCACCCGCAACCCATAACCGCCTCATTCCCCCCAAAGACAGCATCCCGGGCAAATCCCCATACTTCGCCCCACCGGGCAGAAAGGCCGGATCCCTTAAATCCAGCACGTCCCCAAAACGGAACCCGTGCGTGTGCACCGCCACCGAATCGATCGCATCCCCCGAAACCGCCGCCGCCCCCGCCAACACCGGCGCAACCCCAGGCTCCAAAGCCACCGCCGAAATCGACGCCGGAACCACAGACTGACCCCGCAAATACGCCAGCACCGTCAACACATCATGCATCCGCTGCGCCACCAACGCCCGGTTATACCCAAAGGTATACGCCGCCGCCTCACGTGGATTCGCTACTTTGCGGGTCTCCTTAAGTATCCCCGCAACCCCCGCCAACCCATGCCGACCCTGATACAACAAATCCAACCCGCAAACGGTAAATCCCTTCGTCACTAAATCGCTCACACCAGAAGCCAGCTTGCCATCGTTCACCACCCCCTGGATCCCCACCTCAGACAACCACAACACAACCCTCCCGTTCGATCGCTCAGGCCGACAAAACACCACCGGCACCACCTCATGATGACTCTCGTTCACCAGCTCCCCAGTCATCGCCACACCCCACTTGTGCCGAACTTCGCTTCCAGGCGTGTACCGCACACCACCCGCACTGACTATCGTCCTCCCCACCACCACCCCCATCGCCGGAGAACATAGCTCACGAAACTTCTCAGGCGATTGCGCCGCGCGCGACAAGTGATCCCGCGCATCCAACCAAAGCGAACTCAATAACCGCCGCTCAAACTCCGCACCCCCCTCAGGCTCCGGATGCTGCTCATCCCACACAGTCTGCTCGGCCGGCGTTAACCGATGGTAATCCCGCTCCAAAACCGGCTCCTCCAAACCCAAACGAAAATGCCGGTTCAAAAACCCGTAAAACGAAACCCGGGAAACGGAATTGTAGTTGTGCGCAAAATGCTCACCCCGATACAACGCCACTTTGTCCTTCGCCCCATACATCCCATACAACTGCTGCAACTCCGGAAAACCCTTCGTCGACATCTCCTTCGTCCAGTCATCCGCACACGTCATCCCCTGCGGCTTCGGCGCAAATAACGCCGCAAATTCCACATTACCCGTCCCCACCCGAAGCAAACTCGCGTTCTCACACGTACAACCACCCTGCATCGCCGTGCTCACCATCACGGCCGGAAACGCCAGCTTCAGCCGATCATCCAACGCCGCCAAAATAAAGGTCTGCGTACCGCCTCCGCTCGCGCCAGTACACGCCACCCGCTCCGGATCCACCTCCGGTAAACCCAGTAGAAAATCCATCGCCCGAATCGAGTTCCACGCCTGTAACCCCAACGCACTTTGCAAATGCGCCTCTGCCTGCGGTGAAAATAATCCCCAGTTCTCCCGCGTGTTCATCTCCGGACGCTGCTTCGCAAACCCATGCACCAGCTCCTGCGACAATTGCTTCGAGTCCGCATACCCCAGCATGTCGTAGTGAAACACCACACAACCCATCCGCGCCAACCCCACACACATCGACTGCATGATGCTCCGTCCACCCTCCTCAAAATGCTCCGCTCCAATCGCAATCTCCCGCCGAACAGCCTCCTCCCCCTGATCCATCATCCGCCCGTTAGCCCAATGCCCATGAGCGAATAATACACCGGGAACCCGCCCCTCCACCTTCAACGGACGATACAGGCTGCCCGTCACGTAAAAACCCGGAACGCTCTCAAAATAGACCTTGTCGACCCGATAATCCTCCCGCTCCTCACCTCCGTGAACCACCACGTTCAACGGTGTCTTGGTCGGCCACGGCCACAAGCCCAGCGCCACACGCATCTGCCGACGCACCAGCTCCGACCTCTGTTCCCAGTCGCCCCTGTGCGCAGGCGGTTGAAAGGGGAAATACCCGTTTAGATCCTTTAACTCCTCCAGTCGAACGTCCTTGAACTCAGGACGCTCAGCTCCAAAGGAAACTCCCGCCCCAATCAACAGGGCACAAAAAATGCATAGGGTCTTCATGGTTAGGGCAACGGCGGCAAACTACCAGCCCGCCACGCCCCGCGCAATCAATCGCAGCACCCCATCCAGAAAAACCAAGCCCGCTCCCCAGCCTCCACCCGAACCGCAGAGCAGCTATACCTGGGATGCCTGCCCAGCTGAACTGCCACCCGGATCACCTCACAAACAACAGCACCAACCCCTGGGCCGCCAAAACCCGCAACAGCATCGTCAGAGGATAAACGGTCGCATAGGAAACCGACGGTGCGTCAGAACCCGTCATCGCATTCGCAAAGGCCAATGCCGGAGGGTCAGTCATGCTCCCCGCCAACACACCGCATATACTCGTGTAATTCAGCTTGTAGATCGCACGGGCAATCAGCCCCACAACCAACAAGGGAACCAAAGTAATCAACGCCGCACACCCCATCCACAACAACCCCGGACCCTGCGTCAGGGTGTGGAGAAACTGCCCGCCTGCCCGTAAACCAACGCACGCCAAAAACAAGGTAATACCCAGCTCGCGCAGCATGAAATTCGCGCTCAACGGCATGTAGTAAATCAACGGACCCACCCGCCCCAGCCGGCTCAGCAATATCGCCACCAATAACGGCCCCCCCGCCAGCCCCAACTTCACCGGCGCCGGCATCTGCCCAAATTGAAAAGGGATGCTCCCGAAAATAATCCCCAGCGCAATACCCACAAAAATCGGCACCACCTGCGGATGATCCAGCTGACGCGGCTTGTTGCCCAAGGCCTTCGCTGCCCGATCCACCGCATCCGGTTCGCCCACCAGCAAAACGGTGTCCGCAAACTGCAAACGAAAACCCGGCGTCGGGGTAAACTCCACATCCGCCCGACTCACCCGCGTAATGGTCACCCCATAAGCCTGACGCAACGCCAGCTCCGACAAGGACTGCCCCGTCACCGCCTTTCGGGTCACCACAACGCGCTTCGTCACTACCGTGCTCGGCAAACTCTTCAAATCCACCTCCGCCGGCTGACCCACCACAATTCGAAATTCCTGCAACCGCTCCGCAGGCCCTACCGCCAAAATAACGTCTCCCACCCGCAACTCCGTGTCAGGTGTCGCCACGTCAATCTCCGTACCCTTCCGAATCCGCGATACCACCACCCCGGACTCCCGTAACCCCGGGATCTGACTCAGCTTCAACCCGTCCAGGTTCGGATTGCTCACCACCAAATTCAGGGTGCTGACATGCGGTTGGTTGCTCTGTAGTTGCTTGGCAAATTGCGCAGCCTCCTCCGTCGGTTGAATCCGAAATACCCGCCGGATAATTCCCATCGTCAGAATGATGCCGATAATGCCAAACGGATACGCCACCGCATACCCCAACCCCGGCTGCTTCGCCAACTCCTCAGTGAAACTCGGCACGTTCTTCAACGCCTGCTGCGCTGCACCCAAAGCCGGCGTGTTCGTCGTCCCACCCGCAAACAAGCCAACCCCCACACTCATGTCAATCCCCACCAGGAACACGATGCCCAAGGTAATCAGCACGCCCAGCAAAACCACACCAGCAGCCATCAGGTTCAATGGCAAACCCTGCTTGCGCAACGAAGCAAAAAAGCCCGGCCCAACCTGCATGCCAATGGTATACACAAAGAGGATCAAACCAAACTCCCGCACAAACTCCATCACGTCGTGGTTAATCCGGAAACCAAAGTGCGCGAACGCAATCCCCGTGAACAACACACCCGACACACCCAATCCCACCTTCCGGATCTTGAAACTCCCCAGCAACACCCCGGTCGCCGCTACCAGACTCAGGATCAGGATGGACTGCGCCACCGTCTCCGCCGTGAATAAATGAGTAAGCCAACTCATATGCTTTGAACCGCAGCCAGGACACAAAATACGGCATGGAACGGAAAACCGTGGGGAGCGTGCCCTGGATCGCGGGCAGGGAGAATATCACCACGCCCCCCAAATCCTTGGCAAGACAGAAGCCCCAAACAAGCCACCCGATCTTGCTCTTTCCTGTCGTTCTTTTGCCCTGAACCGCTAAGCTACCGCCAACCTATGAAAGCGACCACGCTTCGCACTCCCGCCTCCATAACGCTGCTCGCCACCGCTCTCGCGCTTCTCCATTCCCTCCACAACCTCCAGGCCGCAGCACCCAACGAGGGCTTCTCCCAAGCCCAATGGATCACCCCCGCAACCGATACCCCCTCGCTCCCGCTCTTCCGCAAGGAATTCATCACCCCACAATCTCCCAAATCTGCCTTCCTTCGCATCGTTGGCCTCGGTGACTATTACGTCGAAGTCAACGACACCCCAATCACTCCCACCGGCATCAACCAAGCCTGGTCGCAATACGACAAAACTCTCTACAGCCGCGACCTCGACATCCTCCCCGCCCTGCACATCGGCACAAACTGCGTTGGGATCATGCTCGCAAACTCCTTCTGGCATAACCCCAACTCTCCCGCCGGCCGCTATAACAAGGACGGACCCCAGCGGCAGGCCAACGAGCCCCTCCTGCTCGCAGCCGAACTCTGGATCCAAACCGACCAAGGCAAATGGTCCTGCACGCCATCCGATTCCACTTGGACCACCAGCCCCGGCCCCATCACGTTCTCTCACATCTTCGCGGGGGAGGATTATGACGCAAGACTCCGCAAACCAGGATGGTCCCGGCCCCACGCCAACGAGAGCTCCTGGCAACCCTCGAGGATCGCCAAAACCCCATCCGCAAAGGTCCAAAACCAAGCCTGGCCTGCCATCCAACCACAACAGGTCTTCCAACCCAACCGGATCACGCAACCCGAGGTCGGCACGCTCATGTACCACTTCCCACAAAACTCCTCCGCCCAGCTGCGTTTCAAAATCCACGGAGGCAAACCCGGCGCCACGATCTCCTTCAAATGCGGCGAACACCGCAACCAGAATGGACGCCTCTTCGGGAATTACCTGGTCGACTGCTCCTTCATCACCGATGGTTCAACCAACCAACACCAGTGGATCTCGTTCTATCTCGGCATGCAGTTCGTCGAAGTAACCGGTGCCGTCCAACCCAATGCCCCCAACCCCGACCACCTCCCAGTAATCGACTCCATGGAACTCGTCCACGTGCGAGCCGCACTTCCCGAAACCGGCACATTCGAATCCTCCAGCCAGCTCTATAACCAAACCCACACTCTCATCGATTGGGCCATGCGCTCAAACATGAGCCACGTCCTGAGCGACTGCCCGCACCGCGAAAAGCTCGGCTGGCTCGAATGCGCCTACCTCCTCGCCCCAAGCTTCCAATACCGCTACGACTCCCGTGAATGGCAGGCCAAACTCATCCGCGATATCCTCGACGCTCAGGAACCCTCCGGACGTGTCCTCACAGTAGCCCCCAGCTACCCCGCAGGACGTTTCCCCGGCGCGTTCAACTGGACCGTGGAATGGGGCGCCGCCGCCGTCATGCTTCCCTGGCTGCATTATGTCCACTACGGCGACTCCAAGATCCTCCGCCAAAGCCTCCCCGGCATGCGTGCTTTCGTGGATTACATCGGAACCCAAGCCACCAACGGCATCGCCCCCGGAGGCCTCGGTGATTGGTATGACTACGGTCATGGCCAACCACCCGGCCCCTCCCGCTACACGCCAACCGAACTCACCGCCACCGCCACATGGGCGCTCTGCGCAAAAACAGTCGCCCAAACGGCCGAAGCTCTCAACAACCCGGATACCGCCCTCCAATACCACCAGCTCCATGCCGATATCTCCGAGACCTTCCGCAAGGCATTCCAAGACCCCCAAACCCGCAGCCTCAAACACCACGGCAGCCCCCAATGCGCCAATGCCATCGCCATCTGCGCCGAAGTAGTCGATGAGTCGGACTACGATTTTCTCCTGCAGGAAATCATCGATGACCTCGCCAACAGGGATTGGCAGCAAACACCGGGCGATGTCGGCCACGTCTACTTCATTCGAGCACTCGCCCAGGCCGGCCGATCCGATGTCCTCCACAAGGTCTACAGCCGCACCGGCCCTGGAAGCTATGGCGGTATCCTCGCCAAGGGCCTCACCTCCCTGCCCGAAACCTGGGACGCCATGATGGATGGCTACCAGTCGCTCAACCACTGCATGCTCGGCCACGTCATGGAATGGTTCCATGCATACGTCGGCGGCATCCGCCAGGCCCCCGATAGCGTCGGCTGGAACGAAGTCCTCATCGCCCCTGAACCAGGCGAACTCAAGGAATGCCGATCATCCCTGATCACTCCCAAAGGACGCATCGCGGTCGAGTGGAAAGTCATGGGAACTCGCCTGACCATGGAAGTGGACGTCCCGCCATCGCTGAAAGCCACCGCCATCCTCCCGTCCGGAAAACACGTTGCCCTCACACCAGGCCATCAAACCGTCCAGGACGACCCGGACCAAACCCAGCCTTAAACCATGCCAACCTCCCTGCCTGTAAGTATCTTCAACGACGTCCTCGGCCCCGTCATGCGCGGCGCCTCGAGCTCTCACTGCGCCGCCGCACTCCGCATCGGACGCCTCGCCCGTGACCTCATGAACGGAAACATCCAGTCCGTCGTCTGGGACATGGACGTCTCCGGATCACTCCCCGCCACCCACGACGGACAAGGCTCCGACATGGGCCTCTGCGGCGGGTTGCTTGGCTGGGATGCCACGGATGACCGCCTGCCCAATTCACCCGATTGGCTCAAACAAGCCGGTGTCCATCTCGAAATCCGCGTCGCCGACCTGAAAGACCCGCACCCCAACACCTACCGGCTCAAGCTCCGGAACTCCCAGGAAACCCGCGAACTCATCGCCGTGTCCACCGGCGGCGGAATGATCCAGATCCTCTCCATCGACGGATGCGCCTTCGACTTCGCCGGCGACTGCGAAGTGCAGCTCCTCTTTCTCAACTCCACAACCGACGCTCCCGCACCAACCCCCGCCAGCACCGACACACGGGTGTCCTGCCACCTCAATAAAACCGGCGCCGGATTCGTCGCCGTTCGCGGCGCAAAGGACATCGCAGACTCGATCGCCCAACACCTCCAGCCCCCCACACGGTTTGTCGCCAGCCGCACCCTGCACCCCGTCCTTCCGGTAACCACCAAACCCGGCATGCAGGCCCTCTTCACGAGCTGCACCCAGCTCCTGGACCAGACCGGAAATCCTGCCGCCAATCTCGCCGACCTCGCCACCCAATACGAAAGCGCACGCGGTTGCGTGCCCCCGGACGAAGTCCGGCAGCTCGCCCGCGAGCTCATCACCATCTTTCGCAACTCCATAGAGCAGGGGAGGGCAGGGACCACTTACGCCGACCGCATCCTGCCAGCCCAAACCCCCGGCTTCGAACAAGCCCTGAAACAAGGGACCCTCCTCGATGCCGGCGCACTCAACCGCATCCTCCTCTACGTCTCCGCCCTCATGGAGGTCAAAAGCTCCATGGGCGTCATCGTAGCCGCCCCCACCGCCGGAGCCTGCGCCGCACTCCCCGCAGCCATCCTCGGCATGGCCGACCACCTCGGTAAATCAGACGCCGAAGCAGCCGATGCACTCCTCGCCGCCGGCCTGATCGGTGTCTTCATCGCCTCCAGTTGGACCTTCGCCGCCGAAGTCGGCGGATGTCAGGCAGAAGGGGGTTCCGCCGCCTGCATGGCCGCCGCAGGACTCGTGACGCTCGCCGGCGGGAACCACGTCCAGGCTACCACAGCAGCCGCCATGGCTCTGCAAAACATGCTCGGCCTGATCTGTGACCCGGTCGCCAACCGCGTGGAAGTACCCTGCCTCGGAAAAAATATCATGGCCGCCAGTAACGCCCTCGCCTGCGCCAACCTCGCACTCGCCGGTTTCGATGGCGTCATCCCCCTCGACGAAGTCATCGAGGCCGCACGCAAGGTCTCCTCCCAAATGCCCCGCGAACTCCGCTGCACCGGCCTCGGCGGCCTCGCCGCCACCCCAACCTCAAACGCCATCCTCAACCGCCTCGCGACAGGGCAGGGGACCGGCTGCTCCTCCTGCACCAGCCCGGCCTGCTAAGTCCGCACATACGCCTTCATGGTCGCCAGCTCCCCCACCTTGCCCGGCCGGGTCGGACACAATGTGTACGCCCCCGCACTCGCCGGCATAATGAAGGTCTCAGCATAATGCACTAGAAACGGTTCAAAACGCCCCTCGGCACTCTCCACCCAGGCCTCATCACCCTGAACCAAATTCAACACCTGCACACCACGATGATCCGCATGATGCACAGTTCCCGTAAACCAGTGCCGGCGCGTCTCAATAAACTCCCGACTGTGCAACCCCGTCCGCTCCTCCCGCCAACCCTCGCCCTGAGCCAAGGTCTGCACGTGGTTGATCATCTCCCGCTCTACTCTCGCCGTCGTGGCACTCCAATCAATGTTCGCCAACGCATGATCCAGGTAAATCGGACGCGGCTTGCCATCCAGCCCCAGCCGATCCCAATCCCACATCTTGAAGGTGAAGATGTAAGGGGTA
>JBJOII010000005.1:0-73548 GCA_046047235.1 Verrucomicrobiota bacterium | reverse complement strand
CGGCGCCAAGGCCGGTGTCACGGCGGGCTTGACTGAGCGCTTGAACCTGACGGTGTCCTATCAAAACGACATCTGGGATTTCGAGAACACCGGTGCGAACAGCTTCTCGGCGCTTTTGGATCGGATGGAGCATCTCGGTACCATTGAGTTGGGTTACTCGGTGACTCCTGCCACGAGTGCTGGCATTGGTTACATGTATAAGGATGTTGCCAGCCGTAGCACGGATCTGATTTCTACATCGGTCGGCTTGGCGCCGGCGGACAGTCGCGACAACCGTTCTCACTTCATCTACGGTGGCGTGGAACACCAATTCAACGCTCAGTTGGACGCCGCGCTGCGTGCGGGTATCCAGTTGGTTGATTTCGTGAACGTGCCTGACAACTTGGATGAGTACGACACCAGTGCTGAGATTCCTTTCGTCGACGCCTCCTTGGGCTACACCTACAATCCTGGCAGCAGCCTGCGGTTGGGTGTGAAGCACACGATGGCGGCTACCTCGATTGGTTCGGCCCTGAGTCAGGATGCGACAGCAGTTTACGCCAACTTGACCCACGCGATCACTCCGAAATGGGGCTTGGGTGCGATGGCCTTGTATCAATACTCCAGCCTTCGTGGTGGATTGTATGACGGCGACAGCGAGCAGCTCTTTGCTGCGGGTGTGAATGTGAATTACGCGATCAGCACAAGCCTGTCGGCTGAGCTGGGTTACAACTATGATAACCTTTCCTCGGACTTGAACACGGCTTTGGATCTTCGCTCCTACGACCGCAATCGCGTGTATGTTGGTCTGCGCGCCGCGTTCTAAAGTGTTCGATTCGGTCAATTATTTGATCAAAAACTTGTAAAGTTTGTTTGTGAGGGAGGCTGGAAGTTAACATTCTAGCCTCCCTCTTTTTTCCACATGGACTCCTCCAAAAACTTCACACCCAACAATCCCTCTTCTCAAGGGGACAGTCGCCTACACTTTCTGGATTATTGGCGAATCATACGTATTCGGAAGACGGTGATTCTGGCCGTTTTCCTTTTGGTTTTGCTCACCACGACCGGGGTGACCTTCCTGCTGCCCAAGACCTACACCAGCATGGTGCGTATCGCGGTGGAGAAGGATAACTCTGACATTAATCCGATCGGCGTGGTGCAGAACAGCGTCACTTTTGATCCTTACTTCATCAACACGGAGTTCGAGAAGATTAAGTCCAAGAGCGTTCTGTATCCGGTGATTACGAACCTGAACCTGAATCTCAGGTTTGGTGAACGCTATAACAACGGGACACCCTTCAAGATCAGCGAGACCTACTCGGCTCTGGCCAATATGGTCGATGTGCGCCAAACCCGTAACACAAGTTTGATTGAGATTCGGGTTTACTGCAGTGACAAGGACGAGGACGCGGCCAAGGAAGAGGCGGCAGAGATCGCCAATTCCATAGCCAAGGTTTATAAGGAGACGCGTTTGGGTCTGAGCAGCGATGCCCGGAAGCGTGGTATCCAAACCTTGCAGGAGCAGCAAAAGGAGAAGGAAGTCTCCGTTAAGAAGATTCAGGATGAGCTGGATGTGCTGAAAGGGGATCTGCAGATTTCGGATGCGATGGCCGAGGGCGCGGTGACTCAGATGGTCGAGCCGGAATTGGTGCGGCGTTGGGAGGCTGAGCGGGTCACGGTTAAGGCGCAATACACTGGCTTGAGGGAGCTGCTGACAAAGTTGCAGCAATTGAAGGAGGGGAGTGAGGATGCTGCGCGGTTTGCCCAGAGTTTGCTGAGTGCTTATCCGGACGTGGAGCTGGGAAAGCTTTTGCAGGACCTATGGTTCGCGCAGGCGAATCTCGCGAAGGTTGCGGAAGTGTACGGTGTTGAGCACCCGGAATACCGCCAGTTGGCCGCCATGGAGTCGGACATCGACGAAACCATTCATGCGCGGGTCGAGGGTATTCTCAACGGCCTGGAGTTGAGGGTTGCTGCCAAGGAAGCTGAATTGAGGAGTCTCGAGGAGGCGGTGCTTGAGGCGAAGCAGAAGGAGGCCGAGGCCACTTCGAAATATCGTCCGTATTTCACCAAGAAGCGTGAATTGGAAGGTGTGCAGCGCATTCTGGATGCGATCCGGCTACGCGTTCTGCAGGAGCAGACGGATTTGGCTATTCCGAAGCTGTCCATTGTGGAGATTGTCGACCCTGCTGAGGCTTCTGAGCGTGCAGTGCGGCCGAATGTGCCTTTGAACATCACGCTGGGCGTGATTGTGGGATTGGTCGTGGGAGTGGGTTTGGCCTTCTTCATTGAGTACCTTGACACGAGTGTGAAGACCATCGACGACGTCGAGCGTGCTTTGGGTGCGCCTGTTTTGGGTGTGATTCCTCAGAATGTGGGGTCCTTGATTGACGAGGGGCCTGAAAGTCCACATGCGGAAGCGTATCGAGTTTTGCGAACGAACATCATGTTTTCGCGCAAGCGGGATGATGCCAATACGCTGACTATTGTCAGTGGTGGTGCCGGTGAAGGTAAGTCGACCACGATCTTCAATCTTTGCTCCATCTTCGCTCAGAACGACCAGCGGGTGTTGCTGGTGGATTCTGACTTGCGGCGTCCCAGCCTTCACAAGCTGTTCAAGGTATCGAATTCGCTGGGTCTGACCAATCTGTTGCTCGGGCAAAACACGGTCGAGGAGGTCATTCAGACCTCATCGATGCCGAACCTTGACTTCCTGCCTAGCGGCAAGTTGCCGAGCAGTTCCATGGGTATCTTGAATTCACCGCAGATGAAGGAGTTCATCAATGACATTCGGAAGCGCTACGATTGGGTGTTTTTCGACAGCCCCCCCATCATGGGTGTCAGCGATGCCTCCATTCTCTGCAGCATGGTGGATGTGACGATGCTGGTTATTCAGTATCGCAAATATCCGCAGGCCATGACGGTGCGTGCGAAGCAGATGATTGAGAAGATCGGTGGGAACCTGCTGGGCGTTGTGTTGAATAACATCAATATTTCGCAGGACTCCTACTACTATTACTACAGCGGTTACTACTACGATTACTATTCCAAGCGGGATGACGGCGATGCGAGTTCCCGCAAGAAGAGTGGTTCGAAGCGATCCCGTTCATCGAAGTCCTCGCGCTCTGAGGAGGGCGAGGGTGATTCTGAGATCAAGCAGAAGTTCTGAGGTTGAAGTGAAGGCAGGTATATTTAAAGGCAGAAGGTATGATTGATTTGCGAAAAACGGCGCGCAGCGGGCTTTTGGGACTATTCGCTGCGCTGCTCTTGGCAGGCATGACGGGGTGTGGTGGGAAGAAGCAACCGGCCCCTGTGCCCCCAAATGCTGGCGAGGTTGGCAGCGCTAATGCCGCCAGCGGAGCAGGAGTTTCCTCTGCACTCAGAGACCCGCTATTTGTGGGCGACCGCATTCGGATTGTGTTTTACGGTCCGCCGATGCCACCGCAGCCTCACACGGAGACAATTCGTCGTGACGGTTTTATTACGCCTCCGTTGCTTGGCCAGCAGATCAAGGCAGAGGGGAAGACGATTGAGGAGCTTCAGACGGAGCTTCACGACATGTATGTCCCTTCCTATTACAAGACGCTGACGATCACCATTACTGCGGAGGAGCGGTACTTCTTCGTGGGAGGCATGGTGGCCACGCCTGGAATGATTCCTTACCGGGCGGACATGACCTTGATGAAGGCGATCCAAGCCGCCGGAGATTTGACTATCTGGGCGGCGAAAGGCCGGGTGGTTATCAACCGGAACGACGGGTCGACCGAGGAGTACGACGTGGATGATATCCTGAAGGACCCGTTGCAGGACCCTGCTGTGTATCCCGGCGACTCGGTTCACGTGCCTCGACGCATCTGGTAGTTGAAGTTCACCTTAACGGGATATGGGTGTTTCACTCATATCCCGTTTTTTATGGTACGACTGGTTCAATGTGATGGTAGAGGGCAAGGGCGGGTTCATGACTTCGCGCTGCGGAGTCTTCCCGTGATTTTGGGGCGGGCTGCTGCCTGCGGGGTGCCGCTTGAGGAAGTTGGTGTTGAGGACTCTCACGCTCAGGTTCGGTTGGTACCGGGCGAGGGAATTTGGCTGAGTGCCTGCGGAGGCGGTGAGGTGATGGTCAACGGAGCGGCAGTACAGGATGTGCGGTTACAGGAGGGGGATGAGATTGAGTTGGGGGGGGCGAAACTGGAATTTGGTTTTGTGCCGACAGTGCAGCGCACGTTTCGGTTGCGGGAGTGGAGTATTTGGGTGGGGATCGCCGCGCTCACTTTGACCCAACTGGTTGCGGTTCATCTCCTTCTTCCCTGAAGGATTGAGGTGTTATCGCATCTTTGGCGTCATATGGTCGGGGGAAAGAAGCCTTGACCGGGGTTTCCTTGGGCAGTTGAATTTCCGACAAGCCTCCTTCGTTATTCATCGGGAAGATGAGCGGCCTTACATAACCAGGAAGTTTCCAACAGTATATCCTTCAAAATGAAAACCTTAAACAGATGCATGGCGGTTCTCGCCGTGTTGACCTTATCCACTGCGATCTTGCAGGCACAGAGTCCGAAGAAGCTCCTCGTCGTGACCGTGACGAAAGGATTTAGGCACAGTTCGATCCCTACAGCGGAGAAGGTGATTGGCGAGTTGGCCAAGGAGTCGGGAGCCTTCACGGTGGATTACGTTAGGAATGACGAGGAAATGGCGGTGAAGATGTCTCCTGCTGCGTTGGCGGGGTATGACGGATTTGTCTTTGCCAACACGACGGGCGTGCTGCCGATTCCGGACAAGGCTGCGTTTCTGGATGCCGTCACAGTGCAGGGGAAGGCATTCATCGGCATGCATTCTGCGAGCGATACGTACCACGGGCCCAACGATACCCTGGACCCCTACATTGCGATGCTGGGGGGCGAGTTTCTGGGCCACGGGGCTCAGGTTGGCGTGGAATGCCTGGTGACGGACCGTCAGCATCCGGCGACCAAGCATTTGGGGGAATCCTACTGTATTCAGCAGGAGGAGATTTACCTCCTGAAGAACTACGACCGGACCAAGGTTCGGGATCTTCTGATTTTGGACAAGCACCCCAACAAGAAGTCTGAACGAGGTCATTTCCCGGTCAGTTGGTGCAAGAAGGTGGGGGCCGGGCATATCTTTTACACCAGTTTGGGGCACCGTGAGGATGTCTGGGAGAACCCTCTCTATCGCGGTCACATCCTTGGGGGCATCAAGTGGGCCCTTGGACTAGAGGCAGGGGAAGTGGCACCGATTGCGTATGCCGATTAGTGGTGCTGTCTGAAGGGAAGCAGCGAATGCTTCCGGCTTGGACGATTGGACCTGCAGGGAATTAACGACCTGCGGGTCTTTCTTTGGGATATGCGAATCGGGCTTTGGTGCAGAGTGCGCTCGACATTGCGGCTGTGGTGGGGGATTTTACCTCCACTTATGGCACGGGCAGGATTCATGAGCTGCGCGATCATTGGGCTGCCGTGTCTAGACGGTTGGGTGCAGGATGGCGGGAAGGCTACGAGAGCGTGGTGATGGCTGTGGAGTCACAGGAAGCCATTCTCGACGGCCGACCTTTGGATTTGCCGCCAGACTGTTTTGAATGGAACGGGCAAACGGGGCGTCTAATCAGCAGAAACCAGAACATAGACTAGAACACATGAGAACAAGTTGCATGCGTGTATGGACGGGGTTGGCTTCCTTGGTGTTGGCCAGCACAGTGACCTGGGCGGCGGACGGTTGGACTACATACAACCCCAAGCCGGGGCCGGGCAATTTAATCAGCATTGAAGGGACCTCGACGGTTCACGACTGGAGAACCGAGGGGAAGATTATCGGTGGCAAGTTTGAGGCGGGTCCGGGGTTTTCCACGGATCCGGCTACGGCTAAGCCCGGGAAGGTTGAGGCGAAGGCTCAGGTCTTTTTACCGGTGCGTTCCTTGAAGAGCGTGAAGGACGGGAAGCCTTACAGCAATTCGATGGATGATGTGATGTACGAGAAGCTCAACGAGAAGAGCGAGAAGTTGATTCGCTTTGAGTTGGTGGAGATGGTGCTCAAGGAAGCGCCCAAGTCTGCTTCCGACCCGTTTCTGTTTGATACGAAGGGCAAGCTGACTGTGGCTGGCAACACGAAGGAAATTGCGATGCCGGTGAAGATGAAGGCTGACGGCAAGCGGCTTGAATTCAGCGGTGAGATTGCTGCCAAGATGACGGACTTCGGCATTGAGCCGGTGAGTGCGTTGGGTGGGACGATCAAGACTGGTGACGACATCAAGTTAGGGATGTCGTGGGTTGTTCAGGGCAAGTAAGCCCTGCGACGGCCGTTTGATCAGAATTCGCCGGAGGACTCGGAAGGGTCCTCCGGTTTTTCGTTGATGGATTCAGCAGGCAGGTTGGATCTTGCGAGCAGGAAGGCCTTGAGATCAGCTGCTGACTTGTCGCCGAATCCCTGGACCTGTGCTATTTCGTCCACGGAGGCACGTCGGAGGCGGTGGACGGAGCCGAATTGTTTCAGGAGGGCAGCTTTCCGTTGATCGCCGATGCCGGGGAACTCATCCAGCAGGCTTTCGGAGATTTTCTTCAAGCGCAGCTGGGCATTGTAGGTATTGGCGAAGCGGTGGGATTCATCACGTACGCGCTGGAGGAGCTGAACGGCATGGTGGTCGAGCCCGAGTCTTAGCGGTTCCTTCTCACCGGGGCGGTAGATGTCTTCGAATTCCTTGGCCAAACCGATGATGGGTATGGAGGAGAGTCCGAGGAGGCTTAGTTCGGCGCAGGCTGCGTTTAGTTGGCCTTTGCCTCCGTCGACGAGTATCAGATCAGGCAGTTTAGGGGTTCTGGAAGGGGAGGGGGGCTTGTCGGTTTTGGGAGGGTTTTGGATTTCGCTGAGCAGTCGTTTGTAGCGACGTCGGACGGCCTCTGCCATGCAGGCGAAATCATTTTGGCCGGTGACTCCCTTTAGTCGGAACCGTCGGTATCCGATTCGATCGGGGCGTCCGTAGCGAAAGCGCACGACTGAGGCCACGGCGAACGTGCCGCTGATATTGGAGATGTCGAAGCCTTCGATGATTTCGGGGTTTGTTGGGAGGCCGAGGGCCTGGGTGAGTGCGGCCAGGTCGCGGTCGGGATCTCTTGCCAGGGGGAGGTTATGGGGGATTCGGTTGAACTTGGTGGTTTTCTGCGTGGTTTTCTTGAGGTCAGAGATGAGGTCTCGCAGTTCTGCGGCTTTTTCGAAATCCAGTTTGGCGGCGGCATCGCGCATTTGGCTTTCGAGCTGATCGGCCATGTCGGAGCATTGGCCATCGAGGAAGTCGCAGGCGGCGTTCACTTGCATGAGGTATTGTTCACGGCTGACATTGCCGATGCACGGGGCGGTGCAGACCTTGAGGTGAGCGTAGAGGCAGTGCTTGTAGTCGGCCTCGCCGGGGTTCAGGGCGCGGCATCCGCGCAGGTTGAACTTATGGCGGGCGAGATTGAGTGATCGACGCAGTGCTCCGGAGTTTACGAAGGGTCCGAAATAACGCGCGCCATCCTGGGCTTGGATTCGGGTGAGAGTGAAGCGGGGGATGGGGTCCTGCAGGTTCACCTTGAGCATCAGGAAGCGTTTGTCATCGCGGAAGCTGATGTTGTAGCGCGGGCGGAATTCCTTGATGAGCTTCCCTTCGAGGAGGAGTGCTTCCGGTTCGGAGCGGACCGTATGGATGTCGAAGTCCTGGATGGACTCGACGAGCGCCTTTAGTTTGAGGTCCCAGCCGAGTCGTCGGGAGGGTTGGAAGTAATGGCTGACCCGGCGGCGGAGGTCTCGTGCTTTGCCGACGTAGATGACCGTTCCGAATCGGTCCTTCATCAGGTAGACGCCCGGCTTGTGGGGGACCTGACTGAGTTTACTGCGTATGGCTTCCGTGGCTGGCACGGGCGTAAGCTAGCGTGACTTACGGCTTTGATCCAGCGGGCTATTGCGTCGCCAGTTCCGGTAGTTCCATGAACGCATAGCAGAGCATGTGACAGATGCCCATCTGTGCGTCTTCGACGCGGCCGTAGTGGGTATCGTTGATGACCACGACTTTGTCAGCGATCTCAGCCATGGCGCCCTTTTTGGCGCCGACGAGGGCGATTGTATGGAGTCCGTGGTCCTTTGCCCAGCGGAGGGCCTTCACCAGATTGGGGGAGTTGCCGCTGACGCTGAGCGCGAGCAGGACGTCTCCGGCACGGCCGTAATTCTGGAGTTGTCCGACATAGACGTCCTCGTAGGAGTAGTCATTCCCGAGTGCCGTGAGCCAGCTCATGTTGTCGTTGAGCGAGAGCACGCGGAAGCGTTTGCCCAGCTTGTCAGAAGCGCCTTTACCGAGATCTGTGGCGAAGTGGGAGGTATTGGCGGCACTCCCGCCATTGCCGATGGCGAAGATCTGTTTGTCCTGTCTGAGGGCGGTGCGGAGAGTCTCAACGATTTCGGCGATGGAATCGGCGGGGATGGATTCCAGAGTCTTTTTCTGCGATTCGATGTATTGCTGGATCCAGTTTTGCATGGTGTATGGCGGCTGGGTTGGGGGCTTATTCCAGGAAGGCTGCGTGGACGGCCTTGATGGCTGATTCGCCTTTGGTGAGGTCGACGATTACGGAGATTTTGATTTCGCTGGTGGAGATCATTTCGATGTTGATGCCCTGTTGGGCGAGGACATCAAACATACGGCCGGCTACGCCTGAGTGGGACTTCATGCCTACCCCTACGATGGAGAGTTTGCCGATATTCTCGGTCGTGATGATGTCGGCGAAGCTGATGTTTTCCCGCAGCTGGTCGATGACCTTTTTGGCCTTGAGCAGGTCTGGTTTGTCGACGGTGAAGGAGAGGTCGGTTGCCGGGGCGCCGGATCCGTGGCTGATGTTTTGAACGATCATGTCCACGTTGATGGCTGCTTCTCCGAGGGCCTTAAAGATACGGGCGGCGACCCCGGGTTGGTCAGGGACGCGAACCAGGGTGATTTTGGCTTGGTTTTTGTCGAGGGACACGCCGCGGATGACGACGCCCTCCATGCTCTTGGTTTCCTCTTTCACGGTCGTTCCTGGGTTGTCGTTTAGACTGGATCGGACTTCAAACACGACGCCGAATTTCTTGGCGAACTCAACGGATCTGGACTGCATGACTTTGGCTCCCAGGCTGGCCAGTTCGAGGAGTTCATCGTAGGACACCTCGTCCAGCTTGCGCGCGTTGGGGACCAGTCTTGGGTCGGCGGTGTAGACGCCGTCGACATCCGTGTAGATCTGGCAAAGGTCGGCTTTAAGGGCTGAGGCCAGGGCGATGGCGGTGAGGTCTGAGCCCCCGCGTCCGAAGGTAGTGATTTGTCCTTCGGAGGTTTGGCCTTGGAATCCGGCTACGATGACGATATTGCCGGCGTCCAGGAGTTGATGAACTCGCTGGGGGCTGATGTTTTGGATTTTGGCCTTGGTGTGGACGCCATCGGTCACGATGCCTGCCTGGGCGCCGGTGAGTGACACGGCGGGAACGCCCATGGAATGGAGAGCCATGGCTTCGAGCGCGATGGTGGTTTGCTCGCCGGTGGCGAGCAGCATGTCCATCTCGCGTTCCGATGGCAGCGGCATGATTTCCTTGGCGAGCTTGATCAGGTTGTCAGTGACTCCGCTCATGGCGGAGACGACGACGACGATTTGGTCGCCTTGGGAGTGGTAGCGGGCAACGCGAGCTGCGACGTTTTTAATGCGCTCCGGTGTGCCCACCGAAGTGCCTCCATATTTCTGAACTATCAGTGCCATAGGCCCTTGTGGTCGGGTGCGACCAAAAACTGGTATTCCTTTAGTCGAGGCTTTCGACCCGGAACATGACGGGTTGTTCGCGTATTGCTGGCAGGCGGGTGATTGCCTTGAGTGCGCTGAGCATTGCGGCGTTTTTGGCGTCGTGGATCATGAGGATCAGGGGGACGCTTTCGCCCTCGTGACCCTCGGGTTGGATGACGGAGGAGATGCCGATGCGGGATTTTGCGAGGATGGCGGCGACCTTGGCGAGAACGCCCGGTTTATCCACCACGCTGAGGCGGAGGTAGTATTTGGAGACTGTGGCGTCTACGGGGAGGACGGCGCTTTTGTGGTCGTGTGTTTTGAAGGGTGGGATGCGGTGTGGGGTGCCGGATTTGAGGTCAAGCACGGCGTCTGCGATATCGCTGACGACGGCGCTGGCGGTGGCGTCCTGACCGGCGCCTTGTCCGTAGAAGAGGGAGTCGCCTGCTACATCTCCGCGGATGAACACTGCGTTGAAGACTCCTGAGACACTGGCGAGGACATGGGAGTCGGGTATGAGTGCGGGGTAGACGGAGGCCTGCACTTTGGCGCCGACCTTTTTGACGATTCCGAGGAGTTTGATGGTGTAGCCGAGTGCGGAGGCGAATTGGACGTCCAACTGGGTGACGTTTCGGATTCCCTCGACGTGGACGGCGTCGGGGCCGATCCAGAAGCCGTGGGCGAGCGAGGCGAGGAGTCCCACCTTGTGCTGGGAGTCAAAGCCATCGACATCGAGGGAGGGTTCGGCTTCTGCGTAGCCGAGGGTTTGGGCTTCGGTGAGGACGTCAGTGAAGTTGGCGCCTTCGGTTTTCATCCGGCTGAGGATGTAATTGCAGGTGCCGTTGACGATTCCGTAGATGTGGGTGATGCGGTTGCCGACGAAGCCCTCGCGGAGGGCTTTGATGACGGGTATACCTCCGGCTACCGCGGCTTCGTAGTAGAGGTTGGCGTTATGCTCAGCGGCAGCGGCGCAGAGTTCCTGGCCGTGGGCGGACAGCAGGGCCTTGTTGGCGGTGATGACGGGTTTGCCGGCGCGCAGGGCGGCCAGGACCATGGTTTTTGCGGTTGTGGTTCCCCCTGCCAGCTCGATGACGATATCGGTTTTGGGGTCCTCGACGACAGAGCGCCAGTTGTCCGTAAGCAGGGCTTTAGGGATTGCCACTTTACGTGGGCGATTCAGGTCCCTTACCGCCACTTTATGGATTTTGACGCGAGCACCGAGACGGGAGGCCAGCAAGCTGCCATTGCGCTCGAGTGCCTGTAGGACACCTCCGCCCACCGTGCCGCCTCCGATCATTCCGCAATTCACCGTCCGCATAAGACTGGCCAGCATGACGGTAGACAGCGAGAGGAGCAACAGGATTGTGGTAATTGGGGGCAGCTCGGGGGGTGGTTCCTGCGGAGGACGGGGTGGGGGTGCTTTTTTGGGGCACTAAGATCAAAATCGGAATAGCCAATGAGCTTGCTGTTGGCTAGGTTCCGCGCGAGTAACACATGGCTAACGCGGACAATAAGACCACGGTGATTGAGTATCGGTTCCGGATGGAATCAGCTGAGGACAAGGTGTTTGTTGTCCATCTTCGTCCGGGGGACATGGGATTAGTCATGGATCCGGAGGCGAAGGCGCCGGAGTGGACGCGGTTGGAGAACTGCCAGTGTCCCAACTGTCCGTTGCGAGCGGGTGAGGTGGCGCATTGTCCGGCCGCCTTGGGCATGTCGGAGCTCATGGACTCTTTCAAGGACTGTCTATCGACGGATCCTGCGGACATCACTGTTGCGGTTGAGTCCAGGGAGTATCGCAGGCGTGCGCCGTTGCAGTATGGGGTGAGCGCGTTGATGGGCCTGATTATGGCGACGAGCGGGTGTCCGGTGACGGAGAAGCTGCGTCCCATGGTGCATGTGCATCTACCGTTTGCGACCATTGGGGAGACGATGTATCGGGCGGCGTCGATGTATTTATTGGCGCAGTTCTTCCGTCAGAACCGTGGTATGGAACCGGACTGGCAGATGGAGAATCTGGTGCAGATTTTTGAGGAGGTTGCGGAGGTGAACCAGAGTTTTGCTCGCAGGCTGATCAGTATTAATCCGAAGGATGCGAGTTTGAACGCGCTGGCGAATTTGGACTGTTTTGCGATGGTGACGTCCTTTTCGATCACCAAAGACAAGCTGAAGGAGCTGGAGCCCTTATTTGGGGCGTATCTTCAGTGAGGTGCGGTTAGGCGGGGCTAGCTGGACTCGCCTCGCTCCTGTTCTTCGACGAGTTTGAGCAGGGTATCGACCAGTCGTTCGACTGCGCCGCGGTGAGATTCAGAGGCTTGTTCTGACGCGTGCCCCATGGACTCCCTTTTTTGGGGATCGCGCAGCAGAGATTCCAGGGCCTGTGGGAGTTCGGCCGGGTCCTGCAGTTGTATTGCGCCGCCTGTTTCCAGCAACTCGGTCACCATGGTGGCGTGGTCCTGGGCGTGGGGGCCGATGACGAATGGTTTGCCAAGTGTGGCGGCTTCGGTGGGATTTTCGCCACCTTTGGCCACGAGAGTTTTTCCGAGGACGACCACGTTGGCCTGTTCGCAGAACTGGGGTGATTCGCCGCTGGTATTCACGATCAGGCAGTCCTTGCTGCCTGGTTCAGATTTCATGACTGCGGTTACGGCGGTGCGATAGGCGTAGCGGATGCCTGCTGATTTGAGGGCTCTTCCCACCTCTTTGCCCCGCTGGTAGCGATCGGGGATAATGATGAGAAAGAGCTTGGGGAAGGCGGCTTTCAGTGTGAGATAAGCCTTGGCCAGGCACTCCTCTTCGCCTGCATGCAAGTGGTCGCCGAGGATGATGATGGGTTTGTCGGGGGCTCCGACGCGGTGGAGCAGGTCGGGAACATCGAGGGGGCGGCGTTCGCGCAGTTTTACCGGGGCGGTTGGCCAGTCACCGATGGTTTCGACGGACTCCTTCTTGCAGCCGAGTCGCCTGAGCTGGGCTGACTCGGCGTCGTTACGGGCGACAGCGAGGTGGACGTCAGCGTAGAGGGGGCGGTAGAGGGGCCAGAGCCAGCGGTGCCTGCGGCGTTTCACTTCCGGGGCGCCATTGGTGAGGACAACGGGGACACGTCGTTGTCTGCAGCGTCGCATGAGGTTGGGCGGAAGCTCCGGTTCGAGCATGAGGATGACCTCCGGGTGGATGACATTGAGTGTGCGCAGGGCGGGTTTGGGGAGGTCGAAGGGGAGGAAGAAGCGTTCGATGTGGGAGGGGAGGGTGCGCCGGAGACGGTCCATGCCGGCGTTGGTTCGGGTGGAGACCACGATTTTCAGGAATGGTGCACGAGGCTCCAGTGCGTTGATGACATTGGTGAGCAGATCTATGGCGGGCTGGGAGGTGGCGTGAATCCAGAGCTTATTCCGATTTGTGAGTGCCTGCTTGGTCTTGGCCTTGAACCGGCCCAGGCGTTGTCCCAGGGAATCCCTGCGCTCGCCTTGTCGTCCGATCTGTAGCAGGCCGAAGGGAGTGCGCAGAATGAGGCTGATAAAATAAACGAGGGTGTAGAGGCTCCGCATGGAGGGTTAGGGGTTGCGTCGGTTGGTTGGTGTGGGGCGGTTCAAGGACTCTGTGATGACGCTGGGGTGTTTGTGTCGTTTGCTTTGTCGGAACAGAACGACGACGAGTGCTCCGGCGGCGGTTAGGTAGAGTAGTCCAAGTGCAAGGTGTTTCCAGGGCGAGGAGGGTGAGGGGTGGGCTGGAGGCTGTTGGGGTCTAGGGGAGGGGGTTTGCGGGCTGGCGGCTGGCGTGGCGGGAATGGTTTCCGGGGTGGGGGCAACAGGCGGGGGAGTCATTGCCGCGGGGGGCGTATTGGTTTCCGGGGGGGGGAGGGCGGTTGGGTTGTTGGTGGTTTCGACCTGGTGTGTAGAGTTGGTGGTGAGGGTTGGAGTATTGGTTTGCGCAGGGGGTGTGACCGGGGAGTTGGTTTGAGCAGTTTGCGGTGCAGCGGGCGGGTTTTGAGGGGTTTGGACTGCGGCATGTTGGCGGTTGGTCAGGGCCCGTTCCATGTCGGCTCGTTTCATTTCGGCCTGGATCTCGGCGACCGTGAGCGGCTTGGACTGCGCGGGGGGATCGGGAGGGAGGACTCCGATGAGTGGGGCAGGAGCATTGGTCTTGAGGGTGGCGGCGGGTTTTGGGGTGGGAGCCGGAGCTGGGGGCGGTGGGAAGGGTGGGATATAGGGGTTGCGATCTCCGGGGGTGACCCCATGGCCGATCCATTTGCCGTTTTCTGCGGCCAGCACTACGACAAAGGGTAGACCGTCCTTGGCCAGTTTCTCCCGGTGGCCGGCGAGGATTGGATTGATTTTATCGTCGTAGGGGGTGCCTTCGACGAGGTTCGAGCCCGAGCAGACGATGTAGACCAGAAGTTGTGGGATTTTGGGGTTCCCTAAGTCCAGCAGGCTGAGGGTGTTGCGAAATGAGACCGTTGCGTTGGAGGCCTTGAGTGATCTGAGGTAGCGGTAAGTGGATGTGCTGTTATCCATGGAGGCGATGGGGTGCCATCGGAATGCAGGGAGGGCGTTGGTTTGGATATTCTGGCCCAAGACCCAAAGTTCGACAACGTCCCCGAGCTGGGCTCGGCCGCGGAAACCATCCAGGAAGAGCCTCGATAGCAGGTCTGCCGTTTGTTCGCGTTGTTCCCGCATTGAGGTTGAGTTTTCCACGATCACCACGTGCCGGACTGGTTTTGCGGGGGCGGTTGCGGCTTGGAAGGGCAGGTGTGGCGTCAGGGTAAACAGGGCAATCCAGAAGAGGCACGGAAGCAGAAACCTGAGCCTTGCCCTACGGGACGGAGGAGGCTCAGGGGTACGACTCACTTCATCAGATGCGGACGGAGGCACCATGCGCTGGCGGATTACAGCAGGTTGGGAGGGGCTTGTCGACGACCACTGCATATGGTGGAGGAGATTTATCGGTGGTGTTTCGCGGGGGGGGGGTGCAGGGTCATTGTTGGCGGGGATTGATTCCTGGGCGGTTCAAGGGGATAGTCTATGGCCGTGACGAGTGCTGGGGCGCTCCTGTCAGAACCGTTGGATACGCGATATGCCACTTTACGAATATGAACTTTGCGAGGGGGACTGCAAGATGTGCGGAGGCAAGTTTACCCTGCGCCGTCCGATGGATGCGCCGCCGTTGAAGGATTGTCCGCTTTGCCGCAAGCCTGTGCGCAAGATCATCTCGCAGGTGAACACCCCGAAGATTACCAAGCCGGTTTCCTACACTGACGCCAAGAAGGCTGGGTTTACCGTGCTGAAGAAAGTGAGCAAAGGGGAGTATGAGCGGCTGTGACTGCTACACGGGGGATGGGCGGCAGTAGATGCCGGGAGCCCTGACCTAAGCTATGAGCGATCTGGAACTCATTCGGGGGACACTGAAGGACGTCTCGAGGCGGGTTCAGCTTCAAGTGGGGTGGGGTTGGTTTTGGAAGGGGTTCTTTGTAGGGGCGGTGGTGTGGCTTCTGGTTTTGTCGCTTTACAAGGTTTGGCCTGTTCCGGTGATCGCCTTGGGTATTGGTGCGGTGGTTTGGGTGCTTCTGAGCCTTGGGGCGTGGGCTTGGGGTGTGGCGCGGAAGCCGGGGGCGGCAACTACGGCGCGGTGGGTGGATGATCGGCAGCATTATCAGGAGCGACTGAGCACGGCATTGGAGGTAGCGGAGGCGAAGAGTGCCGGGCGTTGGGAGGAGTTGGTTATAGCGGATGCGGCTTCGTGTGCGCGCGACTTCGATATGCGACAGGCTCTGCCCTGGAAGCTGCCTGGATTGGCCAAGTGGAGTCTGGTGGTGTTGGTTCTTGCTGCCGGGTTGGGTTTTGTGCCGGAGCACCGCTCGGCAGAGTACCTGGACGCGAAGCGCCAGGTGGAGGCTATTCGGGAAGCGGGCCAGCAGTTGGAGTCGTTAGTGAAGCGTGAACTGGCATTGCGTACGCCTGCGTTAGAGACGACACGGGAATCTTTGGAGGACGTGCAGGAACTGGGGCGGCAGCTGGGCAAGGTTAAGTTGGACCGTGAAGCTGCGCTGCAGCGTTTGGCGAGCATGACAGACCGGATTGAGCAGCAGCTCCGCGAGATGGCGAAGGAGCCGGCCATGCGCAAGTTGTCTGCGGGCGAGCGTGTGTCTTCGGCAGGGGAGGGGAAGACTGCTGAGGGGCTGCAGAAGCAGATGGAGGCCCTGCAGCAGGAATTGGGTAAGGCGGCAGGGCAGGCCAAGGAGTTGGGGGAGATGCAGGACAAGCTGGAGCAGCTTCGGCAGGCGGCGTCAGAACTGGCCACGGCGGAGAGCGGGGAAGCTGAGGCGATGAAGGAGCAGATGGCGTCGGCCATGGCGGAGTTGGCAAGTCAGGCGGGAGCCATGGGGTTGGATGTGGCGGGGTTGCAGGAGGCCATGGAAGCGTTGCAGAGCGGAGATATGGGGCAGTTGCTGCAGGATCTGGATGCTGCGTTCATGGATCTGGAGAAGTTGGCGCAGATGTCCAAGGCGATGCAGGACTTGAAGCGGCAGCTGGCCGAGATGGGCGGGAGCTTGGCGGAGCAGCTGGACAAGGGGCAGGGGTTGGCGGCGTATGCGAGCGTGCAGCGCATGATGAGAGAGCTGGCAAAGTTGGATCTCTCTGCGGAGCAGATGCAGGAGATGTTGAAGGAGGTTTCCGAGGCGGTGGGGCCGGGGATGGAATACGGCCAGCTGGGGGAGTTTTTGAAGGAGGCTGCGGGGAGCATGAAGCAGGGTGACCGGGCTGGGGCTTCTGAGTCGCTGGCGAAGGCTGCGGAGGAGCTCAAGCGTTTGATGCAGCAGATGGGGGATTGCGAAGGGTTGGCTTCTGCCTTGGCCGGGTTGAAGGCCGGGCAGATGTGTGTGGGCAATTGCTCTGGTTGGGGGTTGGCGAAGGGGTTGGGCAAGCCGGGGTTCAAGCCTGGGGGCAAGCCAGGTGCGGGTGTGGGGACCTGGGCCGACGAGGGACAATGGATGGATCCCCAGGACACGGGATTGTGGGACAACTCAGGTATTGAGCGTCCCGGGATGGATTCGAAGGGGCAAACGGACCGTGGGGCGGGAGAATTGAGTGATGCTCTTACGCCGACGAAGGTGCGGGGGCAGATCAGTCCTGGTGGTCCGATGCCGAGTGTGACCTTGCGTGGGGTGAGCATTCGCGGGCAGAGCCGGGTGGATTACGAGGAGAGAGTGACGGCTGCGCAGAGTGAGGCGCAGAGTGCGCTGAACCAGGATCTCGTTCCGCGGGCCTATCGGGGTGCAGTGAAGGATTACTTTGACGATTTGAAATAGAACCGCACGGGTTGGGGTGTGTGCTGCTGCCTGCTGGGGGCGGTCGTTTAAGCTCCGGCCAGTAGAAACGAGATCCAAAATGGAAAAGGAACAACACATCGAGAGTTTTCGCGCGGCGTATGGCGCGCTTCGGGAGGAGATCGGCAAGGTGATCGTGGGGCAGGATGCCATTGTCGAGAGCACGTTGATCGCGCTTTTTGCCGGCGGGCATATCTTGCTTGAGGGCGTTCCGGGCTTGGGGAAGACGCTATTGGTGCGAACCCTTGCTGACGCGCTGGATTTGTCCTTCAACCGGATACAATTCACACCGGACCTGATGCCGGCGGATATTCTGGGAACGAACATTGTGATGGAGTCAGCGGGCGGGAGGCGGGAATTCCAGTTCCAGAAGGGGCCGGTGTTTGCGCATTTGCTGCTGGCGGATGAGATCAACCGGGCGACGCCGAAGACGCAGTCGGCCTTGCTGGAGGCGATGCAGGAGCATCAGGTAACGGCGGGGGGCGAGATGCGTCGGCTGGGCGAGCCGTTTTTTGTATTGGCGACTCAGAATCCGATTGATCAGGAGGGGACCTATCCGCTTCCTGAGGCGCAGTTGGACCGGTTCTTTTTCAAGCTGTTGGTGGGTTATCCCACTGCGGCCGAGCTGGCGGAGGTGCTCAACCGCACGACTGAGAACCGGAAGGTGGTGGTATCCCGGACACTGGACCGGGAGCGGTTGATTGAGCTGATGAAGCTGATCCGGGAGGTTCCGGTGGCGAGTCATGTGACGGATTACGCGGTGCGGCTGGTGTTGGCATCGCATCCGAAGACGGAAACTGCTGTCCCGGTCGCCAACCAGTATCTGCGTTTTGGCAGCAGTCCGCGTGGCGCGCAGACACTGCTGTTGGGCGGCAAGGTGCGCGCACTGACGCAGGGGCGTTTCAATGTGAGCTTTGAGGACATCGAGGCGGTTGCATTGCCTGCGTTGCGGCATCGGTTGATTGCGAACTTCGAAGCTGAGGCGGAGGGGGTGACGACCGATCACATCATCGGCGAGATCCTTCGCAATGTTCCTCACAACGCTGAAACGGTAGTCGTCTAGAGTTGTGACGCGGATGAGCGCCCCACTTTTGTCCACTCAAGTGCTGCGGCAACTGGAGCAATTCCAGCTGCTTGCGGCGCGGCGTGCCAAAAGCAATCTGAAGGGTGAGCGCCGAAGTCGGTCCCGTGGTCAGTCGGTTGAGTTTGCTGACTATCGAAACTATGTCCCTGGGGATGATTTCCGACATTTGGACTGGAACCTATATGGTCGTCTCGATCGCTTGTTTCTGCGTTTGTATGAGGAGGAGCGGGAGCTTCCGGTGACGGTGTTTTTGGATGCGAGCGAGTCGATGAGTTTTGGGGATCCCCGGAAGTTCGATCTTGCGCGGCAGGTTGCGGCGGCGGTCGGTTATGTGGCTTTGTGCGGGTTTGATCGGGTGAGTGTCAGGCTGTTTCCGGAAGCTGCGGGGGATGCGGTACGGAGCCAGGCCCTGCGGTCTGTTCGGGGGAGGAAGTCTTCATTGACCTTTCTTCGGCAGCTGGGGGAGTTGAATCCCGGGGGGGCGGCTGAGTTCAACGAGGCATTGCGGCGTGGGGCTATGGAGAGCCGGCATGCTGGATTGGCGGTGGTGCTGAGTGATTTTCTTGATCCTGAAGGTTACGAGGCGGGGTTGAAGGCCCTGCTGGCGCGGGGCTTTCAGGTGAGTGCGATGCAGGTGCTTTCGCCGGAGGAAGTTGCTCCCTCGACTTATGGTGATCTCCGGTTGGTGGATGCTGAGACGGGGGCGGAGGTGGAGGTGACATATGGCAAGTATCGGCTGAAGACTTATCGTCAGGCGGTTGAGAACTACTGCCAGAGGTTGCGGGAGTTTTGTCAGGGCCGGGGGATTCATTTCTTTCGGGTTCAGTCTGATGCGGTGCTTGAGACACTGTTGCTGCGCCAGCTGAGGGAGGCGGAGATTTGGGGATGAGTTTCCTTGCTCCTGCCGCCTTTTGGCTCGCGCTGACCCTTCCGGTTGTCGTGTTGTTTTATCTGCTGAAGCGAAAGCGCACCGTAAGGCTGACATCAAGCACGGTGCTCTGGCAGCGGTTTTTGGCCGAGACCCAGGCCAGTTCGCCTTTGCAGAAGCTGCGTCACAGCTGGCTGCTGATTCTGCAGCTTCTGTTACTGGCGCTGGTTGTGTTTGCGCTGTCTCGACCGTATTTCTCCGGCCAGATAAGGGGTGGGCGGTTGCTAGTGGTGATCCTCGACGTGTCGGCCTCCATGCAGAGCCGTGATGTGGTTCCCTCGCGGTTTGAGGTTGCCCGTGAGGAGGCGCTGCAACTGGTGGATAGCCTGCAGGACAGCGACCAGATCGTGGTGTTGTCGGCCGGGGCGGGTGCGCGGGTGCTGCAATCGGCGACGAGTGAGAAGGCGACTGTGCGGAGGGTCTTGCGGGAGGCGGTGGTCACGGATTCATCCACGGATGCTGGCGAGGCTCTCAAGATGGCCGAGTCACTGACGAGAGACAATGTGGCGGCGGAGGTGCATCTCTTCAGTGACGGTGCGGCGGCGGGTCTGGCTGATTTGGAAAACCGCGGGTTGCCATTGGTTTACCATCGTGTAGGGGAGACCAGTCGCAACGCGGGTTTGGTGCAGATGGAGCTTCGGCCCAACCCTGAGAATCCAGCGCAGCGGGCGGTCTTTGTGGCGGTGATGAATGCTGGAGAGGAGGTGAGGGAGGCGGAGGTTCAGCTTTGGTTCAACGACCGCTTTGTTGAGACCAAGCCTGTATCAGTGGGGCCGACGAACACCGTCTCGGTGATTTTTGTGGCGGAGCAGCTGGTAGACGGGGTGTTCGAAGCCAGGTTGACGGGTGACGACGATCTGGCGGCGGATGACCGGGCATGGCTGGTTAGCGAGCTGCCCAAGCCGTTGAAGGTGCTGATGCTGAGCCGGGGCAACCGGTTTTTGGAGCGTGCGTTGCGGACTTCGCCGCTGGTGGAGCTCACCGTTGCGGGCAGTCTGCTGGACCCGAAGCCTGATGCTGATTTGCTGGTGTTGGATGGGGTTGAGCCAGCGGTGTGGCCGGAGCTGAATGTTCTGGCCGTGCAGTCATTCAACACCAACTGGTTCACCATGCTGGGCGAGGTGGAATCGCCCGCGATTGTCGATTGGAAGACCTCCCATCCCCTGATGCGATTTGTGGGTTTGGACAATGTATTGGTTTCGCGGTCCCGTGTGATCAGCGGGGCGGACTGGGGGGACAGGGTAGTGGATTCGGCGCAGACCCCCTTGATTGTTGCTGGCGAGGTGGGGAGGCAGCGGGTGGTGTGGCTGGGGTTCGACGTGCTGGAGAGCACCTGGCCGCTGCGTGTTTCGTTTCCGATTTTCATCGCCAATGCTCTGGATTGGCTGAACCCGGGTGTTGTTCGTGCCGGGCAATTGCAGGTTAAGGTGGGGTCTCCGTTTCGTCTGGCGGTTGACGAGGTGGCAGCTCGCGCCGAGCTCCAGTTGCCGGGCGGTGACAAGGTTCAGCTGGAGTTGGATCGCGGTCTGCCGGAGGTGGTGGTGGGGGCTACCAGTAAGGCGGGGCTTTATGAACTGCGCTTTGGAACCAACGAGGTGAAGTTCGCGGTTAATCTGCTCGACCCCGCCGAGACAGCCTCGGCGCCTCATGCTGCGCTGGATATGGGCCGTTTTGGAGAGGTGGAGGCCAGCACGATTCGGCCGGCAAGTGTGGAGGTTTGGCGGTGGTTCGCTGCGATCGCCTTGGGTGTGTTGATGTTCGAGTGGTGGTTCTATCACAGGAGGACCGCATGAGTCGGAGGTTTACGATCCGCTCAGGGGGAGATCAACATGGCCCCACGCGCCGCACTCCGTGGGCGTTACTGGGCCCGGCCTTCATGGCATTCGCGATCCTGGTTGTATTGTTTGTGGTGTCCCGCCAGTTAAGCAAGCGGATGACCCTGGTGGTTTACACCTCCCAGGATCAGGTTTACGCAGAACCAATCCTGAGGCGTTTTGAGCAGGAATCAGGCATCCCCCTTCGGGTGGTCTATGATAGCGAGGCGGTGAAGACTGTGGGGTTGGTTAACCGCCTTATTGCGGAGAAGGGGAATCCTCAATGCGACGTGTTTTGGAACAACGAAGAGTTGCGGACTCGTCAACTGGAGGCGATGGGGGTGCTGAACGCCGATGTCGGCTGGGTACCGTTTGGGTATCGCAGCAGGAGGATTGTCATCCACACCAATTTCGTGGGAGCGACGGAAGCTCCCTGCACCCTGATGGATCTGACCAATGCCGTTTGGAAGGGCAAGGTAGCCATGGCTTATCCCCTGTTTGGGACCACGGCCACGCATTTTCTCGCGCTTCGGCACCATTGGGGGGATGCGGTTTGGCGGCAGTGGTGTGAAGGGCTCGAGGCTAATCAGCCGTTGGTGGTGGATGGCAATTCCATGGTGGTCAAGATAGTGGGGCAGGGGCAGGCCTGGGTGGGATTGACGGATTCGGACGACATTGCTGCTGGTGTTAGGGAGGGGTTGCCGATCGCTGCGTTGCCTATGTCCACCGAGACCTTGCTTATTCCGAATACCGTGGCGGTGGTCAGAGGAGGAGCAATGGGTGAGCCCTGTCTTCGGCTGATGGAGTATCTGCAACGGCCCACGACGGTTGGGGCCTTGGTGGAAGCGAATGCGCTGGAATCCGCGAGTTTGCCGGCGCGCGAGGACACGCTGCAGCCGGACTGGCGGGGACTGCTGGAGGGAATGCAGGTGGATACAGCGTGGTTGAAGGGGCTTTTCGTCCGATGAACTACGGCCTGCTTATCCATAGCCTTGGGCTGTCGCTTGGAGCTTCGTTGCTGGCGTTAATGCTGGGAGTAATGGCTGCGTTGGCCGCGTTGCAACTGCGTGGGCCCGCCCGCCGGACGCTGGCAGGCTGTGCAGTGATGGTGTTGGTGCTGCCTGCCTTTTTGGTTCTGAACGCCTGGTTTGGCTTGTTTGGCGTTGGGGGCGTGATGGAAGGGTGGACTCCGGTGCCGTTGTTCTCCTTCCCGATGGCGGTTGTGATCATGGGTTTGGTGTATTGGCCGCTGGCCTTCTTTCCGGTTTTTGCATCGTGGCAATCCCTCAACCGCGAGGTGCTCGATGGCGAGCCGGGATTGCGGGGGATGCTTCTGGTCAGGCGTGTGCTGGTGCCATCCGGGGCGGCTTCGGCCAGCCTGGCATTTGTCGTCGTGTTTACTCTTTCCCTCAACCAGTTTTCCATTCCGGCGCTGCTGCAGGTCGGTGTTTATCCCGTGGAAATCTGGTTGCGCTTCAACGCGGGGATGGATGCCCGGGCTGCCTTGCTGGCGAGCTGGCCCTTGGTGCTCCTGCCGGCTTTGCTGCTGATCTGGATGAGGCGACGGGATGTCGCATGGCCGCGGATGGGTTCTGGTGCGGTTTCGGTACGGTGGGGTGACAGGCTGGGATGGGGTATTCGTTTTTGGGTATGGGCAGCCACGTTGCTGTGTCTGGCGTTTTCACTGGTGCTTCCTTTGGGTTATCTGCTTGGCAGCCCATCGACCTGGCAGGAGCTGGGGCCTGCGCTACGAGCGGGGAGGAGTGCATTGCTGCTGAGCGGGTTGTTGGCCGCTGTGACTGCGACGACCGTGGTTCTACTTGCCTGGTCACGAGTCCGTTCCGGCTGGTTTGCGCTGGGTTGGATTACATTTTTGCTTCCAGGGGTGTTGATCGGCATTGGGCTCATTGTGTTGTTAAACCGTCCTTGGACGGATGCCGTGTACCATAGTCTGGTGATCGTGGTTCTGGCCTGGGGGCTGCGCTTTTTTGGTCCGGCATGGGCGTTGTGTCGTCGCGCCTTGGGTGCTGTGGATCCGTTGCTTTCGGAGGCGGCGCGACTGGAGGGTGCTTCGACCTGGCAGCATCTGCGCTGGGTTGTGGTCCCTCAGGCCGGGCCGATGCTGGCTGCCGCGTGGATGCTGGTTTATGTCCTTTGTTTATGGGACACCGAGGTCCTCCTGCTGATCATGCCGCCTGGTGGCGAGACTTTGGCGTTGAGGGTTTTTAACTTGCTGCACTATGGCCACAACGGCCAGGTGAACGCGTTGTGCCTTGCCTTAGTGGGTATGGCCTTGTTGCCGGGGCTGGGCTGGGGTGCAGTGCAGTTGTGTCGATGGGGGATACGTCAGTTTGGCGGGCAGCGATTTCCTGCTGCATCGTGTCTCCTTGGATTGACCTGTCTGGGACTACTCGGATGCCGTCCAGAAAATCCGACTCAAGCTGTGCTGGATTCCCGGATATTTTCGACAGCCCAGGTGTTTGGTGAGCGAGGCGGGGGGGCGGGGCGTTTTCAGAAGCCCAGGTCGGTTGCGGCCGATTTGGAGGGCAATTTCTATGTCGTCGACATGACGGCTCGGGTTCAGAAGTTTTCTGCCGAGGGGGAGTATCTTTTGGCCTGGCAGATGCCGGAGACCGATCTTGGGAAACCGAAGGGGATGTGCCGGGATGTGGATGGGACGATTCTTGTGCTCGAGCCGCATTATGCCCGGGTCAACCGCTTTAGTGCTGCGGGAGAACTGCTGGAGCAGTGGGGAGATCGGGGCACCAACGTCGGCCAGATCGCCTTTCCCCGGTCCATAGTGGTGGATCCAGCGACCGGCCTGACGTTTATCAGCGAATACATGCAATCGGAACGCGTGCAGGTGTTCGGGGAGGGACATCGTCTGGAGCGGGTTATTGGTCGGGCTGGACGGGCGCCGGGGGAATTCAACCGGGTGGAAGGGGTTGCGGTGGATGGGGCGGGGAACCTGTATGCTGCGGACTCCTGCAATCATCGGGTCCAGGTTTTCGGGGCGGATGGACAATTCATCCGTGTCATTGGGCAGCCCGGTTCCGGACCCGGGGAGATGAGCTACCCCTATGACGTCGAGGTGGATGCTGAGGGCAGGCTGTTTGTGTGTGAATTTGGCAACAGTCGAATTCAGGTATTTGAGGCGGGCGGGGCGTTCCTGGAGATTATTGGAGGGCCGGGGATCCGGCCCGGGGAATTCAACAACCCCTGGTCGATCGCCTTGGATCCTCAAGGCAACCTTTACGTGGCGGACGCCCTGAACCATCGGGTCCAGAAACTAACGAGAAGGCGATCGCTCAGTCCGGTTCCGCAGGGCGAGTTGCAGTCAATGCACTAAGCATCCAGCCATGCCGTTTCATTTCACACATCCATTTGCGCTTCTTCTGCTGCTGCCGGCGGTGGCCTGGGTGTTATGGCTGGTATGGCGGTCCGATGTTCATATTGCCCCTTGGCGGCGTTGGCTTTCGGGATTTGTGCGGTTGGTTGTAGTTCTGCTGCTGGTGCTGGCTTTGGCGGGGTTGCAGTGGCTGAAGCCGCAGGAGGGAATGAACGTGTTTTTCCTGTTGGATCGTTCCGACAGCATGCCAGCCGCGCAGCAGGAGACCGCGAGGGCATTGGCTTCTCAGCTCGCGGCGCTCAAGAAGAAGGAGGACAAGCTCGGGATTTTAATCTTTGGCAGCGAGGCCAGTATCGAGTCATCCCCGCTTTCCGTTGTGGACAAGGAAGCCGGCAAGATCTTCGCCGTGGTGGACGGGCAGAGGACGGACATCTCGTCAGCGATTCGTCTAGGTACTGCGGCTTTTCCTGAGACGGGCCAGAAGCGTCTGGTGATCCTCTCTGACGGCAGCGAGAACCTGGGCGATGCAGTGGCTGCGGCAGTGCAGGCACAGAGCATGGACGTCTCGATTGATGCGGTTGCGCTGGGGGTTGAGCGCGGCGGGGACATTTCAATCCAGAAGGTGGGATTGCCGGCGAACTTGAAGGAGGGGCAGGCATTTGATGTGAAGATCTTCGCGAGCAGCGATACTGAGCAGGATGCGACTGTGCAGCTTTTTCTGAACGACCAGATGCTGGGTCAGCAGCGGGTGCACCTGGATGCGGGCAAGAACCTGTTTACCTTTCCCCAGATTCTGGAGCAGCCGGGTTTCTACGCCTATGACGTGAGGATTGAGGGGCGGACGGACTCTGAGCCCCAGAACAACCGTGCGGTGAATTTTTCCACGGTGCAGGGGAACCCTCGGGTGCTGATCGTCTCAGCGGACCCCACGCGCGATGCTACATTGTTGGCAGCCTTGGACAGCTCGCGGCTCGATGTTGCGATGGTTGATATCAGTCGGTTTCCCGGGACGCTTGCCGAGATGCAGTCGTATGACTGCCTTGTGCTGAGCAACGTGGCTGCGGGGGATTTGGGAGACACCTTGCTGCGGTTGCTGGAGAGTGCGGTGCGGGATTTTGGTGTGGGGTTGGTGTGTATTGGTGGTGACCAGTCTTTTGCTGCCGGAGGGTACCGTGGTACTCCCTTGGACCGGATGCTGCCGGTCGACATGGAGCTGAGCAGCAAGAAGGTTCTGCCGCCCGGGGCTGTCGTGCTGATCATGCACGGGATGGAATTCAATAATGGCAATCAGGTGGCGCGCGACTGTGCGATTGGTGTGCTGGAGGCGTTGGGTCCGCAGGATGAAATGGGTGTGCTGCTATGGGACGGCACGGAGCGGTGGCTGTTCAACTTGCAGCCCGTGGGGGACAAGGTGCAGTTGCGTCGCACGATTCAGGGCATGAACCAGGGGGATCTGCCTTCTTTTGAGGGTTTGATGAAGATGGCGTATGCCGGGCTGCAGCAATCCAAGGCCAGCCTGAAGCATGTGATTGTATTCAGTGATGGTGATCCGGGTCCTCCTGCGAGCGAGTTGATGGCGTCCATGGTTGGGGACCGCATCACGGTCAGCACGGTGCTGATTTCGGGTCATGCGGCACCGGACATCATGATTCAGATTGCTGAGCAGGGCAGGGGGAGGTTCTACAACGTGACTTCACCTGCTGATCTCCCGCAGATTTTCATCAAGGAAGCGGCGGTGGTGTTGAAGTCGGCGATTCATGAGGAGCCGTTTCGTCCGCAAACGGTTGTCCAGAGTGAATTGACGCGTGGGATGGGGGGGTATCCTGTGCTGCAGGGTTATGTGGCTACGACGATGAAGCCCCGGGCAGAGACGCCTTTGCTTACTGAGAAGGGCGATCCGCTTCTGGCTCATTGGCAGTATGGGTTGGGCCGATCGGTGGCTTTCACTTCGGATGCCCAGGCCCGCTGGGCGTCGGATTGGCTGAGCTGGGAGCAGTACCGCCAGTTCTGGTCCCAGGTGGTGAACTGGAGCCTGCGCAAGTTGGAGAACGCCGAGCTGGATGCGGAGGTGAGCGTGGAGGATGGGGACGGTGTCCTGTCTGTGGAGGCTTTGGATGCCCAGGGTGAGTTCCGGAACTTCCTCGATTTGCAGGCTACGGTCGTGAGTCCATCGGGTGAGCGCGAGCAGGTGGCGCTCCGCCAGTCTGGTCCGGGACGATACGAGGCCCGGTTTCCGACCCGCGAGGTTGGTGCCTATCTCGTCAACCTGGCGGAGTTGCGTGAAGGGAGGCCAACGGGGTCGATGGTGGTGGGGGCTAGCGTTAATTATTCACCGGAGTTCGCGGCGGAGAACACGGGGCAGGGAGTGTTGAAGAGGATTACGCAGCTTTCGGGTGGCCAGATGATCGACCCGACTACCCTGCTGCCCAACCCGTTCCTGCACGACCGCAGCAAGACCTACCAGCCACGGGATTTGTTCGAGTTGTTGCTGCAGTTGGCTGTGCTGCTGTTTCCCTTCGACGTTGCTCTGCGCAGGATCGATATCGATCGTGCCGACTGGGTGAGGGCTTGGGCGCGTGTCCGGCGCAGGCTGTTCTTCTGGCAGAAGCAGGCTGGTCCAACGACGCAGGATGAATCGTTGTCCGCACTATTGGCCCGCCGGGACCAGGTGAGGGCAGCGCGGCAGGGGCGTCCGGTCACGGAAGCTGCACCTGAGCTATTCCAGCCCGTATCTGCTCCCCGCGAGGCTTTTGGGGAGGCCGAAGTCCGGGTGCCAGAGGTTCCGCCCGCTACTGCGAAGGCGGACGTGGGTCCGGCGGTTGGGAGTGCGCAACCGGAGCTTCCCCCGGCCACCACCGCGAGCCGGTTGCTGGAGGCGAAGCGTCGGGCCCAACAGCGGAGGAAGTGAGCTATGGTGATGCGGGTTGACTTGGGCGCAGTTCGGGCATCCTGCCTTGGTGATGCTGACAAAGGGCTGGTCAGATTCGCGATGTGTGGCTTAGTAAGGCGCGTGCGATTGAGTTCTGCCATTTCGAGCTGCGGTTATGTTTCACGTCTGGTGCGATGGCTGGGCTGCTGTTGGGGATTTGCCTTTCTGGTTGCTGCCTTGCAAGCGGATGTCGCCTACAAGGTGCGGAAGGGGGACACCCTGACCGGGATTGCGTCCAAGCACAGCATCTCGGTGGAGCAGCTTGCCAGCCGCAATGGGATTTCTTCGAAGGCGAAGCTGCAGATCGGGCAATCGCTTATGATTCCTGACGGTGCGGGTTCTGCGGACAACCTGCACACGATTCGGCGTGGGGATACATTGAGCCAGATTGCTTCCGATCACGGAGTGACCGTGTCTTCACTGGCGCGGCTCAACAATCTGCGAGTGAACTCTGTGCTGCGGATTGGCCAACGACTTCGGATTCCAGCAGCTACGCCCGGAAAGGCGCCTGTTTCTGCCGTGCTTCCGGATGACGTCGAGAAGGCGGTGAGATCCGCGCGTGTCCGGAAGGGCCGATGGAAGCATATCGTCCTGCACCATAGTGGTACTGCCACGGGTTCGGTAGAGGGCATGGACCAGTATCACCGCAAGGTGCGGCACATGGAGAACGGACTCGCCTACCATTTCGTCATTGGTAACGGCAAGGGCATGAAGGATGGCGAGATTGCCGTGGGCGCGCGTTGGACCCGGCAGCTCCAGGGCGGGCATCTTGCGAGTGAATCCTTGAACCAGGTTGCGATTGGGATCTGTCTGGTCGGCAACTTTGACAAGGCCAGTCCTACTCCCAAGCAACTGAAGAGCCTGGAGGCTCTTGTTGAGGCCTTGCGGAATCGCTGCAGCCTCCCCCGCTCAGCGGTCAAGACCCACCAGCAGATCAACCCGGTTCATACCCGATGCCCTGGCTCCATTTTCGCGGCTTCCTCAGCCCTGAAACGTCTGCAGGATTGATGAGTTGACGGTGCGGATACTCAGGGGGGCACGTCTCGTGTTCCACGGGACAAGGCGATTTTTCAGGCGAGCCGGCGGCCGTCCTGGAGATTGCCACGCGAATGGTGAAAACCAGCAGGACCGGGCCCGGTCTGGAGGCTGCCCAGCCAAGTGCGTCATCACGGCAGACGAGTTGGATGGGTGCATTACCGTGCAAGGAGCTAAAGCAAGTGGCTGGGTCATCGTATAAGGAGATAAGCGCTCCCGATAATCGGGATCCTGCACCTCGGTGCAACCTGACGCTCCGGCGACGTGATCTCATTACGCCGGTTCTTGGTGACTACGTATGACCTAGCCAAGGGATCCGTTACGCCGAAACCGATTGTGAATCAAGTGGGAGTTATTCACAGGCTATTCACTGGTTGCCCCCGTTTGGGGTGGTCTGACAGGCGTTTTGACGGGGTTTAAGCCGACTTGGAGCGTTGCGTCCACTGGGGCTCTCTGCGACAGTGAGGCAACCCAAGGATTTATAATGATCATGAAAAAGGTTCAATTGGATGGGTGTAGCTTAATCAATGGGCGATTTGGTGCGCCCCGCGGGTTGCGTTTTTCGGGCAGAGTGTTGGCGGCAATATCGTTGATGGCAGGCATGTTGGTGAGTGCAGCGGTGGGGGAGCGAGTGACCATGGAGCGCTTGTTGGAGGAGATGGTGGATCTGGATGGGCTGGCTGCGTTTCCCGATCCGGCCTTCCGGTGTCTTCAATCGTCCTCGTATGACCGGGCCTCCAAGTCACCCGAGGTGGAATGGTTTGCCAATGGGGATCGGGGCCACTATTTGAGGGTGGAGGAGAACGATGGGCGGAGAGAATTCGTCATGCTGGATGCTGAGGGGCCCGGTGCGGTAGTGCGGATCTGGTCGGCCAATCCGGCCGGCAACCTGAGGGTTTACATTGACGGGGCGAAGGAGGCCGTGTTGGTGGCACCGATGACGGATCTGCTTGGGGGGCGGGTGCCGGGGCTTCCGCGTCCCATTGCGGGGGAGTACAGCAAGGGGTGGAACCTGTATCTCCCGATTCCTTACGCCAGGCACTGCAAGATCACCAGTGACGAGGGGGATTTCTATTATCATGTGAACTATCGCCACTATGGCAACGGGGTCGAGTTGGAGAGCTTTTCGGGTCGGTCTTTGGAGGAGCATGCGGGGCGACTGGAACAGTTGGCGCAGGAGTTGGATTCGCCTCGGGTGGCCGGGGGGAGGTCTGCCGGGGTGGACTCGGATTTCCGGTTTGAACTTGGTCCTGGGGATACCTCGGAGCAGACGCTGTGGGGACCGTCCGTGATCACGGGTGCGGTGCTGAGTCCGGCTGCTGAGGATCTTGAGGCGGCGCTGCGCGGTGTGGTGCTGGGCATCACCTTTGATGGTGAGAAGACGGTAGAAACTCCACTGGGAGATTTCTTTGGGAGTGCTCCTGGCATCAATCCGTTTGAGGCGTTGCCGGTGGGGATGAGTGAGTCTGGGGAGATGTACAGCAACTGGCGGATGCCATTTGGGCAGCGGGCGGACATCCAGTTGGTCAATTATACCCGGTCGACGGTCAAACTGCGGGGGAGTGTTTATACGAAGCCTTATGCCTGGACGGATAGCTCGATGCACTTCCACGCGAAATGGCGGGCGGAGTTCGATGTGCCCAGCCGTCCGATGATCGACTGGAACTATCTCAGCGCAACCGGGCAGGGGGTGTTTGTTGGCGCTGCTTTCGCCATTGATAATCCGGTGCGTGACTGGTGGGGAGAGGGGGATGAGAAGATCTACGTGGATGGGGAGGATTTCCCGAGTCATTTTGGAACGGGCACCGAGGATTACTATGGGTATGCGTGGTGTTGGTCGGGGCTGTTCAGTCATGCGTATCACGCCCAGCCCCGTTGCACCGGACCAGGGAATTACGGTCGGACGAGTGTGAACCGGTTTCATATATTGGACCGGATACCGTTCCGGAAGGACTTCCGGTTCGACATGGAGCTTTGGCACTGGAACGAGAAGTGCCTCGTGAACATGGCGGTGGTGGCCTATTGGTATGCGAGGCCGGGCGCTACCGATGCTTTTCCGGTCGTGACGGCGTCTGAGGCTGTGGTGCGGCCGATGCCTGAGTATGTTGTGCCTCGGGTTGCGGGCGCGATTGAAGGGGAGGCGATGGAGATTGAGCGCGTGGTGGGGTTGGCTGAGCCGCAGGATTGGGGGGATCTAAGCGCGGGGCGTCATCTGTGGTGGCACGCTGGGATGAAGCCGGGTGACGAGCTTGTTGTGTGTTTTGAGGCGCCTGCGCAGGGGCGTTTCCAGGTGCTGGGTCATTTCCTTACCGCGAAGGATTACGGGATTCATCAGCTTGCGGTGAACGGAAAGCCGGCGGGTGGGCCGAGGGATTTCTATGCACCCGATGTCAAACCCACCGGGGAGGTGGACCTTGGGGTATTCGAGCTGAACAAGGGGCTGAATCGGCTGTCCGTTACGACGGTGGGGGCCAATCCCAAAGCGGTAAAGGCTTATATGTTTGGGTTGGATTATCTTCGGCTGAGACCAGTGGATTGATCCGGGCCGGTCTGGCGTTCCGGCGGAAAAAGAAAACCGGCATGTCAGCGAACTGACATGCCGGTTTGTGACTTTAAAAACAGCCTAGGCGCGCGGGGGGAGTTTCTTTTCCACCGGCACCTTCTCGAGGGTGACATATTTCGGCAGGCCGCCTTCCATGGGGGGCTGCACTTCGCCTTCGACCAGCGGTCGGGCGTATTCCACGAATTTCTCGTTGGGGAGCATTCCGTCTTCGCTGATCCACTCACGCGGAACGAAGTGTTCGACATTCGCGATGTCTTCGAGCGGTTGGAGGGCCAGTTCCCATTTGTAGGGGTGGCTGGCGCGGCGGACGATTTTCACCATGAGTCCGCTCATGCCGTTCGTGGCGGCGCGGACTGCGGCCTCACCGCAAGCGAAGGACTCGTTGATATCGGTTGCACTGGCGAAATGAGCGGCCGCTCGTTGGGCGTAACCGAGCTTCACAGTGCGGGTCTTGGTGCCGAGTTTGCCCTGAATCATTTCGGCCAGCCGGTCGGCAGCGCCCGAAAGGAGGGGGTGGCCGAAGGCGTCCAGTTTGGTCTTATCCGCACCGATCTCTTCTCCTTGGGCATTGCGGATACCTTCACCCACCACCATCACGCAATAGCGGTGTTTCTCGACGGTTTCCTTGACCTTGGCGAGGACGGCGTCGAGGTCGTATTGGATCTCGGGGAGGAGGATGATGTGGGGCGGGTCGTCCGAGCCTCGCTTGGCGAGGACAGTGCCTGCTGCGATCCAGCCGGCTGAGCGGCCCATGACTTCGACGATGCAGCAGGAGCCGTCATCGGTGGCCATGCTGCCCACGTCGAAGCCGATCTCCATGGTGGTCGCGGCGCAGTATTTGATCACTGATCCGTATCCGGGGCAGTGGTCGGTGTGGGGCAGGTCGTTATCGATGGTCTTGGGGACGCCGATGACCTTCATGCTCCAGCCGCGTTTGACGGCTTCCTCGTGGATTTTATGGGAGGTGTCCTGGGAATCGTTTCCGCCGGCGTAGAAGAAGTAGCGGATATTGTGCGCCTGAAAGACCTCGAAGAGCCGGTCCATATCCTTGGCGGCGGCCTCCGGGTTGCGTTTGAAGTCGATTTTGTAGCGGCAGGTTCCGAGAGCGGCCGCCGGGGTGTGCTTGAGGCCTTCGATGGCCCGTGCCATCTCTTCGTTCAGGTCACACAGGTTCTCGTTGAGGATTCCATAGATACCGTTCAGACCGCCGTAGATTTCCGTGATGCAGGCGTGCTTGCCCGCTTCGGTCACCACTCCGGCGACACTGGCGTTGATCGCGCAGGTAGGCCCGCCCGATTGGGCTACCAGCAGGTTTCCTTCGAGTTCAGACATAAGATATTTTCAGTTACGAGGGCGGTTCCGCGGAATCCTTTTATCCCGCCTGCAACCCTAGTCAATCGAGCGGGCACCTTGCCAATCGGCATTCGGAGTGTCAAAGACGAATTCAGGGTTAACGAGGGCTTCCGTCTGCCTGTTTCCTTCGCGATGAAGGCCTAAAAGGCCCTGCGGGCTACGTAGGCCCACGCGTTGACATATGCTGAAACGACAGCAAACTAAGTCATGCGTTCGGTTCCGTACAGATCCAATACCAGTCGTGTCATGGGTTTGGATGGCTCTCGCGGGGGGCGTGGCAACCATGCCGCTTTCACCCTGATCGAGCTTCTGGTGGTGATTGCCATCATTGCCATTCTCGCGGGGATGCTGCTGCCGGCCCTGAGTAGTGCCAAATCCAAAGCCCAGGGGATTCAGTGCATGAACAACTTCAGGCAGCTGACCTTGGCATGGATCAGCTACAACGCGGACAACGACGGTCGGATTCTCTTTGCCAGTGGTCATCCAGCGGGGCCGCAGCTGGACGAGTTCGCGTGGGTGTCGGGTGGGATGGACTTTGACCCCAACAATGACTCCAACTGGGACTTGGAAAAGGACATCAAGAAGAGTCGGCTTTGGCCGTACTGTGGCGAAAATGCGGAGATTTGGAAGTGCCCGTCGGATTCTGCCACCGTGGTTCCGAGCCGGGGGCCTTATGCCGGTCAGCGGGTCAAACGCGTGCGCAGCATGTCCATGAACTTGTGGGTCGGGGGCTTTGGTGGCGTGGATGGCGGGCTGTCGGGGAGTTCCGATTGGTCTCTGCCTGGGGGATCACGCTGGAGGGTCTACCTGAAGGAGAGTGACATGGTCGATCCGGGGCCATCCATGACCTTTCTCTTCTTGGACATGCGGCAGGACAGCATCGACATAGGCAACTTTGCTACGGACATGCAGGGGTGGCCCGATGAACCGGCCATGACGGGTTTTTACGATCTTCCCGGCAGCTATCATAACAAGGCCGGGGGGCTGTCTTTTGCCGATGGACATGCTGAGATTCATCGTTGGGTGGATGATCGAACCACGCCCCCGTTGCAGAAGGATGGGCTGATCCCTGATGTCAGGTTGTCTCCCGACAACCGCGATGTGCATTGGTTGCAGGAGCATTCGACTCGACGGCGGTAGTCCGGGTTCGATTCACCGAAGGGGGGGCGAGGACTGCCTGGCGGTTGGAGTGGGTGACAGAGTCTTTTCTGGCTGAGCTTTCTGCGGCGCGAGGCGTGAAATCAGCTTTTCGATATTCTCCTTTTCATTCAAGGGTGCCCTGACAAGGTAGGGCATCGTCCTCTTGCCGGGGTTCTTGCTGCGGGTGGCCAGAGGGATTTCTGGCAGGATTGATCAGGATGTCGGCCGACAAAATAAAGCTGGTGGAGGGCAGGGGGCTTACCCTTGCTGGTTTTGCCTTGTTTTTGGGGGTGGTGATTCTGGTGGTGTATGGGGATATCGCTCTGGGTTTCAGGACCCTCTTCTACCGTGATTTCGGGATCTTCGGATATCCAATAGCCTATCATCATCATGTTTCCTTTTGGCAGGGGGAGGTGCCGCTTTGGAATCCTTACAGTGGTTGCGGTATGCCGTTTCTGGCGCAGTGGAACACGATGGTGCTGTACCCCGGATCCCTCATCTATCTGCTTTTGCCGCTACCCTGGGGTGTGAACCTCTTCATGGTGCTGCACCTTGCCTGGGCCGGGTTGGGAATGTATTGGCTCGCATGGAAATGGGCGGGGGATCGGTTGGGGGCTTGTATCGCCGGTTTAGGGTTTGCCTTCGGCGGCCTGCTGACCAACTCCATGATGTGGCCCAACAACATGGCGGCATTCGCTTGGATGCCCTGGGTGGTGCTGGTGGTGGAGATGGCGTGCTGTCGAGGCGGTCAATGGATCATTCACGCTGCGGTGTTGGGGGGGATGCAGATGTTGACCGGGGCGCCGGAGGTGATTCTCCTGACCTGGGTGGTTGTGGGAGTTCTCTGGCTGTTCGGGGGAGGGTTCAGTTCTTGTTCGCGCGGTCTGAGGGGGTGGCTGCGGTTGCTGAGTGTCATTGCGATCGTGGTCATGCTTTCGGCGGCGCAGTTGCTGCCATTCCTGGAGCTCCTCCTACAACACTCGCATCGGGCTTCGGCGTTTGATCGCCCTGACTGGTCTATGGCTACCGGTGCCTGGGGCAATTTCCTGATTCCCCAGTATCGAACATTGGTTTCCCCCCTTGGGATCGCCTTCCATCGGGACCAGTTCTGGACCAATTCGTTTTATCCCGGCATCGGGGTCGTCCTCCTAGCTATTTGTGCGTTGTGGCGGGTCCGATCTAGGAGGGTCTTGGTTCTGCTTAGTCTGGCCTTCTTTGGCTTCTGGCTGGCCACGGGCCCAAGGGGCGGGCTGCTGCCTCTACTTGAGCGTGCTTTACCGCCTCTTGAGTTCATCCGGTTCCCCATCAAATACATCATACTCACGACCTTTGCGCTGCCTCTTCTCGCAGCCTATGGAGTGCATGGGCTCCATACGACTGGGATGACCCTGAGCAAGCGGGCGCTTGGCATTGGGATTCTCGTGGGGGTTTTCCTGCTGTTGATACTGGGGTTGGTGTTTGTCGCTCATTCCAGTCCTGGAGTGGGGGAGGATTGGCACCGGAGCCTTCGAAGCGGCGGGTCGCGGTTCTTGCTGCTGGTGATCTTTGCAGGTGGGTTGATGTTGGCAGACACGTCTTGGAGGCGTCGGATCCCTGCTGTGGCAGGAACCCTCATCCTTCTGGGAGTGCTCGCGTTTGATCTTGGGTCTCATCAACCCAACCAGAATCCGACTGCCGAAAACCGGATTCTGGCTCCGTTCTTCGCGGACTTGCCGGACATGAAACCGATCCCGCGGCTCGGCGAATCCCGAGCCATGACCGAGGTGGGGGCAGGAAGTCGCGTCTGGCAAAAGGACATTTCAAATTTGGAGAACGATTTCCTGATCCTGCGGTTGGCGTTGCTCGGGAATGTGAACCTCATTGAGCGGATTCCGATTGTCCACGGGTTCTTCTCTCTAGAGCTGCGCGATAGTCTGGCGCTGAGAGCGATAGCCGAACAACAGTTGGCTTCGGGTGAGGAAGAAATATTGGATCTCCTGGGTGTTAGCCAGATAACCCGGCCAGGTGCTGATTTTGAGTGGATGCACCGCAGTAGTGCTGCGCCGTTGATGACATTCCCATCGGTGAGGCCTGCGGAATCGCAAGAGGATGTGCTACGGATTCTGAGCGAGCCGGGCTATCAGGCAGGACGATATACCTGTTTGATTACGGATGCTCCCATTGCCGAGCCGGGTAACTCTGATGCCGAGGCGCAGTTGCTGCGGTCGTCTTGGACTGGTGGGGGAGTCACAATTCGTGCAGCGGTCCGGCGAGCGGGATTACTTCGAATTGCTCAAGCCTACTATCCTCATTGGCGTGCGACCATCGACGGTGAGGCGGTTGCGGTAGCGAAAACGGATCTGGCTCTGCAGGCGGTAGAGCTGTCTGCAGGGGAGCATGACCTCGAACTCGTCTTCTGGGACCGAGCATTCCTTGTGGGGCTGTTGCTGGCTTGGATTGGAGTGGGGATCGGAATTGTAGGCGCAAACAACAAGGCCCGGACAATGTCCGGGCCCGAGAGCTTTAAGCAGGCTGTCGTTATTGTCTAAAACTGTAGCCTGTGATCCGCCGGCACCTGCACGCAGGTTGGGGGATTGGTTACCTGATTGATGTTGTAGTTGGCCGTGAAGTTCGTGTTTTGATTCGCGGGACAAAACGGCAGACGGGAATTATTCGCCCGGATCAGGTAATCCGAAATCTCGGAGATCGTGGGCGTGGCGCTACCGGGTTGGCGCATCTCCAGGGCCCACTGTTGTTTCGATGCATCAATCAAACGGAGGTTGTTGATGCAGGCATTGGTCTGTGCTCGCTCCCGTACTTTTACGAAGTTGGGGATCGCGATGGCGGCGAGGAGGCCAATGATTGCTACCACGATCATGATCTCCACGAGCGTGAAAGCTAGCTTGTGCTGGAACACTGCAGCGCGCATTGGGGCCTTTCTAACTACAAATGACTCGCCTAGGCAAGCCTGCGCACGATCCGGACAAGTCCGCTCCTTATACGGGCCGCGCGTGGCCTGCCCACTAAGAGGAAGGGTCCGGGGGGTGCCCGGACCCTTCTTGCGAGAATTTACGCCTCAGAATCCGTTAGGGAAGGACGTGGTCGGTGCCGTTGATCTGACAGACTGGGGCGGTGTCGACCGTGTTGATGGTGTAGCTGGTCGCGAAAGTTGCGGATGTACCGCCAGCCGGGCAGACGATGTCCACGGTGGTTGCGGCAGCGTCACGACCCAAGTAGGGAGCGATCGCGCTTTCAGCAACGGTTGCGGTGCTTGCAGCGCGGTTTTCGAGAGCCCATTGCTGCTTGGCGCCGTCGATTTGGCGGAGGTTATTGATGCAGGAGTTGGTTTGGGCGCTTTCGCGAGCCCGAACGAAGTTCGGGATGGCGATCGCGGCCAGGAGGCCGATGATGGCCACCACGATCATAATTTCGACGAGGGTGAAGCCCTTACGGAGGTTCTTGATGCTCTTCATTTCGATCCTTATTGCTGTGCTGTTGTTGTTTTTATTTGCGGCGTGAACACAGACAGGAGGCATTTACATATATTGCTGGTTTCGTTCACTGATTGCCTTCTGCAAACCGCAAGTTCGCTTCAGCAGGCACGATGCCAAAGTTCAAAGGCGCGAAAAGCAAGACTTTTTCCTTTGGCTGGCGGGGTTGAGTGCCTCTTTTCTGTCTTAAACCGGACATGGGACCGAACAGGTGTCCAGTTTATGGCGTGTAGACTGGGCGGGTTTCATTCGCAGTGATGGACGGGAGGTTGAGGGGTGGACTACCATCGATGGATCTTGCCGATGAACCTTGAATCCAAAATCTACGTGGCGGGCCACAAGGGGTTGGTGGGGAGTGCGTTATGGAGATCGCTAAGCGGGCTGGGCTACAGCTGTCTACTGGGGCGCAGCCGACAGCAGCTCGATCTTTTGGATGCCGTGGCGGTGGACCGATTTTTTGGGTTGGAGCGGCCGGACTATGTGTTTGTGGCAGCGGCGAAGGTGGGAGGGATCGAGGCGAACAGGAGTCGGCCGGCTGAGTTTCTTTATGAGAACCTGCAGATCCAGAATCATCTCATCGAGGCATCCCATCGTCATGGAGTGAAGAAGTTGCTCTTCCTGGGCAGTTCCTGCATCTATCCGCGGCTGGCACCACAGCCGATTCCCGAGGGCGCGCTACTTACTGGGGCCCTGGAGGAAACCAATCAATGGTATGCCGTTGCGAAGATTGCGGGGATCAAGCTGTGTCAGGCCTATCGTCGGCAATACGGTTCCGATTTTATCTCGGCCATGCCGACCAACTTATACGGTCCGGGGGACAACTATGATTTGCAGGGGTCGCATGTGCTTCCGGCGCTGATCCGCCGTTTTCATGAAGCCCGGGAGCGGGGGGATAAGCGGATTGTGCTTTGGGGGACGGGCACCCCGCGGCGTGAGTTTCTGCATGCGGACGATCTGGCCCGGGCCTGCATCTTTCTGATGGAGCATTACTCGGATGAGCCAATTCTGAACATCGGTTCAGGTCAGGAGGTAACTATTGCGGAGTTAGCCGAGCTGGTGAGGGGAGTGGTGGGTTTTGGAGGGGTTATAGAGTGGGATCATTCCAAGCCGGACGGGACTCCGCGCAAGTTGCTGGATTCGGGCAAGATTCGTGCGCTGGGGTGGGAGCCGGAGATTGCTTTGGAGGAAGGGGTGCGCCGCGTTTACCAGCAGTATTTGGAGGCCGTGCGGGGGTAGGGCGAGCGGAGTATTGGCTCCCTCAGCAGCTGTTTCCCGATACCGATTACCGATCTCGACAGGGATAGCGATTCCGATCGGTTTGAGGTGGGGTGGGCGTCCTAGGCATTCGAGATACGCACCCGGCCGGCCTGTTCATCCTCCAGGCGCTTGATATCCGCATCCACCATTAGCCGGGCAAGGCCGTCAAACTTGGTTTTGGGTTCCCAGCCGAGCTGTTGTTTTGCCTTGGTGGCGTCGCCGATCAGCAGGTCGACCTCGGCCGGTCGGTAGTAACGGGCGTCGATCTTGACGTGTTTTTGCCAGTCGAGACCGGCGTGGGAGAAGGCGACTTCCAGGAACTCCTTCACTGAATGTGTTTCGCCGGTGGCAATAACGTAATCATCCGGCTTGTCCTGCTGTAGCATGCGCCACATGGCCTCGACGTATTCCTTGGCGTAGCCCCAATCACGTTGGGCATCGAGATTGCCAAGATAGAGGTGGTTTTGGAGTCCGGCTCGGATATGGGCCACGGCGCGGGTGATCTTGCGGGTGACGAAGGTTTCGCCACGACGGGGGGATTCGTGGTTGAAGAGGATGCCGTTACTGGCGTGCAGACCGTAGGATTCCCGGTAGTTTACGGTGATCCAGTGGGCATAGACCTTGGCGCAGGCATAGGGGCTGCGCGGGTAGAACGGCGTTTTCTCTGACTGCGGGGTTTCCTGCACCAGCCCGAACATCTCGCTGGATGATGCCTGGTAAAAGCGGGGTTGAATACCCGTCTCCCGGATGGCTTCGAGCAAACGGACCGCACCGGTGGCGGTGATGTCGGTAGTATATTCCGGAGCATCGAAACTGACGCGCACATGGCTCTGCGCCGCCAGATTGTAGACCTCTTCCGGTTGGATCTTCCCGATGAGCCGGGCCAGCGCACTTGCGTCGCTCATATCGCCGTAGTGCAAAATGAGGCGACGCTTCTCCACGTGCGGGTCCTTATAAATGGAGTCTAGACGTCCTGTGTTGAAGGTGCTGGCACGACGGATAATACCGTGCACTTCGTAACCTTTTCCCAGCAGGAGTTCAGCGAGGTACGAACCATCCTGGCCGGTGATTCCGGTAATAAGGGCTTTATTCATCGGTTTTGGAGATCTCCGCTGCGGCCCGGTGCTGCTTGTTGGAAGAGCGTACCCAAACAGCCATGGAGCCAGTTGTCGGACTCGAACCGACGACCGACGGTTTACAAAACCGTTGCTCTACCACTGAGCTAAACTGGCGACCAAGAAGGCCTTCAGTCCTGCGGGCTCAACGCCGATAGACTGTTCCAACGTTGGACTGATCGGGTCACTCGTTGTCCAGTCTTGCACACGACTGCAGGAGCGAGAATCTGCCAGTGCTGAGTGAGGCTGCCAAGCGGAACTTGAGAGGTCGGCGTAAAAACGAAGAAAGGGGCAGACGGATGCTCCGGGTGGTACGGACTCTCCGAACGGCAGGCAAGCTGCTTGCTAAGTGAGGGTTAGCGGGTTGGATGAGGGACGTAATTCTTGCAAATGAAATGCGAAAGCATTAGAGACTGACGTATGGCTTTGCCGTTTTTGGGAAGCGGTACAAAGAGGCGTGACCAAATCATTGGTATTGATTTGGGGGCCCATAGTGCCAAAGCAGCGTGTATTCAGCGTAAGGGGGGAGGTTTTTCCCTCACGAATTATGCTGTCCTGGACTGTATGCAGGGCGGCGCGGACGGCGGGGTGATGGACCCCAAGGACAAGATGTCCAAGCTGCTTGCTGCGCTCTCGGCGAAAACCAAAGCCGTGGTGATGACGGTTTCCGCTTCGGATTCATTGTTGCGGCCGGCCGAGATGCCGCTGGTTCCGGTGGGGGATATGCGGTCCATGCTACGTTTTAATTCGCGATCCTATCTCCAGCAGGATTTGGCTGATTCGGCCTTTGACTGTCACATCTGGCCGCCCCGGGCCAACGCTTCGGGCGAGGCGCCCAAACCGGGACAAAAAACCAAGGTTTTGGTTGGTGCGGTCAAGAACCCGATTCTCCAGGAGTGCATCAATTTGGCCAAGGGTGCCTGGTTGCAGGTCGAGGCGGTGGTTCCTGAGCTGATCTGTCCGATCAACTCGTTTGAGAGTGCGGAGCCGGAGGTTTTCGGCAAGGAAGCGTTTGCGATGGTGGATCTGGGGTTCAGGCACTCGGCCATCTGTGTTTTGCAGGAGGGGGAGATCATTCTGAGCCGGGTAGTCAATGTAGGCGGTGACAAGTTGACCACGGGCTTGGCTGAGGCCTTGGGCACGAGCTACAGCGAGGCTGAGGGTATTAAAGTTGGGCTGGCTCATGAGGTCGAAAGCACCCTGATCCCGATGCTTTCGCCGCTGGCTCGTGAGCTTCGTGCTTCGATTGATTTCTTCGAGCACCAGCAGGACCGCACGGTGGGGAAGGTCTATGTTTCAGGCGCTGCGGCGCGCTCGGACTTTTTTCTCGAGGTGCTTCAATCCGAGCTGATGGTGCCCTGTGTGGCCTGGAATCCGGTGGCCGGCCTGACTCCTGCGCTTCCGGCCCAGCAGATGGCGAATTTTGAAACTGAAGCAGCCCTGCTAGGAACGGCCATTGGTGCGGCCTTAACGATGATCTAGCCCTATGCCTATCCGTATCAATTTTCTGGCGGAACAGCAGGTCCGGGACGAGGAGCGTCGTCGCGATCCGGTTAAGCGGGCTACTTATGTGGCGGCGGGGCTGGTGGCGGTGTTGTTGGCTTGGGGTGCTTACCTGCAGTTCCAGTTCATGGGGGTGCGGCGCCAAACCTCGGCGAGTCAGGCCCAGTTCAAACAGATCGAGGCCAAATTCAAGCAAGCCTTGGCGGATGAGGCTGCCATCGCCCAGTACAAGACCCGGCTGGATTCCCTGCAGCAACTGGCTTCTACCCGCGTACTCTGGGGTAACTGCCTGAATGCACTTCAGTTGGCCTCACATCCTCAGGTGCGGTTGCGTCGGCTGAATACCCTTCAGAAATTCAGTGTCACAGCGGCGATAGCGGCGCGCACGAACAAGGCCGGGGTCATTACTGCGCCGAGGGTTCCGGCTATTTCCAAGGAAGCCACCACTGTCATGGTCGATTTGGTCGACGTCAGCCCCAACCCTGGTGATCAGGTGAAGCCAACGCAGGACCGCATTGCTGCCCAGCCCTTCTTCAGCACCAATGGTGCGGCAGGTAAAACGATTTCGATGGGGGCGGTGATGCGGGACTTGGGTCCGGGGTCGACGGCCTATCAGGAGTTTGTATTGGAATTTAAGTTTGAGGAACGCGAGCGCTAGGACATGAAACTCTCCAAGGACAAGCGCAACCAACTCGTGCTAACGGTGATTCTCACGTTGGCTGCAGGGGCGGTGATCTGGCAGCTATTGATCCAGAGCACGCGGAATGCGATCGATCGGCACGGTGTGCTTAGCAAGGAAGCCAAGGAAAAGCTGGTGAATGCGCAGAGTTACGTGAGCAAAGCGGCCGCTCTACAGACTGAGGCCAATGCGCTATCTAACTCCCTTTCACAGCTGGAAGCGGCCATGGCTGACAGCCGTGATCCGTATCTTTGGGCGCGAGATCTGATTAACGATTCCAAGGAAGCGTTTCCGGAACTTCAGATGACTGTGGATGCTCCTTCCAAGTCGCAGGACGTGGAGATGATCGGCGATTTTCCTTATCGGGCCATTACCTTCAAAGTTGCCGGCGAAGGTTTTTTCGAGCACATCGGAGCCTTCATTGCGAATTTCGAGAATTCTAACCCCATGTTCCGGACGCAGAATCTGGAGCTTGCGCCTGTGCCGGTGGCTGTGGGTTCGGTCGAAGATGCGGTTTCAACCGCGAAGAAGCAGGCGGATGCAGGGGTAGATCCGGAGCGCGAGAAGCTCAGCTTTAAATTTGAAGTGGTTGCCCTGACCCAGCCAGCTGCTTGAGAGCCATGAAGGATTATCTGACATTCTCTTTGGATACCAGACCGTTGCGTGCAGCGACGGTCCTGCGTTGTTGCCTGTTTGCCGGCATGCTCACCTTGGGTGGCCATGCTTGGGCGGCCGACTCCGGGGCGGAGGCTGGGGCAGGGCAGGAGGAGTCCGGGGGCGATGAGGCTGCCGCGTCTGCGAAGCCCTTCCAATTTGATATCCCCAAGTCGGTGTTTATCACCGACGAAAATCCGGATGTTCGGGACCCGTTCTTCCCTGCGTCGCGCCGTCGCTGGGGGCTGGCAAACACCGGTCCGGTTCAGGCTGTTGTGCCGGAGGAGCAACTCGTGGCGCGGCATGTTGTTCTTCGGGGTATTACCGGGTTCGAGGGATCCAAGGTGGCATTAATCAACGGGAAGACCTTTGTTGAGGGAGATGAGGCTCCGGTGAAACTCCCCGATGACTTGGGGCAGTTGAAGCTCAAGGTGCTCAAAGTCTACGAGAACTCGGTTGAGTTTATTGTTGTGGGTAAGACCAACGTCTACCGGAAGCAGTTGGAGTAGGTGTCGGGTCTGGGGGCAGGGGTTCAGCCGGGGGTTGCGGTGAGGGTGTCGGTAGTTTGGGTGCAGTATGGCGTGGAAGTTGCTAATGTCGGTTCAACAGTAATACATAACCCGTTAACGATCATAAGAATGAAGACCAAAATAGCAGTGGCTATCTGCTTCGGAGCGACTCTGGCACTAGGCCTATGCCGTGCCCAGGAAAATCCCGCTACGGACAGCAGTGCGCCGATTCAAGACAGTCCGGCTCGTGTAGCGGAGGTACTCCCCCTCGTTCAATTCGATGACGCTCCCTTGGTGGATGTTATCAAGACCCTTGCGCGGCAGGCCGACTTGAACATCATTTTTGATCCGCGGGTTACGGCACCGGGCGGTGACGGTCAATCTGCCTACCCGCTGGTCTCCATCCGCCTCGAGAAGGTCACCGCCGAAGCGGTGCTCGAAGCCACGCTGAACAACAACAACCTTCGTTTGGAGCGTGATCCCCGGACGGGTATTTCGCGGGTCACCGTGAAGGATCCGGCTGCGGCAGAACCTCTCCAGATGGAGATCTTCCAGCTCAAATACACCAACCCTTCGAATCTGGTTTCCATTATCAAGCCGACGATGGAAGGCCGCAGCCAAGCCATTCCTGACGGCCGCACGAGCCAGTTGATTGTGTTGGCTACTGAGAAGGAAATCCTGGCTATCAGTAATTTGGTCGACAAAGTGGACACAGCCACCCGTCAGGTGCTGATTGAGGCCCGCATCCTCGAGACTACCCGGAACCCGGAGTCGGTTAAGGGGATTAACTGGGCCGGCACCTTCCAAGCCCAGAACATCTACGCCGGGAATAACAGCTATGGTATGAGCCAGGCGGGTGGTAGTAGCGGCTCGTCCTCTAGTGGAGGAACGGAACAGCCGCTGAATGCTCCCATCGCTTCGGGTATCACCCCAGGGTTGGCGGCGTTTCTCAGCAGCGGTTTTCAGCATCCGGTGGCTTACCTGAATGCGGATGGAGCTCGCGCTGTGTTTTCATTCTTCAATCAGGATACCGAGACGGAGACGCTGGCCACCCCGCGCGCGGTGACTTCGGACAACGAACCGGCCACCTTGCTGGTGACCCGGGCGGTTCCGATCTTCAAGGTAACCCAGGGCGGCACGCAGGTGGGTAATGCGGTGGATATCACTTACACCAACCTGGGTATTATCCTGGAGGTGACTCCGCGTATTTCGGCCAATGATCAGATTTCGCTGACCGTTGTGCCTGAGGTTTCGGATATCGAGAGCGTGGATACGCAGGTGTTCAATGGTGAGGAGTATTCGGCGAACATCTTCTCGATCCGCAAGATCACGACCTCTGTGATGATCCCCAGTGGCAACACGCTGGTTCTCGGCGGTCTGCTTTCTGACACGACGCGCAAGAGCAGCACCAAGGTGCCGATTCTGGGTGATCTGCCGGGGATGAAGTACATCTTTGGCAACAAGTCCAAGTCCCGCCGGAAGGGTAACCTCCTGATCTTCGTGACGCCGACCGTGGTTCAGGATGGCGACTTTACGCCTACCGAATCGACCTTCCTACAGACGCCGGTCCCGCAGGATCCGGACGCCCGGGACATGGGTAGCTTTGATGAGCCGTGGGACGGGGTTGAGCCTTACGATTGGGGCGAACCCGTCTACTAAGCGGACCCCGCGGTTGTATTACTGTCCAACAAACCCACCCGGAAACGGGTGGGTTTTTTAGTTGATGGCCAGTTCGCGGCGCAGTTGGAAGCGTTCGATTCGCTTTCGGAGCGTCGCCCGGGTGATGCCGAGCAGGCGGGCGGCCTTCACTTGGTTGCCTTGAGTGTCCAGCAAGGCCTGACGAATCAGCTCGCGCTCCACGGCCGGGATGACCTGCAGGTCGGGGTGGTCTTTCGCCCAGACGAACAGGGCCTTGGCCAGTTCTTCCGGTGAGTTGGGTGGTTGGGCGGATGGTTCCAGGGGGGAGGTTTCCGGTGCCTTGTCTGCCGCAGCGCCTAGGACTTCCGGGGGGAGGTCTGAGAGGCCCACGACATCGCCTTTCGACAAGACGACTGCACGGTGTATGGCGTTCTCGAGCTCACGCACATTGCCTGGCCAGGGATGCGCGAGCAACTTTTGCATGGCATCCGGCGAGACAGTTCGCACTGCTGACTTCGTGGCGTGCGCTTGTTTCTTCAGGAAGTAGTCTACCAGCAGGGCGATATCCTGGGGGCGTTCCCGCAGCGCCGGCAGGCGGATACGGACAACGTTGAGGCGGTAGAAGAGATCTTCGCGAAAGGTCTTCTCTGCCACGGCCTGTTCCAGAGGGCGGTTGGTGGCGGCGATGATTCTTACGTCGGTCTGGATGGATTGGTTGCCGCCGATTCTCTCGAACACGCCGGACTGCAGCACGCGGAGGATTTTGGTTTGGGTTGAGGGCGACATATCGCCGATCTCATCGAGGAAGAGGGTTCCACCGTGGCATTGCTCAAATTTGCCAATGCGCTGGCTGGTGGCCCCGGTGAAGGCGCCCTTCTCATGGCCGAAGAGTTCTGATTCCAGAAGCTGCTCGGGGATGGCCGCGCAGTTGATTGCCAGAAATGGGCGCTCGCTTCTTTGGCTGTGATGGTAGATGGCCCGGGCCACGAGTTCCTTGCCCGAACCGCTTTCGCCGGTGATCAGGACTGTGGCATCGGATCCTGCGACCTGGCCGATGGTTTTAAACACCGTTTGCATCGGTTCGGATCGGCCGATAATCCCCAGGTCATAGTCTTCAGATTCCAGCAAGGGTTCGTAAGACACCACCCGCCGCATGTCCTCGGCGGCCTTCAGGGCTGCGTTTACGACTTGCTTGAGCCGATCGATATCGAAGGGCTTTAGAAGGTAGTCAAAAGCTCCGAGCTTCATGGCCTCGATCGCTGTGCGCGTCGTGCCGTAAGCCGTCATCATAATGACCGGTATCTTGCCGTCGATTTCCCGCAGTTTGCGGAGAGTTTCCAGTCCGCTCATCCCCCCCATGCGGATGTCCATGATCACGACGTCGGGATGGACTTTTGTCAGCAGCTGCAGGCCTTCCTCTCCGCTGGTGGCGGGAAGCAGGCGGACGCTCGGGGTGTCGAAGATCCGTTTGAACGAATACTGCACGTCGGCTTCGTCATCGATGAGCAACAAGGTATGCATGATTCTCGGGCGGGGAATTTAGCGGAGAAAGGTATGGGAGGGAAACGGGGAAACGATGGGTTTCTGGAGGAGCGGGTTCATCCGTTAGTCGCATTTCCGTTTTTGCGGGTGCGCTTGCTGCCGGTTGCGGCCGGCCTCTTCCGACCGCTCCGGATCGCGGTCTCCAACGCCTGGCGGACCTTCCAGTTGGTGCTTTCAAGCAGCTGCCTGGCTTCGTTGGTTCCCACCCCGGCGATGGATTGGAGCAGGCGGGTGGCCCGGTGACGTAATTTGACGTTGGACGGGTTCAAGTCGATCATCCAGTTCTTATAGACCTTTCCGAGGCCGACCATTCCCAGCGTGCTGAAGATGTTCAAGACCAGCTTTGTAGCCGTTCCGGCCTTGAGTCGGGTGGATCCGGTCAGCAGTTCCGGGCCTACGTCCGCTGCCACAACGACCTTGGGAAACGGGTGTTGGAGCTCCTTCACCGTTGGATTGAAGCAGACGAGGATTGTCCCGGCGCCGCGCGCATGAGCGGCGCCGAGGGCTCCCCAGACGAAGGGGGTTCTTCCGCTTGCGGCAATTCCCACAACAACATCCTTGGAGTCTACTCCGCGACCTGCCATGGCCGCCGCACCGCCGTGGGCATCATCTTCTGCCCCCTCTACGGCGTCGGCCAGCGCGCGGTATCCCCCTGCGATGATTCCCTGCACCTGTTCGGGTGGAGAGCAAAAGGTGGGGGGGCACTCACTGGCATCCAAAACCCCGAGGCGTCCGCTGGTTCCGGCGCCGACATAGAGCAGTCTGCCGCCCGACTGGAGGTGTTTTCGTATGAGGAGACAGGCCTTCAGGAGGGCTGCTTTCTCCTGAACCAGCCCGGCTACTACCCTGGGTTCCTCCGCGAGGAACAGGTCAACGGCCTTGGACAACGAGAGGCGGTCGAGCTGGTTGGATCGGGGGTTGCGTTGTTCAGTAGGGGACTGCACCAGGGCTGAGAGGGGCAGGTGAGGCAGGGGAGTGGACGAGGGGGGCGGGGTCGTATTCGCACGCTGGTGGATGGAGGTTGCTGCTGGTTTGATCCGTGCTGCCAGCAGGACCGCCCCCCACGCTCCCTCGGCGGGAAGCGGAACGATGTGGGCCTGTTTATATCGGGTCCGGATCTGTCTCGCCACGGCCCTGGCATACTGTGGCTGTCGAGTCAGGCAACTGCCTGCGAAGACAAAGGTGATGCGGGAGTGCCTGCCGGCTAGTCGGGCTGCACAGGCCAACGCATCGGTGGCCAGTTCTGATGCCGCGTTCTGAAGGGTCAACCGTGCCAAGCGATCGCCTTTTGCTGCCGCCTGGAATACTTCCACTGCCAATGCGGCGACGGCGGTTTTCTCGGCGGTTTGCATCCAGGCCACCAGTTCATCCGGGCTGGAAAGGCCGGCTTTCCGCAGTAAGGCCGCCCCGAGCTTAGGCCAGGGCCCGGTGCGGTCTGCTTCTGTCAGCACGGATCGGAGTGCGCTGTGTGCCACCGCATACGCGCTGCCGCGATCCCCCAGCAGGTGTCCCCAGCCTCCGACCCGCAGGGTTTTTCCGGCGGAGGTTTTTCCCCAGCAACACGCCCCGGTCCCGCTCAGTACCAGCACGCTGACGTGCGACCCTTTTCTCCCCGTTAACGGAACTCGGGGTTTCGCCACTTCTGCGGCGATCAATGCGGTCTCAAGATCGTGCGTAGCGTAACAGGGAATGTCGGGCCATACCTTGGATGCGGCAGCGAGAATGCGTTGCTTGTCGGCAGGCTCCCTTGCGCCCGCCAATCCGATGGCGATGGCGCGGATAGGTTTTCCGGCAGCGGGAGCCTGGCGGAGGAGATCTATCAGTGCCCGGTCATTCAGCAGCCGGACATTTCCGGGACCTGCCTCCGCGCGGGCGAGTTGGCTCAGATCTGTCGTTGCTAAAACGAAGACCGTGCGGGTTGCTCCTCCCTCGATGCCGAGCAGGCAACCTTTGTCTGCATTCATTCCGGGTGGTGGCGCCTCTTTCATGGTTTCGGTCAACGTGGATTTCTCCCAAAGCTTCGATATAGTCCAGCTATGCGCCTCAGCAAAGCCATCTTTTCTCAGTGGGTTATCATCGGATTGAGCTTGGTCCTGATCGTTGGCTGTTCGAGCAGAAAGATCGATTGGGACAGTCGACTTGGCGCGTACTCCTTTGACGAGGCGGTGTTGGAGTTGGGGCCGCCCGACAAGGATGCGGAACTCAGTGATGGAACTCGAGTGGCGGAATGGCTGACATTCCGTAGTCAGTCCGAGCCCTACGGGGGGTATGCGGCGGGTTACGCTCATCCCGGACGCTACCGGACCATGGCGTATGGTTTCCATTACGGCACCTTTGGGAACACGGGTCGTGAATACTGGATACGACTGACCTTTGATCCCTCGGGACAACTCCTCTCATGGCGCAAAGTGACGCGATAGACGTGCTATCTCCTCTGCCAACCTGTGCTCTCCAGACCTGCTTCCGATGAAAAAAGCCCTCTCTCTTGCCGCTCGACTTCAACATTACCTCGGCCGGGAACCCCGCTTGGGGCGCCGGGTCTGGATCGCTCCCGGTGCTCACGTTATCGGTGACGTCGAGCTCGGCGACGACTCCAGTGTGTGGTTTAACGCTGTGCTGCGTGCTGACATCCAAGCGATTCGGGTAGGGCAATGCACCAACATTCAGGATAACAGCGTGCTGCATCTGGCTGACGATTACCCGTGCGTTTTGCAGGACTATGTGACGGTTGGGCATTCGGCGGTGGTGCATGCCTGCACCGTTGGCAGCGAGGCACTAGTGGGTATGGGTGCGGTGGTCATGGACGGAGTTGTGATCGGTCCCCGGTGCATTATCGGGGCCGGGGCTCTGGTTCCGATGGGGATGCAGGTTCCAGAAGGGTCGTTGGTGTTGGGGCGTCCCGGGCGGGTCGTGCGAAGCCTGACTCGCGCGGAAAAAGCCGGGATCAAGCGCCTGGCGCTGAAATACGTCAGAATCTCCAAGGCCTACCTCCGGGCCAAGCGGTGAGGGGGTATCGCCAGGCTGACCGTTCCTTGGCTTTTACTGGGGATCTACGGGTTTAACGCGGTGTCCGGTCGAAAGATCACTTCCTAAATTCCGAGGTGACACTATACTTTGTCCGACCAAAAGCACGCACCATGAGGCGGCCTCCATACCTGCTGTCGAATGGTGGGCCCTTTACTGCAAGACTCGATAACGACCATGAATTCCCCAGGAAAACGTATCCAAAGCCATAAGACAATCTGCCGCGGTCTCGGGTTTACCCTGATCGAGTTGCTGGTCGTCATCGCCATTATTGCCATTCTGGCGGGCATGCTTTTGCCTGCCTTGGCCAAAGCGAAGACCAAGGCTCAGGGTATCCTATGCATGAACAACACCCAGCAGTTGAGTTTGGCGATGCACATGTATGCCGGGGACAATGACGATCGCTTTCCGGGGGCGACCCATGGTGGGCGTGCGCAGAATCCCACGGCCGATGATCCTGATGGGCCGTGGGTTGCCGGCTGGCTCACGTGGGATGGTCGCAGGGACAACACAAATACGCTCTACCTGATCGATCCACGTTATTCCAAGCTCGCCACCTACTTCAGTAACACCAAGAACATCTATAAGTGTCCGGCGGACAAATTCGTTCACCCGACGCAGCGGGCCTTGGGGTGGACCGAGCGGGTGCGCAGTGTTTCCAGCAGCATTGGCGTGGGGGCCGGAAATGCCGAGGACGGGCCCTTCGATGCGATCTACAAGCACGTCATGAAGATGACCGAAGTGATCTATCCCTCACCGTCCGAGGCGTGGATCTATGTCGATGAGCATCCGGACAGTATCAATGATGCGGGCTTGTTTTCACCCACCTCCACAGAATGGATCGATATCCCGGCCAGCTACCATAATGGCGCCTGCGGGTTTGCTTTCATTGACGGTCATAGTGAGATCAAGAAGTGGATCGCTCCTGAGACCTTGCAGAAGGTGACCCTGGCGGACTTTGGCCGAATCACCATCGGGCCCAACCAAACCGATGCGGAATGGATGCGTTATCACACCGTGCGGAAGGACGAGCGATAAGCGTCGGGGGGCTGAGCCTCGTGCAGTCCAAGGGCCGGTCCAAAGCGATGTGAGCGGGGCTTGCCGTTGAGGCGATGCAGGTTGGTTCTGCTGCTTCCCGGAAAGTTTTTTTTTGAAAAACTTTTGTATGCCCCTTGACTCGGGGGGCGTTCAGTGGTTCCTTCTCAAGTCCTCGGTGCTACCGAGTTTGTTCTTTAAAAGATTTTAAGACTTTCGGAGCGGTGACAGTACATCGCTGTTCCGGAAATCCCCTAAATCCTACTATTGTACTGATTCTGACCATTCCCCGGGTCTTGACAGCCATCCTCTGGTTGCAAGACCCGGTTTTTTTATGCCCGATTCCACCTTTCATTTTCCCTGCCGGAGGACTGTGCTTAGTGCGGCTGTCTGGCGTGGACTACCGAGCTTGTGACTTTCTTGAATAGCCATATTTTGTTTTTTGCTGAGCTTCTAATGGTTAACGGTCGCTGAAATGAGTCATAAATTGCTCAAATACAACGCTTTTGGGGGGGTGAATGCACTTGACACCCTTCTTCCCATCCCGGTTACTGGCTAGCGTCAGATTGGTTTTTTAACCAAAGACGTCATTCGGCCAACCATCTCTTGAGACATATGAACATAAGGAAACTTGGGCTTCAGGCAGCTATCTGCCTGATTGCTTTCGGAACCGCCACCGCGCTCGGCAGCGAAGCCGACATTAAAATCCCCGACCTGACGCAAGTCCGCTTTGATGGGCTTGGCGGCATCAGCGGCACTGCGTTGATGTATTTGGGGATACTGCTTTGTGCGGTGGGTGCTGCTTTTGGTGTGGTCCAGTACAAACAGACCAAGGCGCTTCCGGTGCATCCCAGCATGGCGAAGGTGTCCAATACCATTTGGGAGACCTGCAAGACCTACCTGTTCACCCAGGGCAAGTTTCTGGCCATCCTCTGGCTGCTCATTGCTGCGTGTATGGTCTATTACTTTGGATTCCTGACTGAGCATAAGGATCCCGTCACCGGGGCGCACCTGGCTACCGGCAAGGTGGTCTTCAACGTCGTTGTCATCCTCCTGGCTTCCGTGCTGGGTATCCTCGGGTCTTACGGTGTTGCCTGGTTTGGTATCCGCATTAATACGATCTCCAACTCCCGCGCGGCCTTTTCTGCCCTTCGCGGCAACCCTTTTGCCACGCTCGGAATTCCGCTTCGTTCCGGAATGAGTGTGGGGCTTCTGCTGGTGTGCGTGGAACTCTTCTTCATGATTTGCATCCTGATGTTCCTTCCTCGCGATCTCGTGGGACCTTGTTTCATCGGGTTTGCCATTGGTGAATCCCTGGGGGCCTCGGTCCTGCGTATTTGTGGCGGTATTTTCACCAAGATCGCGGACATCGGGTCTGACCTGATGAAGATCGTGTTTAAGCTTCCGGAGGATGATCCGAAGAATCCTGGTGTGATTGCCGACTGCACGGGCGACAACGCCGGTGATTCTGTTGGGCCCACGGCGGACGGTTTTGAGACGTATGGTGTGACGGGTGTGGCGTTGATTGCGTTCCTTGCACTGGCCCTCGTTGCCAATCCCCTCATCTGCGCCACCCTGATCGTGTGGCTCTTCGTGATGCGTGCCTTGATGATCGTGACCTCGCTGGTCTCGTATTTCCTGAACGAGGTCATCAGCAAGGCGATGTTTGGCGGCCAGAAGGACTTTGATTTTGAAGCTCCGCTGACCCATCTGGTCTGGATTACCTCGGCGGTTTCGATTGGTATCACATTCATTGCGAGCAAGCTGCTACTTGGGGACTTCAAGGATGTGGCGGGTGCGCCTCAGCCTGCACTCTGGTGGGTGCTGTCGGTCATTATCAGCTGCGGAACGGTTGCGGGAGCGCTTATTCCGGAGTTCACCAAGATCTTCACGAGCACGAACTCGAAACACGTGAAGGAGGTCACCAATTGTTCCAAGCATGGTGGCGCCTCGTTGAACATTCTTTCGGGGTTTGTTGCCGGTAATTTTTCCGCGTTCTGGATGGGTTTAGTGATCATGCTGCTCATGTTCACCTCGTATCACTTCTCCCAGAACCCGGCGCTGCTCTCGATCATGCCCTCGAAGTTTGCCTTTGCGGCGCCTATTTTTGCCTTTGGTCTGGTGGCGTTCGGCTTTCTGGGCATGGGCCCGGTTACCATTGCGGTCGACAGTTACGGCCCGGTCACTGACAACGCCCAGTCGGTTTATGAGCTCAGCCAGATTGAGGCCATAAAGAACGTGGATTCGGAAATCCAGAGAGACTTCGGGTTCAAGCCTGACTTTGAGAATGCGAAGTATCAATTGGAGAAGGGGGATGGTGCGGGCAATACCTTCAAGGCTACGGCGAAGCCGGTGTTGATCGGGACTGCGGTGGTGGGGGCCACCACCATGGTATTCGGCATTATCATGTTGCTGCAGGGTCTCTACGAGCAACAGGTGGCATCGGGTTTGGCTGGTGCGTTCAAGCCGGTGGTCCAGGCCCTCAGCATCGTGCAGCCTGAGATTATTCTCGGGCTGATCATGGGAGGGTCGGTGATTTACTGGTTCACGGGTGCTTCGACCCAGGCTGTGGTTACCGGAGCCTATCGCGCTGTGCTCTATATCAAGCAGCACATGAAGCTGGATGCGACCACGGCCTCCGATAAGGACAGCAAGGAAGTGGTTCGGATATGCACGGAATACGCCCAGAAGGGGATGTGGAACATCTTCATCGTCGTGTTCTGCATGTCGTTGGCTCTGCCCTTCTTCAATCCCTACTTCTTCATTGGCTACCTGATTGCCATCGCGTTCTTTGGTTTGTTCCAGGCCATCTTCATGGCCAATGCCGGTGGTGCATGGGACAACGCCAAGAAAATTGTCGAGGTGGACATGCGCCAGAAGGGCACGGATCTGCATGCGGCGACGGTGGTGGGCGACACTGTGGGTGATCCCTTCAAGGACACCTCTTCGGTGGCGCTGAACCCGGTGATTAAGTTCACCACGCTCTTTGGTTTGCTGGCGGTTGAGATCGCCGTGACCATGACCAATCAGTCCGTGAAGACTGTCATTGGTGGGTTCTTCTTCATCGTGGCGCTCATCTTCGTCTACCGCTCCTTCTACGGGATGCGGATTCCTGAAGACAATTGATGCACAAGGGCTCCCGGTAGGGAGCTTTCCCGGCGGGCCGCGTTTTTGACGCGGCCCGCTTTTTCGCATTTACGGGCGGCTTGTTCCGGCCAAGATTGCTGCATGTCCCAAGCCGAATCGGATCCTGTTCGTGAATCAGGCCTCTCGCCGGGTACCGTTCCGCTCGCGATCACCGGGGAGCTCGATCTGCACACCTTTCGGCCGCGGGATGTTGCGGATGTGGTGAACGAGTATTTGCTGGAATGTCGGGCCAGGGGGATGGGGCGGGTGAGGATTATTCATGGCAAAGGTATTGGTCAGTTGCGGGAGATTGTGCATCGGGAGCTGAGGAAGAACGCCATGGTGGCGTCGTTTCAGTTGGCGGGGAGCGCCATGGGTGGGTGGGGGGCGACGATCGTGGACCTCATCGCCGGGGTTGGGGAAAGGATTGAAGGGAACCAGAACCACGGCTAAAACTCTTCCTTCGACTCGACTGCTATGAATCTGGACGAAACACAAAAGGCGAAGGTGAGGGAGTGGATTGATGCGGGGTTACAACCTGCAGAGATCCAGAAACGGCTTGGGGAGGAACTCGGGGTCAAGCTCACCTACATGGAGGTGCGATTTTTGCTTGCGGATCTCGAACTGAAACCGAAGGACAAGGATGTTCCGCCTGACCCGCTGCAGGCCCAGGCCAAGAAAGAGAAGGAGGCGGAGGAGGCTGGTGAGGCGATGCCGCATGGGGGAGGGGTTTCTCTCTCGGTTGATCAGGTTACCCGTCCGGGTGCTGTTGTCAGCGGCGGTGTGACCTTCAGTGATGGCAAGACGGCTGAGTGGTATTTGGACCAGATGGGGCGTCTGGGGCTGGCCCCGGCGGAGAAGGGCTACAAGCCCAGTCAGGAAGACGTGATGGAATTTCAGGCCGCGCTGCAGCAGGAGTTGACCAAGTTCGGCATGTAGCCTGATTGGCCCTTCATGTTGGCAACGGGCTCCTGACACCTGGCCGACAGGGCAGATTTTGCATTTGGAATCCGACTTCATACCCTGCCATTGGACCGTGGTGGACGCGGTTATGGGGGAGCAAGCGACCAAAACAAGACAGTATCCATTCGAACGATTCAGTGATAATCAGAAGCAACACCATGAAGACCCCAACGAGTAAGTTAAAATCCCTCGGCTGGTGCGCCAGCCTGCTCATCCTTGGAAGCCTTGCGGCCGTCGCTGCTCCCAAACCTCCCTCCGGTTTTACCGCCTTGTTCAACGGCAAGGATCTTTCGGGGTGGCGGGGAGGGGACACCTTTGATCATCGCAAGCTGCTGGCGATGGATGAGGCGGCTCGTTCCAAGCAGATTGGCGAATGGACCAAGACGATGCGGGAGCATTGGCGGGCGGAGAACGACGAGTTGATCAACGACGGGCAGGGTGCGTACGCCACCACCGAAAAGGACTACGGTGACTTTGAGCTTCTGCTCGAATACCGCACTGTACCGTTGGCTGATTCCGGCATTTACCTGAGGGGGTGTCCGCAGGTCCAGATTTGGGATTACACCGAGGAGGCCAAGTTCAATATTGGAGCGGACAAAGGTTCGGGTGGGCTCTGGAACAACTCTCCGGGGGCGCCGGGCAAGGATCCCCTGGTTCGTGCGGACCGTCCGTTCGGTGAATGGAATACCTTCCGTATCATCATGGTTGGAGCGCGAGTCAGTGTGTGGTTGAACGGGCAACTGGTAGTCGACCACGCCCTGATGGAGAACTATTACGACCGCAAGACACCGGTGCCTGCTCGTGGTCCTATCCAGCTCCAGACTCACGGTGGTGAAATCCGCTGGAGGAACGTCTTCATACGGGAGATCGGTTCAGAGGAGGCGAACCGGATCCTTTCCACCAAGGGGGGCAAAGGGTTTGAAAGTGTGTTTAACGGCAAGGATTTCTCCGGATGGGCTGGTCCGGTGGACAACTACACGATTCAGAACGGCGCCATCATGTGTCTGCCGGAGAAGGGTGGTACGATTTTTACTGAGGCTGAGTATGCTGATTTCGCCGCCCGGGTTCAGTTCAAATTACCTCCCGGGGGCAACAACGGACTGGCGATCCGGTATCCTGGTTCAGGGGACGCCGCCTACGTCGCCATGTGCGAACTTCAGGTGCTGGACAATGATGCTGCGCAATATAACGAGCTGGATCCGCGCCAGTACCATGGATCCGTTTACGGGATTATTGCGGCCCAACGGGGATATCTCCGTCCAGTGGGTGAATGGAACTTTGAGGAGGTGACGGTTCAGGGTTCAACCATCCGCGTGGAACTGAACGGCACGGTGATTCTGGACGGCGATGTCAGCACGGTGACCGAGTACATGGCCAACAGTGCTCATCCCGGCAAGGACCGGACCTCAGGCCATTTCGGCTTTGCCGGACATAACGACCCGGTTTCCTTCCGGAACATCCAGATCAAGAAGCTCTGAGCTGGGTTGGGATATGGCAGGGCTGATCCGAATTCGGATTCCGTTTCTGCCTCACGCCCCGCCCAGCAGGCAGCTGGGGGTGTCTCTTATTTGATCTTATCCCGGAGTTCCTGCTGTTCGCGACGGAGGTTCTGAACCTCCTCGCGCAGTTGTTGCAGGTCGGGGGATACAGGGCGGCGGTCCCGGATTGCCTTGATGGCGGCCTGCGCGGTGTCTTTGGCCTTGCTGGTGGTGTAGCGTTCGAGCACCGGCAGGGCCTTTTCGTTACCAAGTGTGCCCAGAGCTCGGAGGGCGGCGCGTTGGATTCGCTCACTCGGGTCTTCCACATGGTTCAGGAGCAGATTGAAGACATCTTCTTTCCGGTCGGCTTCCGCAGCCAGCACAGCGAGAGTGTCGAGTGCGGCGGCCCGGGTGTTGGTATCCAGGCGGTCGCCGTTGAGCACCTCGAGGATCGATTCGAGGACGGCCGGATCCCGATGCTTGCGGGAGGCTGACAGCGCGGCCCGACAGATTTCGTCCTCATAGCTCTGGTGATGGAGCTGCTGCCGGATTGTGGAAAGAACACTATCGCCGCGATGTCCCGCCAGTCCGTCCAGTGAGGCGGCGACGATTGCGGGGTTAGTCTCGGTGGCTGCCACACTGAGCAGGGCTGACAAGGCCTCATCCCGATAGAAATCGCCGATATCGCGCACTACCTGGAGTCGTGTCCGTGGATCCGGTTGTTCTGTGCCGGTTAGCAGAGCTTGCAGGGCTCGCTGGTTATGGATGATGCGCAGTGACTTCGAGGCCTGGATTCGGACTCCGTAGTGGGGGTCTTCTCGCAGGGCTTTTCCGAGCAGCTCGATCGCGAGGTTGTCCTTCCGTTTGCCGAGTAGCTCGGCAGCTTCCAACCTTGCAGACAGTGGTTCTCCTGGCCGCAACATGACCTCGACCATGGCCTGAGGGCGATCGAGGGTGATTTTGGCCAGCAGTTCCACATCCGGGTCGATGAGCACCAATTCGGGTTTGCCGGGTAGTGCTATGGTGAACGTGGTTTCCCGTTCATCCAGTCGCAATGGCTGGTCGACGCTAAAGTTCTCTCCTTTGAAGCGCACGTTGAGCGGAAGGCTGAACAGCAGCACCTGATCGTTGGATTCCTGTCTTTGTTTGATGGTGACCTGAGCGGTTCCGGCCACTTCGTCCCAGTTGTAGCGGACCTCCAGATCCGGATAGCCGCCGTGATAGATCCATTGGTCGAGGAACTGGTCCCAGGAACGGCCGCTGACTTCTTCGAGGACACGGTTCAGGTCCTCGGTGACTACGTTGCCGAACTGGTGGCGCTGCACGTAGGTGCGGATACATTCGCGGTAGAGGTCTGCGCCGAGCTGGGAGCGCAACATGTGCAGAACCCAGCTTCCCTTGGGATAGGTCAGGTGGTTGAACATCTCCATGGCTGCCCCGTAATCGCGACGCATGATGGGGCGTGTGTCGCCAGCCTGGCCGAGCAGGCTCCGTCGGCGCTCGAGCAGTTCGTAACGCATTTCCTCCACACCATTGCGGTGGCCGTTGTAGAGCGTGTCGTAATAGGTCGCGAAGCTCTCGTTGAGCCAGATGTGGCTCCAGTCCTTGCATGTTACGAGGTCGCCGAACCATTGGTGGGCCAGCTCATGGGCCACGAGGCCGAGGCTGTTGCGGATATTCCCGGTTTCCTGTGAGAAGAGCGTGCCGTCGGTGAGGATGGTCAGGCTGGTGTTTTCCATGCCCCCTGCCACGAAGTCGTTGACGCAAACCTGATCGTAACGATCCCACGGGTAGGGAACGCCGATCTCCTGTTCAAAGAAGGCCATCATGTCAGCCGTGCCTTCAAAGGAGTTGGCGGCCTGGTCCACTTCTGAAGGCAGGACATAAAAGCCCAGCGGTATGTCGCGGTGGCGACCTTCCACTTTCTGGAACGGGCCGACCACCAGGGCCACCAGGTAATTCACATGGGTTTTGTCCTGTAGCCAGTGGAACTTTGTTAATCCTGAGTCAGCCTCTTCTACCTGTTCCAATAACCGGCCATTGGACAGTGCGAGCATTCCCGGGGGGACATGACAGATCATTTCCGTAGTGAAGCGGTCGTTGGGTTCATCGAAGCAGGGGAACCAATGCCGGTGGCTGGTCGTTTCGCCTTGGGTAAACAAATGGGCTTCCCCGTCGAGATACCCCATTTCGGGTGTCCGAAAGAAGAGCCCCTCCTCTGGTTGGCAGTCATACTGGATGGTCACCTCAACTTCCCGGTCCAGCGGCACGGGTTCAGTGAACGTGATTCGGATTTGGCGTGGTGTTACCTCCCAATTTTGCAGGCCGAAATCTGATTCCAGGCTGTGCACCCGTAGGTCGACGGCATCCAGCTGTACCACGCGCAGTGGCTGCATCACCGGGGTAAAGCGGAGCATGGCGGTGCCGTTGAGGGTGCGGTCGACGAAGTCAGGCGTGACCTCCAGGCGGAGATGCTTCACGTCGAAGGACTTTTCAGGTGCATATTTCCGGACCGCTGCATGCGCGTTGAAGCTCGCAGAGACCAGCGTGGCGAGGGCGACCAGCGAAGCCAGGAAGCTGGCCCTGATTCCGGGTGCAATGAGCCCGGGATAATGGAGGGGATCGTTGAAGCACGGCATCATGGCCGCGCATTGAAGCAGGGTTGACCGCGCAGCGCTACATCAGGTTTACGGGATCGATGTCCAGAGTTACCGTGACCTCATCCGGGGGAGCCCATTTTTCCAGCAGCCCGCCGAGCTTTCGGCTGAGCGCCTGCATTTGCGGGGCGCGCAGCATGATCTGGTAGCGGTAGAACGTCTCGGCGCGCATGAGGGGTGCGGGTGCGGGCCCGGCGATGATCACTCGCTGCAGGCTGGCGCAGGCCTGTTCCAGTTCGCCGCGCAGATGGTCAGCGGTGAACTGGAGCTTTTCCTCGTTCCGGCTTTTCAGCGTGATGAGTGCGACCCGGTTCAGGGGCGGGTATCCGAGCTGTTCGCGGAACTCGATCTCCTGTTCGTAATAGCCGAGGTAATCGTGTTGGCGTGCGTATTGGATTGCAGGATGGAAGGGAGAGAATGCCTGCACCACGACCTCGCCCTCGACCTCGCCGCGTCCGGCCCGTCCGGCCACCTGCGTCAGGAGCTGGAAGGTCCGTTCTCCCGCCCGAAAGTCAGGCTGGTTCAGCCCCTGGTCGGCGTAGACGATCCCTACCAGCGTAACGTTGGGAAAGTGCAGGCCCTTGGCGATCATCTGGGTGCCGATCAGGATATCGATCTTGCCCGTGCGGAAATCACCGAGGATCCGGCGGTAATCCTCCTTCCGTTTCAGGGTGTCGGAGTCCATGCGGCTGACCCGGGCTTGAGGGAATATTTTCGACAGCGTTTCCTCGACGCGTTCTGTGCCGAGCCCGGCGTAGCGGATCCCGGGATCCCGGCAGTCGGGGCATTCTCTGGGGGCGGTGAGGTTATGGCCGCAGATGTGGCACAGCAGACGCTGGGCGGCACGGTGGTAGGTCAGGGAAACAGAGCAGTTCGGGCAGTTGGCCACGTGGCCGCATTTGGGGCACTGCATGGAGGTTGCGTAACCGCGGCGATTCAGGAACAGCATGGTCTGCTCGGACCGTTCCAGACGCTGCAGGATGGCCTCACGCAAACGCAGCGAGAAGAGAGGGGTGCCTTTGTCCCTGCGCGATTCCTGCCTCATGTCCACCACGCGCACTACGGGCATCTGTTTATCATCCGCCCGCTTCGAGAGGTTCAGAATGCGATATTTTCCGCGTTGTGCGTTGTAGAACGTCTCCATCGAAGGTGTGGCCGAGCCGAGGACAACGACTGCCCCTTCGCGGTGCCCGCGGACCACGGCGAGGTCGCGGCCGTGATAGCGCGGGGATTCCTCCTGCTTGTAGGAGTGTTCGTGTTCTTCGTCCACGATGATCAGCCCCAGGGGTTCCACGGGGGCGAAGACGGCGGATCGTGCACCGATCACGATTCGAGCCCGGCCCTGCCGGATTTTGTGCCATTCATCATGGCGTTCGCCGGCGGACAAGTGGCTGTGCAGGACTGCGACCAGGGTCTGGAGTTCGCCGCTGCAGAACCGGGCCTTAAATCGCTCCACGGTCTGTGGGGTCAGCGAGATTTCGGGGACGAGCACGATGGCGCCCTTGCCTTGGCGCAGCGTGTGCGCGATAGCCTGCAGGTAGACCTCGGTTTTTCCGCTGCCTGTGACCCCATGCAGCAAGTAGGTGGGGGTGGAGCGTTCTTTGGCGTCATCGAGGGCGCCGGTGATTTCACGCAAGGCCACTTCCTGTTCGTCGTTCAACGGCAGGGGTTGAGTGGGGAGAATCGTTTCCCTTGCATACGGGTCGCGTTCGGAGATGCGGGGTCCGATGTGGACGAGGCCCTTGTCCTCCAGCTTTCGCACCGTTGCTGACGTCGTCTGGGCCAGTGCCACGAGCTCGGTCAGGGGCATCTCGCGCCACTCTTCGATGATGTTCCAGATTTCCTGCTGCCTTTCTGTGAGCTTTGGCAGTTCTCCTGCGACTGGAAGTGCGTGGACGGTCAGCTGCTTCTTCCAGCCTTCGTCCTCACGCCGGACTGCGTCGGGCAGGACACTTTTCAGTGCAGTCTCCAGCGGGCAGCAGTAATAGCCTGCCATCCAGCGGGCCAGTTCCAGGACCTTTTTGGTCACGAGTGCCTGGGAACCGACGACCTTGATGATCGCGCGGAGTTTTTTGTGCTCTGAGTGGTCGAGCAGGGCGGTGACGCAGCCCATGATTTCTCGTGCGCCGAAGGGGATCTTCACCCGCGAACCCACTTCCACCATGCCCTCCATCTCGGGGGGAACGAGGTAGTCAAATTCGCGGCGCAGAGCCAAATCCAGACTGACACGGGCGATTACCATGGCGCTTTCGCAAGCATGGTATGGTCCACAACCCGGGCCGGATGGGCAAGAAATGTACTTGGGGATTGAGCCGGCTGGGTGCAGTCGCTACACAAGTCGCCCGATGCGTAAACTGCTACCCTGGACCGTTGCTTTGCTGGGCCTCGCGCTTGTCGCGGTCTGGTGGACGACCAGTGTTCAGAGTTACCGTGAACAGCGGTTTGACGCCATTATCCGGCAGGCTTCGCAGCGTTACGGGGTTGAACCAGCGCTGATCAAGGCGGTGATTTGGCGTGAAAGCCGGTTTAACGCGGGCGCTCGAGGCGGGGCAGGGGAGCGCGGGTTGATGCAGATTCAGGAAATGGCTGCTATCGATTGGTCGTCCTCTCAGGGGATCGTTGGTTTTGAGGCGGAACACCTGATTGATCCCACCACGAACATCATGGCCGGGACCTGGTATCTTTCGAGGCTTTCGCAACGCTATCAGTCTGCCGACAATCCACTGGCCTACACACTGGCCGATTACAATGCGGGTCGGTCCAATGTGCGGAAATGGATCAAATTCCCGGGGGCAGACACCAACTCAGCCACTTTCCTTGAGCACATTGAGTTTCCTTCCACGCGTCATTATGTGGGGTCCGTGTTGGAACGCCTGGAGCACTACCGCAGCCAGCCCCGGTGAGGGTTTTGGTGCGAGAGTGGGGCGAGCTGTAGGCTGGATCCTTGCGATGGAGGTCAATCCTCGGTAAGTCGTCGGAGTTCGGCTTCAGCTTCCAGCCGCAATGCCTCGCGTTCCTCCGGTGTCGCTTTGCGGGGTACATGGATGGGTTTGCCGACCCTTACCTGGCATTTGCTGCCAGGCAGAGGGATTTGGAACCGGTCCCAGCTTCGCAGCGAGATCTTCCAGCTGAAATGAATGGATACCGGGATGACCGCCATGCCCGTGAGTTGGGCCAGCGCGATGGGGCCCTCCTGCATCACATAGCAGGGTCCCCGCGGGCCATCGGGAGTGATGGCGAGGTCGAACCCTTTTCGGCTGCTGCTCACCAGCTCGCGCAAGGCCTGTGGTCCGCGTCGGCTGGTGCTTCCGCGCACTGGCTCGACCCGGTAGAGTTTCAGCACCTCAGCCAACATGGCTCCGTCGCGGCTCGCGCTCACCACCGCAGCAAGCCGGCGGGTTTCGATGTGATGATCACGGATATAGCGCTGGAAGACTTCCAGGCACATCGACAACCGGTTGTGCCAGATGACGAAGATCGCGGGGGCCCTTTCGACTTCTTCCAGCGCTTCCGGCATGCCTTCCTGCTTCCATCGCAGGGTCATGGAGAGGAGTCGGATAAACGTATAGATCAACCGGCCCAGCAGTTGCTGGTGCCAGGTTGCCCGGTTGGGCACTACGACTCCACTGCGCCGCGGCGGACGTTGTTTGCTCGTCGGTTGAGTTTGGGGCTGGGGTTCCATGCCTTAGCCGCGTTTCAGCCCTGCCCGTACGAGGTCCTCGGTCGCGGCGTCGGCCCCAAGCCGCTGCATGGCGGTGCGCACGTTGTCGTAGGCATCCTGCTGTTTCATCCCCAGCGCCATGAGGGCCAGAACCGCATCATTGAGTTTCTGGTCTTCCTTGGACAGGGCGCGGCCTTCGCTGCTGGCTTCCCAGGCGCCTACTGCTCCGACTTTATCCCGGAGCTCGACGACGATGCGTTCGGCGGTTTTTTTGCCCACGCCGGAGATTTGCGACAGCGCTTTCACGTCTCCGTTGGCTACTGCCCCGCGGAATGCAGTTGGGTTCATTCCACTGAGAACGTTAAGGGCCAGCCGGGGGCCGACGCCGCTGACGGTGTTGATCAGCATGCGGAACAGTTCCCGTTCGCCGGCGCTCATAAAGCCGTAGAGGACGTGCGCATCTTCACGCACGGCCAGGTGCGTCAGGATTTTCACCTCCTTGCCGGGCTCGGGTAGGCGGTCGAATGAGGACAATGGAATGAGTACTTCGTAGCCTACTCCCTGCACATCCAGGGTGATCTGGGTGGGTAACGCTTCCTCCAGAATGCCGCGCAAAAATCCTATCATGTATTCTGACCTTCAGATGAATCCCGGTTTGAATCGGAATGGGTTGCTGTCTCCTGGGCGGGTTGATCATCCCGGCCGTCCCGCAGCAGTGCAACTACAGCCCTCACTGCCAGCAGGAGCATTACGACCATCCAGAGAGTGACGGCCCAGAATTGGAATGAGTCGAAGTTCATGCCGGCGGGTATTTCGTCAGAGCCATTTCGGCGGGTTCAGGACGGGGTTGCGGTTCGCGTGGGCATAGGCCAGGGCCAGGGCCAGGGCGTCTGCTGCATCTGGTGCGGGTTGCTCTGCCAGGTTGAGCATCCGTTGCACCATCTTGGCCACCGCCAGCTTTTGAGCCGCCCCATAGCCCACGATGGCCTGCTTCACTTTTCTCGGGGCGATTTCACAGATATCCAGGCCGCCCTCGGCGGCCGCGCAGAGGCTGACGCCGCGTGCTTCCCCCATGATCAGGGCGGTCTTCAGGTTCTGGGCAAAGAACAGTCCTTCCACCACGGCCAGCGTGGGTTGGTGCTTGCGGATCACGTCACGCAGCGTGGAGGCGATCAGCACCAGGCACCGGCTGCGGGGCCATGAGGCGGGGCAGCCTACGGTCCCGTGGTCCAGGGCCACGCAGTCCTGCCCGGCGGTCCGGATGACGCCGTATCCTGTCCCTCTCAGGGAGGGGTCGATTCCCAGAATGATTTGTGGAGAGCCCTTTGACTTGGCCGGGCTGGAGTCCTGAGCGACCGGAGCGGCGGGGCGACGGCTTCCCCTCGCTCGCTGCTGCATTTCTTCAAACTGCCGGGCTGTGATCCCCACGGGGAGAACGTTGGCAAAGTCCGTTGTCCGTGGCGAGCGTTTTGGATTTGTCCGCTTTGCCAACCCGCGCTACATCTCCCGAATGGCCGAAGTCTTTTCTCCCAAGGAGACCTATGTTCGTTTGAAATCCAGCATTGAGCAGGTGATCCAGGGGCAGGGTTCCGTCCTGCGGAAGTTGCTGGCCGCCCTGGCGGGTGGAGGTCATGTTTTGCTTGAGGATTATCCGGGAACGGGGAAGACCACGCTGGCGAAGGCCCTTGCCCAGTCCATTGACGCCAAGTTCCGGCGCATTCAGTTTACCCCGGACTTGCTTCCGGCAGACATCCTTGGTGTGGCCATCTTTCATCAGCGGGCCAATGCCTTCGAATTCCATGAAGGTCCGGTCTTTACGAACATCCTGCTGGCCGACGAAATCAACCGCGCATCTCCCCGCACGCAGTCGGCTCTCCTTGAAGCGATGGGGGAGGGACAGGTTAGTGTGGATGGTCAGCGGCGCGAGCTGCACGAGCTTTTCTTTGTCATCGCGACCCAGAACCCGGTGGAGTTCCGTGGAACCTATCCATTACCTGAGGCCCAGATGGACCGGTTCGCCATGCGGCTTAGTCTCGGTTATCTGCCGCCTGAGCAGGAGGTGGCGATCCTGACGGCCCAGCAGGAGAACCATCCGCTGTCCAATCGCACCGCCTGCACCACCGTCGATGAAGCCCTGCTCTGGAGGCATGCCGTTTGTCGCATTCGGGTGAGTGAAGAGATCAAGCACTACATGGTGACTTTGGCTTCTGCCACGCGGAAGGCTCCGGGGGTTCGGCTGGGTGCCAGTCCCCGCGCATCCCTGACCCTGATGAGATGCAGTCAGGCTCTGGCCATGTTTGATGGGATGGACTACGTGACTCCTGACCATGTTCAGGAAATCGCATTGGAGGTGCTGGCGCATCGGCTGTTACTTGATCCTCAGGTTCAGTTCGCCGGCCAGACTGGCGAATCTGTTGTTCGGGACATTCTTTCGCAAACCCCGGTGCCAGCGTGATCCGGCTACTGCATCGCTTGTATCGGCTGGGTTCGGCAACCCGCCGAATGCTGCGCCTGAGGCTCACTCCGGCGGGGGCCTCGGTGGTGGGTGCGTTCCTGTTGCTGTCCAGTCTGGCGGCGAATCCGGGGCAGACCCTGGCCTATCAGGCGTGGGCACTGACGAGCGTTTTGCTCTTTGGAGCGGCGGTTTTCATGCCATTCTTCCGTGCCCGGCTGGAGGTTCACCGTATTCTGCCCCGCTTTGGCACCGCCGGCCATCCGCTACGCTATCGGATACGGCTGAAGAACCTTTCGGCCAGGACCCAGACCGGTCTGGATTTCGGCGAAACACTGTATCGCAACCGGCTCGATCTGGATACCTTCAGGGAGATGCTTCGTCCCGGGCGCCGCCGCAAGAGCTTCCAGCTCAGTGCGCCCCTGCCGCCGCGCAGTCCTGCGCGGCTGAGCATCCATCAGGCTCCGGTGATTCCCGGCAACGGTTCTGCGGAGTTCATTGGTGAACTGCTGCCTTTTCAGCGGGGGCCGTTGCATTTCGTGGGTGCCTGGGTGGGGCGCACCGATCCGCTCGGTCTGTTGCGCAGCCTTTGTAAGATCAAGGCGCCTGCCACGGTGATGATTCTTCCGAAGCGCTATCCTGTCTCCCCGCAAGCCCTTCCCGGATCCAGCCAATACCAGCACCGCGGAGTGAACTTCGCCTCGGGCATTGGCGAGAGCGAGGAGTTCGTAGGTGTGCGCGAATACCGTCATGGAGATTCGCTTCGTCGCATCCATTGGCGGGTATCCGCCCGGCTCGACAAACCCGTGGTTCGTGAATACCAGGATGAGTATTTCGTGAGGCATGCCCTGGTGCTGGATACGTTCTGTGATTCCAGTCTCGATTTTATTTTTGAGGAGGCTGTGGCTGTGGCCGCCTCCTTTGCCTATACCGTTCCGGACCAGGACTCGCTGCTTGACCTGCTCTTTGTTGGGCCGGCGACGGTGTGTGTGACTGCGGGCCGGGGTGTTGGCAACACCGAGCACATGTTGGAGGTGCTGGCTTGTGCGCGGCCCTGCAGGGAGCCGCGTGTGCCGGATCTCGCCCGGCATGTTCTCCAGTATAGCTCGCGCATGAGCGGCTGCCTGCTCTTGCTCCTTGAGTGGGACGAGCCGCGTCGTGAAATCGTTCGCGCGCTGAAGGCCCTGCATATTCCTGTCTGGGTCTTGCTGGTCATTCCGCCGGATGCCGATGCTCCACCGCCGCCGGAGTCTGCTGAGCATCGGCCTGACCGCTGGATTCCACTCAAGCTGGGGGAGGTTGAGGAAGGGCTGAGGAAGTTATGAGCACGCGTCCCGGACTTCTTGGTGCTGCGTTAGTGCTTTGGGGGGCGCAGGTGGGTTTGCCGGCGTGGGGGATCGCCCTCGCTCTTGTCTGGGAGGTGACGCGCGTCTACCGCTTCCACTGGGATCTGGATGCTGAGGATTTGAGGCGGCTGTGGAATGTCACCGCACTCCTGTTCCTTGGTTCGGCGATGTATCTCTTTTTCGCGAACGAGGGGTGGGGTGCGGTGACTACGCTTGCCACTTCGCCGGGGCAGGCGGTTGAGCCTTTGCGCAACGCCTCCCAAGGCCTGCTGACCCTCCTCCACTGGATGCCTATTGTCCTCTTCGGGTTTCTTCTCGCATGCAGGGCAAGCGGGCTGGATCGAATCCCGTGGGAGAGCATCTCCCCGTTCCTGCATGCGCGCCGCATGAAGAATCCGCGATCCGGACATTCGGGGGAGGGCAGCGGATTTCGACCCTTCCATCCGTACCTTCTTCTGGTGCTTTTTACGGCCAGTGCTGATGCCACGTATCCGAATGCCTTCTTTCCAGTTTTGGCCGGGCTCGCAACGTGGACGCTCTGGCCATTTCGTTCCCATCGCTATCCATGGACGACCTGGGGGCTGACTCTTGGATCCATCGCTCTTGCCGCGTTTTTCAGCCAGCGGGGAATGCTTGAGGTCTATCGTCAGCTCGAAAGCTGGGAGAGCCGTCTCCTGAACCAATGGGGGCAGGGCAATTTTGATGCGCGAGGAGTGCGAACGGATCTTGAAGCCGTTCGACGCAGCAAAGGTTCGCCCCGGATTGTCATGCGTCTGTCCTCTCCCTCTGACGCACCGCCAAGACTGCTGCGCGAGGGAGTGTACACGCTCTTTGCCTCTCCGTATTGGAGTGCCAGTCGACGGGAGTTTCAGCCTGTAGCCATTCCGGACGATGGTGAGTCCTGGCGGCTTTCCGCGCCGGTTTCACCTGCCGATCACGCGACGATTTTTCGTTACGCACAAAAAGGTGCGCTGCCTCTTGCGTTGCCTGCCGATACGTTCGAGCTGCAACGCCTGCCTGCTGCCATTATCGAAACCAACCGGCTGGGCTCGGTCCGGGCTGATGGTTCACCCAAGCTTCTTGAATACGATGCGTGGTTTGGTCCATCGGCCGGGTGGGACAGTCCGCCTGACGAGGATGATTTGGATTTGGAGCGGCTGCGTGCTGAGGATCATTCCGTGATCCTGCGCGTTAAGGACGAGCTGGGGATCGGAGGGATGGCACCGGCGCAGGCAATGCAGGTGATTGAACGGTTCTTCCTTCAGAACTTCCAGTATTCGCTTGAGACGCCTCCGCCTTCCGAGCAGGGGGCGCTCTGCGATTTTCTCCTCCACTGGCGCATGGGCCACTGTGAGTTCTACGCCACCGCCACCACGTTGCTGCTCCGGAGCGCCGGCATCCCCGCACGCTATGTCGTTGGCTGGAGCGTGCAGGAGAAGCGGGGCGACTTTTACGTGGTGCGTGGACGCCACGCACACGCATGGAGCCAGGCTTACGTGGATGGTCGCTGGGTCACGGTCGATAACACCCCTGGATCCTGGACCGAGATGGCCGCCAATAGTGCTCCGTGGTGGGAATCCGTCTATGATCAGGTGTCGCGCATCTGGCTGGAATTCACCCTCTGGCGGCAAGGCAGCACACAGTGGCGACTCTACGTGTTTATGATCGGCTCGGTTGTCCTCGTGTATATGGCGTGGCGGGAGCTTCGGGGTGGGCGCTGGCGTCGGCGTCGTTCCGCCCGGGACCAGGGATCCCTGAGTCCTCGCGATCTGCCCGGGACGGATTCCGAGTTCTTTGCTTTGTTAAGGGCGATGGAGGCACGATTCGCTCCGAGGCCGGCATCTACTCCTCCGCAGCTGTGGCTCAGGCAACTGCTTTCCAAGCACCCTGAGGAGTTCCGGGCCATCCAGCCTATACTTCAACTCCATTACCAGTTGCGCTTTGATCCGGAAGGGTTGACGGCGGATCAAAGGCAGCGCCTGCGTGAAGAGAGCGCAGCGTGGCTAAGACAAGCCAGACCGCTCGAGTGAACCTTCGGCAACTATGCCCGTTCGGTCCGGGATATGACCCGCGCTCCGGAGAACGCGATGACGGCCAGGCTTCCGCGGGGTGAACGAGGACGTTTTCAGCCTTTTTCGCTAGCTTGGAGGTTTATCCTGGTACAGTGTTTTCAACGTTCGGATCATTCAGGAGAGACTGATTATGAAAAAAGTTGCTTCAGTTTTGCTTACATGTGTCGCGTTGCTGTTCGTGAACGCAGGGTGCAGTGCCAAACATGAACCCGAGGGCGAGTTGCTCGAGCAGGGCTTCGCTGGCGCATCCGGGGAAGTGAAGACCCAGGTCGATGCGGCACTGGCTTCCATCAAGGCCGAGAAATACGAGGAAGCCGTGGATGCGCTTGCCAAGTTGGAAGGGGCGGATATGACCGACGAACAGAAGCAGGCCATTGCCGACGTGCTGACGGACATCCAGAACATTCTTACTGACAAGGGTGGCTCACCTGAGCTGCTGGAGAAGGTGCAGAATTTGATGTTCAGTTTCTACTAAGCTGACCGCTTGGAGGAGTTTCACTGCCTCGGGGTTCGTTCCCCGAGGTTTGTGTGCTGGTTTGTGCCGGGGACATTGGCTGGGCAACCGCTTCGGGCTTGGAACTTTTGACGGAAGGCGGATAACGGTTGCGTCCTAGAGTGCGATGAATTTCCTTCCGATTGTAGATCGCGAGTTACGGGTGGCTTCGCGGCAGCGCTGGACCTACTGGAACCGGTCGGTGGCCGTTCTCGGTGCCATGGCGATTCTCGGATATGTGCTGCTCATCTCGATGCAGTTATCCGGGCAACGCTCGGGGCAGATGGTATTCTGGACCATCGGAACGTTTTTTTATGCGGGGAGTTTGCTCTCGGGGCTGATGTATACGGCGGATTGCCTGAGTGCGGAGAAGCGTGAGGGGACGTTAGGGCTGTTGTTTCTGACGAGGCTGCGTGGTGCGGATGTGATCTTGGGCAAACTGGCGTCAAGCTCCTTGAGTGCAGTGTATGGGCTGATGGCGATTGTGCCGTTGATGACGGTGCCGCTGATCCTCGGGGGAGTCACATCCGGAGAGGTGGGTCGTTTTGTGTTGGCGCTTTTTGGTGCGTTGCTGAGTTCCTTGGCGGCGGGAGTGCTGGGATCCGCGCTGGCGCGAGAAGCGCGGCAGGCGATGTCGTGGACAGTGTTACTTTTGATCCTGGTTCATGGGGTTGGTCCGTTGGCGGGGTTCGTGACCGGCATTAGAAATGAGCAGCAGCCCTCGGTATGGTTTTTTGTTCCTTCAGGTGGTTTCGCCGGTATCAGCAGTCACCCCTCGTTCTACGGACGGATGGCAGGACTGTATTGGCTATCGGTGGGCTACAGCTTTGTGGCGGCCGGGTTGATGTTGGCAGCGGCGTCGAGGGTGGTGCGGCGTTCCTGGCAGGAGCGGGCCACGGGGGGGCGGGTGGTGCGGCTCAGGGAGGGGTGGCGCAGGCTGCTCTACGGCGGGGCGGAGACACGCATGCAACTCAGGCGGGTGATGCTGGATGTGAATCCGGCGTATTGGCTGACGGGCAGACATCGTTATCGTCGGGTTCTCGTGTGGCTGGCTTTGGGGTTGGCTGGTGCTGGATGGGCTTATGCCTATTGGACGTTCAAGGACGGGTGGGCTAACAGTGGGGGGTATGTCGTGACGGCGATTTGCCTGCATCTGATATTGATGCTGTGGGTGGCATCCGACTCGGTACAGCTATTGGGGCCGGATGCGAGGAGCGGGGCTTTGGAGTTGGTCTTCGGGACGCGGACCACGGTGCGGGAATGGCTCAGGGGGCATCGTATGGCGCTGTTGCGTCAGTTTGCGGGGCCGGTGGTTGTGGTGCTGCTGGCAGACTTTTTGATGATGCTGTTCGGTCTGGAGGAGTTTGGTTCGGATGGCGACTACTGGATTGCTGTCTGGTTGTGTGGGATGGGTTTGCTGGTCTTCAACATGGTGACACTGGCGCAGTTTGGCATGTGGCAGGGGGTGACGCAGAAGCGGCTGAACCGTGCATCCGGGAATGCGGTCACGCTGGTGGTGGCGGCGCCCTGGTTGCTGCTGGTCATGGTGCTGATCCTGTTGTCCGTGGCGCGCATTCCGATGCCCGGGTTGATGGGGCCCTACTGGGTGCTGGGGTTCTATGTGGTGCTGCAATCGGGGATCAACCTGCTGGTGATGGGCTGGGCCAACAGGCTGCTTCAGGGCGCACTGCGCGGGCGCGCTTTTCGGCGCGGAGAGCCCGGCTGAAAGGTGGGCGCGCTCAGGCAACTTCCCGCACTGCGTTGGTGGTGCCGTAAGGATTATCCACCCGCACCGTGCATTCGGGATCGTCACGCCAGGCACCATCCACCATGAACCGGTAATGGTAGGTGCCGGGTTCCAGCAGGATGTCGGTTGACCAGATGTCCTGGGCATCCCTGTGCATCTGGATGGGGCGCTTTTGCCAGTGGGTAAAGTCTCCCACCAACTGGACGCTCATCGCGGCCGGTGCCTTGATGGAGAAGTGCTGCTTCCGCTTGGATGTGTCGACCTTGGCCATAGTAGGTCAAGATCGTCCACTGCGGCATTCTCCGCAAGGGACACTGAATTCGGCTGAGCCGGGTTTGGCCGGTGCGTCTGTGGCGCCGGCTTTCGGGGTGAACGTGTGTTGTGTCAATGGAGCTGTTGGATGGGGACGATCGGTCTTGCTGTGGGCTTTCGACTGTTGTTCCCATGTCGGGATGTTGCGCTGGTTCGAACATCGGCAGGTGTATCATCCTTCGCGGTCGCTGAACGCTACGGGGCGCGAGTTGAGACGGCCGATGGAGGATGTTTGGCTGACTACGGAGGATGGGGTGCGGCTGCATGCCTGGTATTTTCCGGCGGATGACGGCTCGCCGGACAGTCAGCGGGTCTGGCTGCTGTTACACGGCAACGCCGGCAACATCACGCACCGGCTCCTGCACGCCAAGCTGCTGCTGGAAACGGGGTGCTCCGTGTTCATGGTGGACTACCGGGGGTATGGTCGGAGCGGGGGAAGTCCTTCAGAGTGTGGCACGTACCTCGATGCTCAGGCAGCCTATGACTGGTTGGTGGAGAAGGGATTCCAACCAGGTGCCATCCAGGTTATCGGGGAGTCGCTGGGTGGCGGGGTGGCTTCGGAATTGGCCATGCGTCGGCCGGTGGGGGGGCTGGTCCTGCTCAGCACCTTTACGAGCATTATCGATATTGGCTCAGAACTGCTGCCGTGGTTTCCGGTGCGCCGGTTGGGGTCGATCCGTTACGATACCCTCGGCAAACTACCCTGCATGGGATGTCCCGTCCTGATCCTGCATAGCCGGGGGGACACGTTGATCGGGTTTCATCATGCGGAGCGCAACTTCGGCGCAGCAAAAGAACCCAAACAGCTGGTCGAGTTGAGGGGGGACCACAATGAACTGCCGCTCTGTGATGCCGCGAACTATCGGCGGGCACTGGAGGAGTTCTTGCAGGCGCAGGGTGGTGAGCGCTGAGGGCTGAGGGCTTTTGCGGCGCGCGGAGCGGCGCCGCAGGGAGAGGGGAGAGAGTAGAGGCGAGAGAGGCCTTGCCCCCGACCCCCGACCCCCGACCCCCGACCCCCGACTCCCGACTCCTGACCCCTGACCCCTGACCCCTGACCCCTGACCTCTGGCTTCTGGCTTCTGGCTTCTGGCTTCTGGCTTCTGAATTGGACTTGGAAGAGCGGGCGGGCATCCCTAAGGTGCCGCCGCATGTTGTCGAGGTCAGGTCCATTAACCATTGCTGGTCGGGTATTTGACTCCCGTCTCCTGGTGGGGACGGGGAAGTTTGCGTCGCCGGAGCTGATGCGGGACGCATTAGAGGCGAGCGGGACGGGGCTGGTGACGGTGGCGTTGAGGCGGGCGGACTTGAGTGGCAAGAAGGATCCGTTTGCGAACATTTTGGAGTTCATTGATCCTGAGCGGTATTTGCTTTTGCCAAACACGAGTGGGGCGATGGATGCGGAGGAGGCGGTGCGGTTGGCCCGGTTGGCGCGAGCTGCGGGTTTGCCGGCCTGGGTGAAGTTGGAGATTCATCCTGATCCGCGGTATCTGTTGCCGGATCCGATTGAGACGTTGAAGGCGGCGGAAGTGCTCGTGAAGGAGGGGTTTGTCGTTCTGCCGTACATCAACGCGGATCCGGTTTTGGCCAAGCGTTTGCAGGAGGTTGGCACGGCGACGGTAATGCCTTTGGGTGCTCCGATCGGGTCGAATCGTGGGATTCAGACGCGGGATCAGATTCGGATTATTCTGGAGCAGGCGACCGTTCCGGTGGTGGTGGATGCGGGCATAGGCGCGCCGAGCCATGCGGCGGAGGCCATGGAGTTGGGTGCGGATGCCGTGCTGGTGAACACGGCCATCGCGGTGGCATCGGACCCGGTCCGCATGGCGCGGGCTTTCAAGGGTGCGGTGGAGTGTGGTCGGGACGCGTATGAGGTGGGATTGGCGGAAGCGACGATCACGGCGCAGGCCACCAGTCCTTTGACGGGTTTTCTGGGATAACGAGATGCTGACTGCTGCCAGAGTAAAGCGATTGCTGGGGGCTGCTGCCAAGGCGAGGGTGCTCGTGATCGGGGACCTGATGCTGGACCAGTTTATCTGGGGCAGGGTGACGCGGATTTCGCCTGAGGCTCCAGTACCTGTGTTGGAGTTTGAGCGGGAGAGTTTCATGCCCGGGGGGGCGGCCAATGTGGCGCGCAATCTCGCTAGCCTGGGGATTCAGACGACGTTGTTTGGGGTGACCGGCAAGGACGCTGCAGCCTCTCAGTTGAGGGATTTGCTGAGGGCGGAGCAGGTGGATTGCGGGGGCTTGATGGCGGTTGCGGGGCGGATGACCACACGCAAGGTTCGGTTGGTTGCGCAGCAGCAGCAGGTGGCGAGGGTGGATCGCGAGACCGCAGGGGAGGTGGCACCGGCGGATTTGCGTCGGTTGCTGGGGCGGTTGCGCAGGCGGCTGGATGGTGTGGACGCGGTGATTGTGGGTGACTACGGCAAGGGGGTGGTGTCCCAGGCTTTGCTGGACGAGCTGCGGGCGGAGTGTCGGGTGCGGGGCATCTGGCTGAGTTTGGATCCCAAGCCGGTGCATCAGCTCAATCTAGCCGGGCTGTCCCTGATTACCCCCAACCGGAAGGAAGCCTTCGAGCTGGTGGGCAGAAAGGATCCGGGTAAGGTGGAGGATCCGCTCAAGGACAAGGCCTTGTGCGAGGTGGTTCGGGCTTTGATCCGGGATCTCGGTCCGGCGCTGCTCCTGGTTACGCTGGGGGAGCAGGGGATGCTGTTGTGTCGGGGCGATGGGCAGCCCAGTGTGATCCCCACGGTGGCTCAGGAGGTTTTTGATGTTTCAGGTGCCGGTGACACGGTGATTGCCACCATGACATTGGGCGTGGCGGCCGGTGCTTCCCCGTTGGAGGCCGCGGTGCTGGCCAATCACGCCGCGGGTGTCGTGGTGGGCAAGGTGGGAACTGCTGTGGTGACGCCGGCCGAGCTGCTGGCCAGCTTCAAGCCGCGGGGTGCCTGATCATGCGAGCGGCGTTTCTGGATCGGGATGGCACGCTGATATTGGAGAAGAGCTACCTGGGCGATCCCGCCGGGGTGGAGCTATGCCCCGGGGCCAGGGAGGGGATCGCACAGCTGCGGAAGGCAGGCTGGGCGCTGTTTGTGGTGACCAATCAGTCGGGCATCGGGCGGGGCTATTACACCGAGGCTGATATGCATCGGGTCAATGCCCGAATGGTGGAGTTGCTGGGTGGCGGGGAGCACGATCCGATCTTCCGGAAGATCTACTTTGCTCCTGAGGCGCCGGGAGAGCCGAGCCTCGGTCGCAAGCCGTTGCCCCGGTTTCTCTTCGACGCCCGGGACGAGTTCGGTGTGGAGTTGGAGCATAGCCTCATGGTGGGGGACAAACTGATCGATCTGGAGTGCGGATGGAACGCCGGCGTCTGCCGGAGTGTGCTGGTAAGAACGGGGTACGGGGCACGGTTGGAACGGGAACAGCCCGAGATTAGGGAGAAGGCGTTGGTGGTCGGGAATCTGGTGGAACTAGCAGCAGTGGTGACGCAAAGCGCAAAGCGCGGAGCGCTTTGCGCTGGAGACAGGAGAGCGGAGAGCGGAGA
>JBJOII010000004.1:0-105486 GCA_046047235.1 Verrucomicrobiota bacterium | reverse complement strand
GAGGTGGCATACTGCGCACACGGCTTGGAAGAGTTCTCTGCCCATCTTTCCTTCGGCGGGTGTGGCGTGGCAGCGTGCGCAGTCACCCCGGAACACGGCTTGGCGATCCGTGGCGGCGATTTGCATATTGCGGAGGCGGTCGGGGTCGGTCTCGTTAGAGACGACGATATTGGCGCGCACCGTTAGGCTTTTGTAGCCTTGGTCGGAGTAGAGAAAGAGTTTCTTGGCGACGGCCTGGCGTTTGCCGCGGATATCCATACTGACCGTGAAGGAGTTGGATTCGTTGGCGGCGATGGTCCATGGGAGTTGGGGGAGTTGGGCTGCGGTGCAGCCGCAGCTGGTTTGGACTTTGGTGAGAGTGACGGGCTCGGGGGAGGTGTTGGTAAAGGTGAGGGTAAAGAGGGCGTTAGTGGCTCCGGGTTCGGGTTGGGTTTCGATGAGGTCGCTGGTGAATACCAGGGGGAAGGGTTTGGCTGGGGTGGTGGTTGTGGATGAGGTGGGTGTGGGAGTGCGGCGGACCGGTGGGGTGGGGCGAACGACAGGGCGGGTGGGGAGTGGTCGGAGAGTTGGTGGTGTTCGGGGGCTGGGGGGGGGGGGGGGGTTGTGAGGGTTGCGTTTGAGCGAGGGAGGAGGGGGGTGCCAGGAGGGGGAGGGCGAGAGCGATGAGGGCGAGGGTGAGGCGGGAGGGTAGGGGGAACGGTTTCATACTGACTTGGTTTGCCGCTTGGGCGGATTGCTGGACATTAAGGCCAGGTTGGCGGGAGATCAACCTTGGGCGGGTTTGAGTCGGGGGCCTTTGGGGGTGTCTTCGATGATCCAGCCTTGGGCCTTGAGTTCATCGCGGAGCTGGTCGGCGCGGGTGAAATCGCGGTTGCGTCGGGCTTCCTGACGTTGGTCGAGGAGGGCGACGATTTCTGGTGGGGCGCTGGATTCGGGTTGGGTGGTGACGGCGAATACAGTATTGATGCGATCCCAGGCGGCGAGGGCGGCGGCGGCGGATTCGGGGGTGAGGTCGTTGGCTGCGAGTTGCCGGTTCCAATCGCGGATCTGGTCAAAGATGACGCCCCAGGCCCTGGCGACATTGAGGTCGTCATCCATGGCGGCGGTGAAGGCGTTGAGGAGTTCGGGGTGGGGTTCGGCGGAAGTGGGGCCGGCGATTTCGCGGAGTTTGAGGAGGCAGTCGTCGAGTCGGGAGAGCGCGGATGAGGCGCCGGTGAGGTTTTCGAGAGTGAAGTTAAACGTTTCGCGGTAGTGGGCCTGGAGCAGGAGGTAGCGGATATTGCGACCGGGGAAGCCTTTGGCGGTGAGGTCGGCGATGGTGAAGAAGTTACCGAGCGATTTGCTCATCTTTTTACCTTCGACGAGGAGGTGGGCGCCGTGGACCCAGGTATGGACGCACGCTTCGCCGGGTTGTTGGAGGCCTGCGCCTTCGCTTTGGGCGATTTCGTCTTCGTGGTGGGGGAAGACGAGGTCTTCACCGCCGAGGTGGAGGTCGAAGCTGGGGCCGAGCAGTTTCATGCTCATGGCGCTGCATTCGATGTGCCAGCCGGGGCGGCCTTCGCCCCAGGGGCTGGGCCAGTGGACTTGGCCGTCGTCATCGACTCGGGCTTTCCAGAGGGCGAAGTCGGCGACGGAGTCTTTGGCGTATTCGTCGTGGCTGACGCGTTCGCCCGGGCGCATGGCTTCGAAGTTGAGGTTGAGGAGGCGGCCGTATTGGCAGCCCATGGCGCGGTAGCGCTCGATGCTGAAGTAGACGGATTTGTCGGGGGCCTGGTAGGCGAGGTTGCGTTCCTGCAGGCGTTGGATGAGGTTGATGATGTCCTGGATGTGTTCTGTGGCGCGGGGCATGGCGTGCGGGCGCGAGCAGCCGAGGAGGTCCATGTCGGCGAGGAAGGCCTGCTCCAGTTTTTGGGTGAACTCGGGGAGGGGGGTCTTGGTTTCCCGGACGCGGCGGATGATTTTGTCTTCGACGTCGGTGACATTCATGACGTGGAAGACATTGTAGCCGCGGAATTCGAGGTAGCGGCGGAGGAGGTCGGCGAAGACGAAGGTGCGGAAGTTGCCGATGTGGGCGCGGTCATAGACCGTTGGGCCGCAGCAGTACATGCCGACCTTTCGGCCTTCGGGGTCCCGTGGGACGAACGGTTCGACGGAGCGTGACAGCGTATTAAACAGGCGGATTCCCGTTTGTTGCATAGGGGGGAGGACCATAGCGGGGTTGGGTTGGGGTTCCTAGTTCAGAGTTCAGAGGTGGGTGCCGGCCATGACATCGGTGGGAGGGAGGGGGAGGTTGAATGGTTCGAGTGGCATGGGGTTGGGGTGATTGAGGTAGTGGTGGCAGATACTGAGGAATTCTGATTCATCCCGGGCGCGGCGGATTTGGTGGAGGAAGGAGCCGGTGGGTTCGACGCCTACGCCGAGGAAATTCATATGTTTTTTGGCGCGGGCGACGAGGCCGGCGGAGCGGGGGTGGTGGGGGCGGAAGACGTCGAGGAGTTGTTGGATGTAGCGGAGCACGTCGTGTCCGGTGGGGAGTTGGATGGGTTGATTTTGGAGGTGTTGGCGGATTTGGGAGAAGAGCCAGGGGTTACGGATGGCGCCGCGGCCGATCATGAGGCCGAGGGCGCCGGTGGTTTGGAGGACAGAGTGGGCTTTGGATGGGGAGCCGATGTTGCCATTGGCGAGGACGGGGAAGGGGAGGGTTTGGGCGGCTTGTCGGATGAGTTCGTATCTCACGGGGGTGCGGTACATTTCCTGGACGGTGCGGCCGTGGATCGTGAGGAGGTCGAGCTGATGTTTGGCGAAGATGGGGATGAGTTGGTCAAAGACTTCGGGGGAGTCGAACCCGACGCGGGTTTTGACGGTGAATCGGGTTGTGGTGATGGTATTGCGCAGGGCGCCGAGGATGGCGTCGATTTGCTGGGGGTCGCGGAGGAGTCCGCCGCCGGCGCATTTGCGGTAGACCACGGGTGCGGGGCAGCCGAGGTTGAGGTCGATGGCGGCGACGGGATAATTTTGGAGTTCGCGGGCGGAGCGGACGAGTTCAGGGATATTGTTACCGATGAGCTGGGCGATGGCTGGGCGTTGGGTGGGGTTATGGGTAATGGAGCGGAGGATGCCCTTATTGAGGTGGGAGTTGGGATAGACGCGGAAGTATTCTGTGAAGTAGAGATCTGCGCCTCCGTAGGGGTGGATGAGTTCCCAGAATTCCCGGTCGGTGATGTCCTGCATGGGGGCGAGGGCGAGCGGGGGCAGGGGGGATTGGAGGGTGGTGTCGAACTGTTCGGCCGGGGTCATGGGCGGGCGAATTGGGGGTGGCGTTCCAGTCGGTCGCGGGATTCCTGGGAGAGGGGGGCTTGCAGGTAGTGGTTGGAGCGGAGGGGTTCGGCGCTGGTGGAGCGTTGGACCCGGCCCAGCCAGTTGTGATCGAGCAGTTCTTCTATGAGGTCGGGAGTATTGGCGGCGAGCGTGGTTTCATCTTTTTCGCCGGTGGCGTGTCCGGCGCCGACATAAAATCCTGCGAGGAGGAGAGTGACGCGGAGGAGGGTACTACGGGAGTAGGTGGGGAGGGCGCAAGGTCGTGCGGGATCGAGCAGGCGGAATAGTTTTTCGAAGAGTGGGAGCGTCCACATCTCGGGGTTGGAGGCGGGGGAGTAGGCGTCGAAGAGGATGGCGTGGGGTTTGGGGAGTGTGGGGGCGTCGGGTGAGGTGAGCCAGGAGGGGAAGTCGCCGACGTGGAGCTGCCATTCCACGTGGCGTTGGTTATCGGTGAAGATCGAGTGGTGGATTGGGGGTGTGAGGAGTTGGTGGAGGCAGGTTTTGTATTCGGGGAGGTGGGGGAAGGCTGATTCGTGTTGCAGGGCGAAGGTGAGGGGTTCGGTAGTTTGGTCGAAGCTGAAGATTTGGGTTTGGCCGGGGAGGTCATTGGTGGCGGCGAGGACGGCGAGGGGGTTGCCGGCTGCGCCGAGGCCGACGTCCCAGATGACGAAGGGTTCCGGGGTGGAGCTCATGCGTTCGCGCAGCCGGGGTTGGCGCACGTAGAGAGTATTGGCTTCTTCGGCAGGTCCGACTACCGGGTGGAAGGTTTCGGCGTAGCGATCTGATCGCACGCTCCAGGTTCCGTTGGCGAGTTGGACCAGGCGGTATTCTCCACCTGTCATGGCCGGCGAAGCTAGCGGCTTAGTTGGAGGGATTCAACCATGCAGGGGGTTTTGTGCGCGCCGTGTTCGGGCGATCTGAGCGGGGCTGATACGGGTACGGGCAAAATCCGGCCGGAGTGGTCCGGCCGGATTGGGGTCAGCGATTTGCTGTGATGGTTTTAGCCGACCTTGACCTCGATGGATTTGGGGCGGGCCTTTTCGCTCTTAGTGATGCGCACGTTCAACACCCCGTCGCGGAACTCGGCTGTTACGTGATCGGATTCGGCGTCCTCGGGCATGGTGAAGGAGCGGGTGAAGCTACCGTAGGCACGTTCTACGCGGTGGTAGCGGCGGCCCTTTTCTTCGGTCTCGAACTTGCGTTCGCCGTTGATGGTGAGGACGCCGTTTTCGACTGTGACGTGGACGTCTTCCTTTTTGACTTCGGGGAGTTCGGCTTTGATGGAGTAGCCTTTTTCGTCTTCGGCGACATCTACTAGCGGGGCCCATTGGCAGACGGCCATGGCTTCTTCTGTTTCACCTTCACCCCGGAGGGCTTGTTTGCCGTAGTTGCGGTGGAGGAGTCCGAAGATGCGGTTTTGGAGGTCTTCCATTTCGCGGAAGGGGTTCCATCGGTTTTCCCAGCGGGTCAGATTGCTCATATATTTTCCTTTCGTAGGGCTGACTGGATTTCTCTCGTCCTTGAGCGGTCGGCCCTTGTCATTTCGCTCAGGGACTTAGGCGGATCACTGGGATCCGCGTGGATCACGGGAGACTATATGAATGATCCGTGCCAGAGCGGTTCCGAGAGGTGTTATTATGCTGTAAACCATTGGTGGGCAAAGAAGTGAGATGCGGAAAGGAGGGTGGACAAAATGCGACAGAGTGACTCCTTTTAAAAAAGTGCGACGCTACGCGTATGTGTCACTATGGCGCTTTTGCCGCTTTGGGAGGTCATTTGGAGGCGATGGATTCTTCGGGCGGGCCGGGGCGGGGGAGGGGGGGTGATTTGGGGGCTACAGGGGAGGTTTGAGGGCTGGGGTGTTGCGGGAGTGGTTCATCAGGGGGGGGGCGGGTTGGCATTCGTGCTCGCTCCTGTCACCTGAAAGTCATTAGGGTTTCGATTTATGGGTGATATTGACACATCGCAGGCGCGTCGAATGGCATGGGCAAGGGAATTGCAGGCGATGAGCCAGACGGGGTTGGCGTATGCGCGCGACCGATATGACATTGCGCGGTATACCCGGTTGGCGGAGGTGGCGGCGGAGATGGTGGCGGCGGAGAGCAACTTGGGTGTTGCTGAGCTGATGCGGTTAAACGCGGTGGATTTTGGGTATGCGACGCCGAAGGTGGATGTGCGTGGGGTCGTGTTTCGGGAGAACAAGGTGTTATTGGTCCAAGAGTTGGCGGACGGGGGGCGTTGGACTTTGCCTGGGGGGTGGGCGGACGTGAATGATGCTCCGAGCGAGGCCGTGACGCGGGAGATTCAGGAGGAGAGCGGATTAGTGACGCGTCCGTTGAAGGTGTTGGCGGTGTTTGATCGGGAGCTGCAGGGGCATACGCCACCTTTTCCCTATCATGTCTACAAGGTGTTCTTTTTGTGTGAGTGGGTGGAGGGGGAGTTGCAGGCGCGTGCCGGGGAGACGGGGGATGCGGCGTTTTTCGGAAGGGACGAATTGCCGGAGTTGTCGTTATCGAGAGTGACTCCGGCGCAGATCCTGCGCTGTTTTGAGCATTTGCAGGATCCCGGGTTGCGGACGGATTTTGATTAGGGTCAGGAGTGGGGTGGTTGGGGCGGGAGCAGCCAATTGACGAGGCAGTTGACGAGTTCCTGTCGGTTTTGGAGTGGGGTTTGCGTTTTTGGGGGTCGGCAAAGGATGAGCTGTGTGCCGCAAGCGGGTCCGTTCACGACGCAGGCGTGGGTGTGGTGTTGCTGGATTTGTTTGAAACCCTTGTGGACGGCGCTTTCTGCATTGCCGTCGACCTCGTATTTCCATCCGACGATGCTGGTGTTGGGGAAGAGGCGGTGGAGTTCGCTGATGAGTTTTTTAGCGGGAGCGAGTTGGAGGGTTAGGTTTCCGAGGTTGGAAGGCACTTTTCCGTTTTGGAGTGGGTTGCCTGATTCATCAAGGATGGCGTTAACGCGATAATCGCTGAGGGCGGCGACGTGGAGCAGGGCATGGAATTGTGTGGTTTGGGAGAGGGCGGTGAGTTGGGCGTAGAGATTGTCGTTGGTGGTGAAGTGGTGGGTTTCGACGGTTGGGTTCGGGTTACGGAATGAGGCGGTTTGTCCTTTGAGGCAGACGACAGTGGCGCCTTGGGCGCTGAAGGCCTCGGCGAGGGAGACGCCCAGTTCTCCGGTCGAGAAATTGGTGAGGCGGCGTACTTGGTCTATGGGTTCGAAGCTGGGGCCGCAGGTGATGAGGAGTCGCATTGGGGGGGTGGCAGGGACTGCTTGGAAGTGAGCTGTAGCGTCTGGCGGGGGTATGTGGCCAGCGATTTCTTGGAGTTAAGGTTCTGGGGGGGGGGATCGATTTCGATTGAGCCTTGGGTCTGTGCGAACAACAGTGTGCGCATGGCAGGGGATTTGCCCTTTGTTGAGTATGGACTGGATGCGCGGGACGCGGCGCTGGGGTGGGTGCGTTTTGTGGGAGAGTGGGGCGGTGGGGGTGCTGTGATTCCGGATGGGGGTCTGGGGGGATTCCTGGGTGTGAACGACGGGGTGCGGCGGATGCAGGTGGATGTGAGTCGGATGGAGGGTTGGGGTGTTGGGTTGGTGGCGTACTTGCTGGAGTGCCGGGAGGAATGTCGTGGTGGGGGGGTGGAGCTGATTTTGGACGGGTTGCCGGAGGAGTTGGTGCGGATGTTGGAGTTGGCGCTGCCGGGTGCCGTGGACACTGGTGGTGGTGGTGGTGCGTTACATCCGGTGGCCCGGGTGGGGATGAGGGTGTTGGCGTTGCGAGGGGAGATTCGGGAGGCGTTGGTTTTTCTGGGGGAATGCACGTTGAGTTTATGGCGTGGCCTGAGGGGGCGGGCTTATTTTCGTCGGGGAGATTTCCTTTTATTGCTGCAGCAGTGCGGGGCGGAGGCGTTGCCGATTGTTTCGTTGATCTCTTTTTTGGTGGGGTTGATTTTGGCCTTTGTGGGGGCGGTGCAGCTGGAGCGGTTTGGGGCTTCGATTTACGTGGCGGATCTGGTGGGGATAGCGATGGCGCGAGAGATGGGGTGTGTGATGGTGGCGATTGTGTTGTGCGGGCGTACGGGGGCGGCATTTGCGGCGCATTTGGGGACGATGAAAGTGAATCAGGAGTTGGATGCCTTCCGGGTGTTTGGGATATCGACCGTGGACTTGCTGGTATTGCCGAGGTTATTGGCGTTGGTGTTGATGATTCCCTTTTTGACGTTGTATGCGGATGTGGTGGGCATTGTGGGTGGGTTTGTGGTGGCGCGAGTGATGTTGGGGATATCGGTTGTGGAGTATTGGGATGCGACGGTGAATGCGCTGACGTTTGCGCATTTGGGGGTGGGGGTGGCGAAGAGTTTGGTTTTTGGGTGCATCGTGGCATTTACGGGGTGTTTGCGTGGATTGGGGTGTGGGACGAATGCGGCGGCGGTGGGGTCGGCTGCGACGTCGGCGGTGGTGGTGGCGATCACGGGGGTTGTGGCTGCGGATGCGGTGTTTGCGGTGGTGTTTAACGTGCTGGGGATTTGAGTGATGAAGAGTGAGGTTGTGAAATCTGGCGCGGTTCCGTCCGTGGGGGGGGTGGGTGCGCATTTACGCGTGCGTGGGTTGGAGCTGGCGTATGGTTCAAATGTGATTATGCGGGGGTTGGATTTTGAGGTGAGGCGCGGGGAGGTGTTTGTGATTATGGGTGGGAGTGGGTGTGGGAAGAGTACGTTATTGAGGCATTTGATTGGTTTGAAGCCGACGGATTGCGGCGAGATTCATTTTGATGGCAGCGATCTGGTGGGGGCGGCGGGGGAGGAGCGGGCGAGGATGACGAGGCGTTTCGGGGTATCATTTCAGGGTGGGGCGTTGTGGAGCTCGATGACGTTGGGTGAGAACATTGCCTTGCCGATGGAGCGTTTTATGGATTTGCCTCGGGAGGAGGTATGGAGGCGGGTGCGGCTGAAGCTGTCCTGGGTGGGGTTGGCAGGGTATGAGGGCTACTATCCTTCTGAGATCTCGGGTGGGATGGCGAAGCGGGCGGCTTTGGCGAGGGCCTTGTCTTTGGATCCGGAGATCTTGTTTTTTGATGAGCCTTCGGCGGGGTTGGATCCGATCAGTTCGCGGCGGTTGGACGAGCTGATCTTGCATCTGCGGGATGTCTCAGGCACTACCGTGGTTGTGGTGACGCATGAATTGCAGAGCATTCATTCGATTGCGGATCGTGCGCTGTTTCTGAATGCGCGCACGAGGACCATGGGGGGGCTGGGGAGTTTGGAGGAATTACGGGGGGCGGGTGATCCGGATGTGGTGGCATTTTTGAACCGGGGAGGAGGAGGCGATTTATGAGCCAGCAAGCCAATGCGTTGAAGATTGGAATTTTTGTGGTGGTGGGGTTGTTGATTGCCTTGGGTGCGTTGTTGGTGCTGGGGTCGGGGCGATTATTCGCGCATCCGGTTCCGGTGATTGTGTATTTCGACTCATCGGTGAACGGGTTGGCTGTGGGTGCTCCGGTGAAATTCAAGGGTGTGCCGGTGGGGCAGGTGAAGCGGATTCAGATTGCGTTTGATGAGGGGGCGATACGGCAGTCGATTCCGGTGTTGTTGGAGTTGGATGAGGATCGGGTGGTATCGGCGACTGAGCGAGCGTTGGATCTGGACGATCCGGTATTTATGCAGCGGCAGGTGGACAACGGTTTGCGTGCGAGCCTGGAGTTGGACAGTTTTATTTCCGGTCGACTGTATGTTCAGTTGGATTATTTGCCGGAGGCGCCGAAGACTGCGTTGCATCATCGGGACGGTTTGTATTTTGAGATTCCCACCGTCTCGACTGGTTTGCCGGAGTTTGTGGCGTCGCTGAGTCAGACTGATTTGGCGGGGCTGGCGTTGGATTTGAGGACTTTGGTGCGGTCGTTGAACGGGGCGATTTCCGATTTTGAGGTGGCTACCATTCGGGGTGAGTTGGTGGAGACGTTGGATTCCCTTCAGGTTTTGCTTTCGACTCCGGATTTGACCAACACCTTGCAGGCGTTGTCGATGGCGTCAGACGAGGCCCGGCGTTTTTTGGCGACGACTCAGCCGCAGGTGGCGGTATTGAGCAGTAATCTGGTGGTGTTTTCGCAGGCTTCATCGGCGACCATGGAGCAGATGCGGCGGAATTTGGAGCAGTTGGAGGGGGTATTGGGGCCGGACTCTGTGGTTTTGGCGCAGGTTCAGGAGACCCTGCGGGATCTGGGCTTGGCGGCGGGATCTGTGCGGAGGTTGGCGGAGGATTTGGAGAGGACTCCTTCGGCTTTGGTGACGGGGCGCAAAGTGCGGCGTGAACCGACGGAATAAAGGATGGGGTTATGAGATTTGATCTGTGGACGAGTTTGGCGTGCTGCGTGGTTTTTGGAGCGGGGTGTTTAACGCCGAAGGAAGATGCCTCCCGCTTTTATGTTTTGTCGTCGGGTGGTGGTGTGGAGCTGTCGTCCGTGGGGGATAGTGCGGAGGTGGTGCCGTTGGTTTTTGTGAGTCCGGTGAGTATACCTCGGTATCTGGAGCAACCGGCGATGGTGACGCGGGTGGGCGAGGCCGAGGTGGTTTACAGTGATCTGCATTTTTGGGCGGAGCCATTGGGGGATGCGGTAACGCGGAGGTTGCGGGAAGCGTTGGTGGAAAGGGTGGGTGGTGATCGGGTTTATGCGGGTGAGGTTCGCCGGCCTACGGGGGCCTATGTGGATTTGCAGGTGAGTGTGAGCCGGTTTGAGGTGGATTTGGCCGGGGAAGCGGTGTTGGTTGCGCGGTGGGTTGGTGGGGGGCAACCGTCGGGGGCGGGAGAGAGGATATCTGGTCAGGGGGTGTATCGGAGGCAGGTGACGACGGGGGATTCCCTTCAGGGGGCGAGGGTGGTTGCATTGGTGGGGTGCGTTGATGACATGGCGGGAGAGATTGCGGGGCAGTTACGGGGGGTGGTTTCCGGGGACTGAGAAAGCGGGGGTGTTTGGATTGGGGCGGGCGAGGTTCTTTTCAGGAGTTGGAAGGGAGGGGGGGCGTGGGTGCGGTAGTGGTTCTCAGGGAGGGGGCGATCGGTTGGGCTTTGGGTGTATTGGATGTCTAACTCCGAACCATTCAACGTGTTGTATTGGGGCAGGTGTCTTGAGTTCTGTTTCATTTTTGGGGCCGCATTTCGTCTAAATCCGACAGGTGTCTTAAGTTATTCGTGAAATTTCAAATTTAGGTCCACAAGTTGCTTCAGGGAGATTTCCAGTGACCGATTGAGTTGGGAGAGGGCTGTGGATTGGGGTGGGATGCCACGGATCCGCGGTTGGGGTTTATCGGGGGTAGTGGCTTAAGACGAAAGAGACGCGAGATGCGAGTTTTGAAGTTGAACACGAGTCGTAGGGAGCAGGGGGGGGCACTGACGATCACGATGGCGGCGATGGCGGTGGTGGGGATTTCGCTGGGCAGTTATTTATCGTTGGTATCGAGCCAGAACCTCTCGGTGATGCGATCCTTGGCATGGGCATCGGCTGTTCCGGCGATGGAGGCCGGTGTGGAGGAGGCGCTGACCCATCTTTATCGTCATGATTTATCCGGCCTGGCGCAGGACGGATGGAGTCGAGCGTCAGACGGCTGGTATCAGAAATTTGGCAACTTGGGGGGCGGGTTTGTTTATTTGTCGCGCATTCAGCCGGTGGATCCGCCGGTGATTGTGAGCACGGGGATTTCGCCGACGCCCAGGGGGCCATCGGCCGTGGGGACATCCTTTTGGGACATGCTGGATGCAGCGCGTGACAACCAGAATTTCGTGCGGCGTTCTGTGCGGGTGCACACCTATCGCGAGGGTTCATTTTTTGTGAAGGGAATGGTGGCTAAGGGGCAGATCGATATTTCGGGGAACAATGTGGCGTCGGACAGCTTTGATTCGGAAGATGTTCGTTACAGCACAGGGGGGCGATACGATCCACTGAAGACCAAGGATAACGGAGACATTGCCACCAACTCTGGGGTGATTGATTCACTGGATGTAGGGAACGCGGAGATTTACGGGAGCGTGGCTACGGGGCCTGGAGGTTCTATTTCGATTGGTCCCAATGGTTCCGTGGGTGACAAGCTCTGGGTGGATAGCGGCAACAAGGGGATTCAGCCGGGGCATTCTTCCTCTGACATGAACGTGAGTTTTCCGGATGTGGAGGCGCCCTTTACCACGGGCAGGCTTCCGACATCCAGGTATGTAGACAAGAAATTTACTTGGGATTACGTACTGCAGGACGGTGACTACGTGATCAGCAGTCTGAGCGGCAATGTGCTAGTGGAAGGGAATGCAAGGCTGTATATCCCTTCGAACATCGATATGAACGCGAAGGATGTCATTGTGATTACAAACAATGCGTCTTTGAAGATGTATGTGGCAGCACCGGTAGCCAAGTTAGACGGGCAGGGGGTGTTTAATGCTAACGGTTTAGCGACTCAGTTTGCCTACTATGGTTTGCCCACTAATACGGAGCTTCATTTCAGCGGCAATTCGGCGTTTACAGGGACCATTTACGCTCCTAACGCTGATTTCCATTTGGGAGGCGGCGGCAACAACACCTATGATTTTGTAGGGGCGAGCATTACGTCGACGGTCAAGATGAACGGTCATTTTAACTTCCATTACGATGAGGCGTTGGCGAGGAGTGATGAAGGCGGGCGCGGGTTTATCCCGGTTTCCTGGAATGAGATGCCGCCCAACTATGGCTTGCCTGAGGCGGTTTTTGCTTACGACCACGACGACTAATTGGCTGGTTTGGTATTGCTGACAGAGGCCCGCCACCTTTTTGGGTGGCGGGTCTTTGCCGTTTGACGCGGGGGGTGGGATGGCGTTTGTTGGGGGCGTGAGCAAGGCGAACGACATGGATTGGCGGGCGAACCTGCCTCCGACACCGGAGGAGTTTCAACGGCGTTTGAGGGATTTATTGAAGGCGACCAACCTGGGGGTGCCGGGGGGGGCTCCGGGTGTTGCGGCGACAGAGTCGGCGGCGGAGGATGGTGGCGGGGAGGTTAAGGTAGAGGAGGGGAATCGGGGTTTTGAATTTGAGGCGAAGCCGAGGGATGTGAAGAAGCATCTGGATCGGTTTGTGATCCGGCAGGAGGAGGCGAAGAAGGTATTGAGCGTGGCGTTGTGTGATCATTACAACGCGGTTCGGTTGGCGAGGGGGGGGCGGGATTCGACGCAATATGTGAAGCAGAACATTTTATTATTGGGGCCGACGGGGGTGGGTAAGACCTATTTGATCCGGAGCATGGCGGAGTTGATTGGTGTTCCGTTTGTGAAGGCGGATGCGACGAAGTTTTCTGAGACGGGATATGTGGGTGGGGATGTGGAGGACTTGGTGCGGGATTTGGTGCGTCGGGCTGATGGGGATGTGAAGCGGGCTGAGTATGGGATTATTTATTTGGACGAGGTGGACAAGCTGGCTGTGGCGCCGGGGGCGACGGGGAGGGATGTGAGTGGTCGCGGGGTGCAGACGAACCTGTTGAAGTTGATGGAGGAGACGGAGGTTTCGGTGCGGGCGCCGAACGACATTGCGGGGCAGTTTCAGGCTTTCATGGACATGTCGCAGGGGCGGGGGAAGAAGCAGCCGTCGACGGTGAACACGAGGCACATCTTATTTGTGATGAGCGGGGCGTTTGGGGATATGGAACCGATTATTCGGAAGCGGCTACGGGAGTCGGCGATTGGGTTTGGGGCGCGGATGGACCGGGTTCCGGAGGCTGGGGGGTTATTGGAGGAGGCGCGGACGCGGGATTTCATGGATTTCGGATTGGAGCCGGAGTTTGTGGGGCGTTTACCGGTTCGGGTGGTCTGTCATGGGTTGGAGGAGGAGGATTTGTTTCTGATCCTGAAGAACTCCGAGGGGAGCATAGTGCGGCAGTATGAGCAGTCGTTTGGCGCCTATGGGATTGAGGTGTTGTTTCGGGACGACGGGTTACGGGAGATAGCGCATCGGGCGGTGGAGGAGAAGACAGGGGCGCGTGGATTGATGACGGTATGTGAGCGCACGTTTAGGAATCTGAAGTTTGAGTTGCCGTCCACGGCGTTGAAGCGGTTTGTGGTGACGCGCGAGCTGGTGGCGGATCCGGATGGAGCGTTGGCAGAGTTGAGGGAAGAGTCTGCTCGAGAGGAGAAGGAGTTATTGCGCGAGGTGGTGCGGGAGTATGCGCAGAGGTTTGAGGAGGCGCATGGATTGAAGATGACGTTTACGGCCGAGGCGGAGGCCCGGTTGATTGGTCTTTCGGCTGAGCAGGGGTGTCCGGTGAGGGAGGTCTGTGCGGCCAGGTTCAAGGATTATCAATTTGGGTTGAAGCTGGTGGCGCAGAACACGGGGCAGCGGGAGTTTGTGTTGGATGAGGGGACCGTGGAGGCGCCGGATCGGTTTTTAAGTGATATGGTGGTGAGGAGTTATCGGGAGAAACCGGGTGAGGATGCCGGTGAGGCAGCGGGTGTGTGAGGGTGGGTTGTGGGTTCAGAGGGCGGGGTTAGATTTCCACGACAAACAATGCTTGCAATGGGCGGGGTGAACATTACCTTTTCACCCCTATTGCGCGCTTAGCTCAGTGGTAGAGCACATGCTTCACACGCATGGGGCCGCAGGTTCGAACCCTGCAGCGCGCACCATTTCTTTCCACTCGCTTTCCCGTCTTTTTGCGAATCAGGTGATCTGACCTTGCGAGGCCGCTTCATCGCCGAGTTGGGCGGCTTCCAGGAGGAGGGATTGCCATGTGCCATCGAGGGAGGCGGTTGGTTGGTCGGCGCCTTTGGTTTCCGTGACCTTTCCGCCACGCCAGGCGAGAATTTCAGCCAGTGCGTGGAGTCCGGTTACTGGCGGGGTGGATGTATTGAGGCTGGCTTCGGCGTGGAGGATTTGGCCTTTTTCGAAGTAGACGCTGCCGTAGTGGCCGTCCCGGAGAGAGAAGTCGAGGCGTAGGGTGGCTTGGCCGAGGCACTTGAGCTGGATGACGTCGAGTGCGGTCAGGCGAGTGAGAGCGGCGGTGAAGGAGGTATCCGACCCTGAGCTGGTGCCGAAGTTATTGGCGAGGTGGTTGCGGATGATCTGTCCGAGTGCGCGTGGGGAGATGGGCTTTTCCAGGAAGTAGAGGGCACCGAAGGTTGTAGCCTTGTCGCGGTGTTTGGGGAGGACATCCTTGGTGGTGACGACGACGCCGGCTTTTGGGTATTTGGAGCTGACGTCCACGATAAAATCGATGCCGTTTCCATCCGGCAGGTTGACATCGATAATGAAGAACTGGATGTCGAAGGAAGCGAGCAGCAGGCGGGCTTCATAGAGGGAGGCGGCCCGGAGGATTTGGGCATCCGGGAGTTCTATGTGCATGGCCTTGGCGAGGGCCACGGAGGTAACGAGGTCGTCCTCTAGGATGAAAATTGAAACGTCGGTCATAAGTGCATGACCAGGAAGAACGCACCGGTCGGGTTGCTGCGGTGTGCGGATATTGCAGCGGGTTCGATTAAAGGTGACGGGTGGGTTGAAACCAAGCCTTTTTGGGGCGAGTGGGATGCTTGACGGGATGTAGGGGGTGGGGGAGCATGGTGTCCATTACCCCTTCGATTCTGCCTTTGTTTTGCTGGGTTTGCTTGATGCGGTGGGGTGATGTCCTCGCAAATTTTACGAAGTGGATGATGATGAGAACTCGTTGTGTATCTTCAGCGGACGGCGGGCAGCGTGTAGTGAGTCGGCGGGCTTTTTGGTGTGGGGCCTTGATGGCGGGAGGGGCGGTTGCGGTTGCGGGTGAGGAGAGAGGGGACGGGGAATTTCTGCCATTGCCGGCCCCGGTCCGGGAGGGTGGGGGTTCATTGATGGAGGCGTTGGCGAGCAGGGCCAGCACGAGAGAATTCAGTGGACGTGAAGTGGGGTGGCAGGAGTTGTCGAATTTGCTTTGGGCGGCCTTTGGAGTGAACCGTGAGGGGGAGGGGAAGCGGACGGCGCCGAGTGCGATGGATAACCGGGAGGTTGAGATATGGGTTTTGCGGTCGGATGGCGTGTATCGATTTGATGCGGATCGGCAGGGGTTGGAGGTGCGGGGGAGGGGGGACATTCGTGGGTTGAGCGGGGGGCAGGACTATGTGCAGCAGGCACCGGTCTCGTTGGTGTATGTGGTGGATCCGGCGAGGCAGAGGAGGGTGCCGGAGGATCAGCGGGTCTTTTATGCTGCGGCGGACACTGGGTTTATTGCGCAGAACGTGTATTTGTATTGTGCATCGGCGGGTTTGGGGTGTGTGGTGCATGCCATATCGGCGGGAGCGCCGCTGAGGGAGGGGCTGGGCATTCCGGCCGACTGGCAGGTGGTATTGGGGCAGTGTGTGGGATATCCGGTGTGATGGTCTTGGAAGGAGGTTGGATGATGATGAACGAGAGAACGAATCGGAGAGAGTTTTTGGGGAAGGCGGCGGGGGTGCTGGCGGGTGGGATGACAGTTGTGTGTGCTGCGGAGACTTCAGAGGAGGCGGGGAAGGGTGCTGTGCGGCTGGGTGGGCCGGTATTTGGGGCGGGGGATGACCCGGTGGAGTTGGCGCGGGCGCATCGTGCGTTGGGGTATTCGGCGGCGTATTGTCCGAACGTGTCGCTGTCCGATGGTGCGGCGGTGAAGGCGTATGCGCGGGCTTTTGAGCGGGAGGGGGTGGTGATTGCAGAAGTTGGCCGGTGGGTCAACTTGATGCATGGGGATCCGGTGCAGCGGAAGGCGAACTTTGACCAGGTGATTGAAGGGTTGGCGTTGGCTGACGAGATCGGGGCGTTGTGCTGTGTAGATATTGCGGGGTCAATGAACCCAGGAGTGTGGTACGGGCCGCATCCGGACAATTTGACTGAGGATTTCTTTGACGCTGCGGTGGAGAATGCGAGGAAGATTGTGGATGCGGTGAAGCCACGTCGGGCGAAATTTTGTTATGAGATGATGGGGTGGGCGTTACCGGACAGTCCGGTGAGTTGCATGCGGATGATCAAGGCTGTGGGGCGTCCGGGTTTTGGTGCGCATTTGGATCCGTGCAATTTGATCAACCAGCCGCGGCGGTTTTATCGGAGCGGCGAGGTAGTGAGCGAGTGTTTCCGGATGTTGGGGCCGCACATTGTGAGTTGCCATGCGAAGGATTTGCGGTGGGAGGTGGAGATGAACATTCATTTTGTGGAGGTGATTCCGGGGACGGGCATGTTGGATTACGCGCAGTATTTGACCTTGCTATCGCAATTGCCGCAGCGGCCACCGTTGATGTTGGAGCATTTGAAGAATGCGGAGGAGTATGATCAGGGGAGGCGTTTCATTTTGGAGGAGGGCAGGAAGGCTGGGGTGGAGTTTGTGGGGCAGCGGGCTTGAGAGAGGGTGCAGCTGGGAGCTCTACAAAGCAGAACGCGGCCGACACCCTGGGGTGTGGCCGCGTGTGAGAGTGGGTTCGGAGCCGGTTTATTGAATGTCGGCTGAGAACTTGTGGATGGTGGTTTGGGTATAGGTTTGGCCTGGGCGCAGTACTACGCTGGGGAAGTTGGGCTGGTTGGGGGAATCGGGGAAGTGATCCGTTTCGAGGCAGAAGGCATCGTGTTGATTGTAGACCACGCCACGTTTTCCGGTGAGCGTGCTGTCGAGGAAGTTACCGCTATAGAACTGGATGCCGGGTTCGGTGGTAGAGATTTCGAGGATCCGGCCGGTGGTGGGTTCTGTGACCCGGGCAGCGAGGGCGAGATCACCGCCGCCGCTGCGGAGGACGTAGTTGTGGTCGTAGCCTTGGGGGTCATTGGTCAGCTGAGTGATGCGTGAACCGATGGACATGGGTTTGGTGAAATCCATGATCGTGCCTTTGACGGGGGCGATTTCCCCGGTGGGGATGAGCGTGTCATCGACCGGGGTGTAGTGGTCGGCATTGAGCATTAGCACGTGATTGAGGATGCTGCCTTCGCCGGCGAGGTTCCAGTAGGCGTGATTCGTGAGGTTGACCACTGTGGCTTTATCGGTGGTGGCGGTGTAGTCGAGCTGGAGCTCGTTTTTATCGTTGAGCGTATAGGTGACGCTGGCGGTGAGAGTGCCGGGGTAACCTTCCTCGCCATCGGGGCTGACGTAGGTGAAGCGGACGGAGGCGGGTGAGGTGCTGATGATTTCGGCTTTCCAGACCACCTTATCGAATCCCTTGAGTCCGCCGTGGAGGTGATTGGGGACGTTATTGGTGGCGAGCGAGTAGGATTTGCCATCGAGCGTGAACTTGCCTTTGGCGATCCGGTTGGCGTAACGGCCGATAGTAGCGCCGAAGTAGGGGTGGCCAGCGAGGTATTGGTCGAGGTTATCGAAGCCTAGAGTGATATCGCCGAGGCGGCCGTGGCGGTCGGGGACCATCATTTCCGTGAGCAGGGCTCCGTAGGTGATGACCTTGGCTTTGAGGCCGTGGCTGTTTTGGAGGGTGTAGGCTTCGACGGTGGTGCCATCGGGGAGTTGGCCGAATTCGGATTTTGTGACGGAGGATGACATGGCGTTACCGGCGGATTTGCCGCATTTACAGGTGGAGCAGGAGACTGCGAGTGAGCTCAGCGTGGCGAGCACGGCGAGCAGCAGGACATTGTTCGCTTTCATGGTATGGGTGTGGTCTTGGTTTGATTTTCGGCTGATTAACGGATCAGCCCGAGGGGGCTGAAGAGGAAGTAGAGGATCAGAGTTACGATGACGGCGGCGATGCCGGCGATGCGGGCATTTTTGGAGGATTCGAGGGCGATGGTGCTGGTGTGTTTGAACTCGAAGGGTTTCGCCAGGGGTTTCATGACCGTGATGATGGTCATGATGGCGAGGCATAGGCCGAAGCAAACGGCCATACGGTTGAGGAACTGGAGTTGGGGCACGGCGACCTTGAGGATGCCGTAGCTGGCGATGTTGGTCACAAGGCCGACGACGCCGCAGATACCGGGAGCGCGGCGGATGACGAGGCCGAAGACGAAGACGGCGAGGATACCCGGGGAGATGAAGCCCTGGCCCTCTTGGATGATGGTGAAAATGCTGTTGCTGATCTGGGGGTTGCCAAGCATGGGGGCGAGGATGACGGCGATGATGGCGAAGACCACCACGGCCCCGCGGCCTAGGAGCACCACCGTATTTTGGTCGGCGTTTTTCGAGATGTGTTTCTGGAAGATATCAATGGCGAAGATGGTGGAGGCGGCGTTGAGCATGGCGGCGAGGGAGCTAACGACTGCGCCGAGGAGGGCGGCGAGGACGAAGCCGACGAGGCCGGTGCCTTGGGGCAGGACGTGGCCCAGGAGCTGGGCGAGGGCGGTATCGTATTTATAGGCGATGAGTTTTTCCGTGGCGGGTTTTTGTCCGCTGGAGGCTGCGGCGGCTTCGGCGCGTTCGTTATGGGCTTTGATTTCTTCTGCGAGGCCCGGGTTAACCGAGCGCCAGGACTGGTCTTCGGAAGTGAAGATAGTGGGGCCGGTGGCCTGGATGGACTCGAACTTGTCGGTAGTGATGGGCAGCACAAAGGGGTTCTGGACATTGGCTTCCGTGATGGCCTGGGCTGAGGGGTAGAGAGCGATGAGGTAACGTCCGGCTTCCCAAGCGTTGACCTGGTCCGGGGTGGGGGCGGTGGCGGTCTGGACGAACTGGGTTTCGGGGTTGGTTTTGAGGTAGCGGCTGAGGCCGCTGGCGGTATCGCCTGAGGCTTCGAGTCGCATTTCCTTGGCGTAGAGGTTGAAGGCGATGATACCGGGGATGACGATGACAAAGGGAATGAGGAGTTTCATCCAGGCGGCGAACACGATACCGCGTTGGCCTTGGGCGAGGGAGGCGGAGCCCAGCGTGCGCTGGGTGATGTATTGGTTGAGGCCCCAGTAGTAGAAGTTGGGGATCCAGACACCGAGGAGCAGGGCGGTCCAGGGGAGGACGGAGTCGGTGGAGGGCAGGAACATGGTCATGCGGGATTTGTTGAGATCCCAGAAGCGTTCGATACTGCCGGCGTTGGGGTCGAGGGAGTGGACGACAACTGCGCCGCTGAGGGGGTCGGTGACGGCGGCGGCTTCGGTGGCAGAGCCGAGTTGGGAGAAGGCGAAGAACATGATGACGGCGCCGCCGACGATGAGGGCGCTACCTTGAAGGAGGTCGGCCCAGGCGCAGGCCTTTAGGCCTCCGGCGGTCACGTAGACCATGGCGATGAGGCCGATGATGAGGGAGCCGAAGCCGATGCTGATGGTATAGCCGGCTTTGGCGGCGAGGGTGCTGATGGTGAGTGCGCCGGAGTAGGTTACCGAGCCGAGCAGGAGCAGGTAGATGGAGATGGTGGCGAGGGCCATGATCGTGCGTGCGCCTGAGGTGAAGCGGACTTCGAGGAATTCGGGCATGGTATAGATACCTGCGCGGAGGAAGTAGGGGAGGAAGCCGAAGGCGACGACGACGAGGGTGATGCCGGCGAGCCATTCATAGCTGGCGATGGCCAGGCCGACGTGGCTGGCGGCGTTACCGCTCATGCCGACGAACTGTTCTGTGGAGATATTGGCGGCGATGAGGGAGAAGCCAATGAGCCACCAACTGAGGCCGCGTCCGGCGAGGAAGTAATCGGCGCTACCGCTTTCACCGCGGCTTTTGACGAGTCCGACGGTGACGACGGTAGCGACGAAGAGGAGGAAGACTCCGATGTCGATGGTAGTGAGTTGGAACACGGCGAGCATATTCATGGTAGGGCAGTTCATCCTGGGCGCACGGGGGCGCGGTTGAGTTGATGGGCTGTCAGGCGGTTGGATCTAAAGGGTTGTTGTCGGGTTGTCAATTGGAAGACCGGCGCGGGTGTCTCAGGCTACGGGGTGTGCGCCGGCAGCGGGCAGGCTGACGAAGCTTTGGGCTTGGATGCCGGTTTTTTTGAAATAGACGTCTGTGAGCGTGGCGCGGACGGCTTCGGCCTGGGTCTTTTTCACGAGAGTGACCGTGCAGCCTCCGAAGCCGGCGCCGGTGAGGCGGGCTCCGAGCACGCCGTTATCGGGGCCGAGTTCGCGGGCGATGTCGACGAGGCCATCGAGTTCGTTGCAGCTGACCTCGTAATCTGTCCGGAGGGAGTCATGGCTTTCGTACATGAGTTTTCCCGCTTCGGTCCACTGGCGGGATTCGAGGAGTTCGGCGAAGCGCGGGGCGCGTTGGATTTCGGTAATGACGTGGCGCGCGCGGCGGAGGGCGAGGGGGTCGAGGGAGGGGGCAGCTGTTTCGAGGTCGGTGAGGGAGGCGTTGCGGAGGGAGTTGACGCCCATGATTTTGGCGGCGCGTTCGCAATCGGCACGGCGTTTGGCGTACTCGCCTTTGCCGAGTTCGTGGGCGACGCCGCTATGGGTGATGAGGATACTGATTTCGTGCGAGTCCATGGGGATGTGTCGGGCGTGGAGGGATTCGCAATCGAGGAGGAGGGCATGGTCTGGTTTAGCGCTGGCGACGATGAACTGGTCCATGATGCCGCAGGGGACGCCGGCGAAGGTATGTTCGGCTTTTTGGCAGAGCCGGATGGCGTCGAGTTCGGGGAGTTGTTGGCTGGTGAGTTTTTCGAGCAACCGGCAGGTGGCGACCTCGAGGGCGGCGCTACTACTGAGGCCTCCGCCAAGGGGGAGGTCGGCAGCAATGACGGCCTGGAAGCCTGGGAGGGGGATTTGTCTGTCCATGAAGCCGGCGAGGACGCCTTTGACGTAGTTGGCCCAGGAGGGTTCGCCGGGTTGGAGGGGGGTGGTGAGGGGGAAGGTGGCGGGCTGGGTTTGTCGGGTGGAGGCGAGGGAGACTTCCGGTTGGCTGGAGCGTTTAGCGGCGATGACCACGTGGCGTTGGATGGCCATGGGCATGACGAAGCCGTTGTTATAGTCGACGTGTTCACCGATGAGGTTGACGCGGCCGGGGGCGATGACGAGGAGTTCGGGTTCGGCGTGAAAATGCTGTTGGAAGCTGTCCTTGGCCTCTTGGAGGAGGTTGGGGCAGCAGTCGACGGTCAGGCAATGGGCCGGTTCCGAGGGCTCGGGTGACATGGGCTTTAGGGAAGACGAAACCGGTTGGGTCCTCAAGGAAACAACCGAGCTATCTTCGGAGGGTTTGGGGCGGGTGAGCTTGTGATTCGGTTTGGGGTTGGGTAGGGTCGGCGAGTTTTCCGATTTCTGCATGTCTAAGCCACGTCAGGTTCGTTCGCGTTGTCAGCAGGTTGCGTTATTGATTGAGACGTCCTTGGCGCCCGGGCGGGACATGTTGAGGGGGGTGGGGCGGTATGTGCGGGAGCGGGAGCGGTTGGGGTGGGCGTTGTATCATGAGGCGCGGAGTCTGGGGGATGGGTTGCCGGCGTGGCTGGAGCATTGGCGTGGGGACGGCATTCTGGTGCGGGTACAGACGCCGGTGATTGCGCGGGCGGTGAAGGCGATGGGGATTCCGGTGGTGGATTTACTGGGAGTGGTGGGAGAGGCGGAGATGCCGTTGGTGCATGTGGACGACCGGGCGGTGGCCCGGGTGGCGGCGGATCACCTGAGGGAGCGGGGTTTTCATCATTTTGCGTTCATTGGGATCAAGGGGGAGAACTGGTCGGAGGAGCGGAGGAATGGGTTCTGGCAGGCGCTGGGGGTGCGGTCGAGTGATTTTCATCGGTATGAGGTGGGACGGCGGGCGATGGAGACGACGCCTTGGGAGCGGCGTGAGGATGAGTTGGCGGGCTGGATATCGGCATTGCCGAAGCCGTGCGGGTTGTTGGTATGCAGTGATCAGGTGGGTTTGCATGTGTTGGAGGCGTGTCGTCGGGCGGGGGTGAAGGTGCCGGAGGAACTGGGGGTTGTGGGGGTGGATAACGACGAGATTCTGTGTGAGATTTGCAATCCGTCATTGTCCTCAGTGGATGCGGGGCATGAGGCGGTGGGGTATGAGGCGGCGAAGTTGCTGGACGAGTTGATGCGACGGCCGAACAAGTCGGCTGTGGTGCGGCGAGTGCGGCCGCAGGGGGTTGTTGTGCGGCGTTCGACAGATGTGCTGGCCACGGTGGACGTGCACGTGGCGGAGGCGTTGAAGATCATTCGGGAGAAAGCATGTGAGGGGTTGATGGCGGGGGATGTGATCCGACAGCTGCCGGTGTCGAGGAGTGTGCTGCAGCGGCGGTTCCGTTACGAGACGGGGCGTTCCTTGCAGGAGGAGATCATCCAGGTGCGGCTGGATGCGGCGCGGAAGTTACTGGCGGAGACGGAGCTGTCTCTGGTGGATATTGCTGAGCGGACGGGGTTTCGGCATCAGGAGTATATGGGGGCGGTTTTCAGGTCGAGGTTAGGGAAGACACCGACGCAGTATCGGCATGCGGCGGGGCGTCATGGTGGGTAGTGCAAAGCGCCTGCGGCGCTTTGCACGGGAGGGAGTAGAGGGGAGAGGGCGGCGCGTCAACTGGGGGTGAACTGTTCGAGGTAGGCAGGATCGCCGAGGAGGTGGTTGCTTTGGGATTTGGGGTGGTGGCGGAGGATGTATTTGAGTTCTTCGAGGTTGGTGGACCAGGAGTTTCCGTTGAAGAATTCGGTTCCGGGGAACTGGGTTTTGTAGAGGGCTTGTTCGGAGTAGCAGGTGCCGAGGTAGAGGTAATCAAAGCCGAGTTCGGCGAAGTGCTGGACGGCTAGGGTCATCATGAACATGCCGAGGTTGCGGTGGCGTTGGTCGAGTTCGTAGAAGGCGTAGTAGTAGTAGGCAGCGCGCTTTTTCTCGAGGTAGAGGAGGGCGGTGCCGATTTCCTGGGTATTCGGTTCTTCGTGGAACAGGAGGAGGTGATTGATGACTGGGGCATCGAGTAGTCGGTTGAGGCGGGCTTCGCTCATGATATCTTTTCCGAAGCGTTGGTCGGCGAAGTTGCGCCAGCGGGCTTTTCTTTCGGGGGTGATATCGAACTGGGTGCGGTTGAGGAGGGATACGTCGATGGATTGTCCTTTACGGAGTATGCGGCGATTTTCGGATGAGGGTTCGAATTGACGGAGGTTGACGCGGATATGGCGGCAGAGGACGAAGCGATCGAGGAGAGGTGAGGATAGGGCGAAGCCTTTTTCGAGGCAGTCGGCGGGGGTTTCTCCGGGTTCAGGGATGCCCCACACCACGTAGGGATAGAGGTAGCGGCTGTAGTCAGGGCCGGCTTCGGAGAAGACCAGTTTCATGGCTTGCTAGTGGTGGAATGGGTTTCGATACGTGGGAGGCGGTGGCGCCAGCTGGTAAGGGAATCGTAGCAGACCGTTTTGCCCCAGGCGGCGATATCGCGTGCGGAGATGGTGGCGGGGCCCTGTTCGCCCATGAGCACCGCTTCATCGCCGGTTGCTGCACCGGGGATATCAGTGAGGTCGATGCCGATGGCATCCATGGACACGCCGCCGATGATGGGGGCGGGTTGGCCGCGGATGAGGACGTGACCTGTGTTACGGAGGCGGGGGTAGCCGTCGCCGTAGCCGAGGGGGAGGATGCCGATGTGGCGTTGGGAGGGGGCGCGGTAGCGGAGGCCGTAGCCGTAGACATCGCCGGGTTGGAGCGTGCGGGTGGCGATGATGCGGGCTTTCAGGCTCATGACAGGCTGGAGGCCGGGGAGGCGTTGGCAGGTGAGCGAAGGGTAGACTCCCGTGGGGAGTACGCCGAGGCGGACCATATCGAAGCGGGCTTGGGGGAGGTCGAGAAATCCGCCGGTGTTGCAGAGGTGCCGTAGCCCCGGTTTGGTTTGGGTGGCTTGGATGGCAGCAAGGGCGCTTTTGAAGTGAGCGATCTGTTCGTGGGCGAAGGATTTGTCAGCTTCGTCCGACATGGAGAAGTGAGACATGGTGCCTTCGAGCAGCAGGCCCGGCAGGCGCTTCAGGAGGGTTGCGGCTTCGCCGGCTTCGTTCCAATGGACACCGAACCGGCCCATGCCGGTATTGATCTTGAGGTGGATGGGGGTGACGAGTCCGGCGCGGGTGGTAAGGTTGTTCAGGAGCGGGGCAAGCGTGAGGTCGCCGAGGCTGACGCGGAGCCGGTATTCGAGGCAGAAGGGGAGTTCGTCGGGGTGACGTTCCCCGAGCAGGAGGATAGGGGCGTCGATGCCGGCGTTCCGGAGTTCTGCTCCTTCAGAGAGTGTTGAAACGCCGAGGAAGGATGCGCCGGCGTTGAGGCAGGCCCTGGCCATGCGTAACAGGCCGTGTCCGTAGGCATCATCCTTCACGACTGCGAGCCACTGAACGTTTTCGGGGAGATGTTGGCGGATGATTTGGAGGTTGGTATGGAGGCGGGAGAGATTGATTTCGATCCATGCGGGGCGGGGCAGATGGCTTGGGCCTGTGGGGAGGTCCGGTATCGGCGGCGGGCTTGTATTTGGCTCTGGATCCGTTCCCATGTGTTTGGGTGGAGGGAGAGTAGCGAGGTGGCAGACTTGCGGCGAGTGTCTTTGGAGGGAGGCTGGACTGCGATCAGGTTTTGCCGGGGGGCCAGAGGGACTGGCCGACATCTTCGCGGAAATAGCTGCCGAGGCAGTGGATTTGGCGGATGTGGCGGTAGGCTTTAGCGAGGGCGGATTTGAGGGTGGGAGCGACGGCGGTGACGTCAGCGATGCGGTGGCCGGTCATTTGGAGCGAGCCATTTTGGTCGGGGGCGACTTCGTTCCACCAGACATCGGCGTTGGCGGGGGCGGTCGAGTGGACGGGGAGGCGTGGGGCGGTGAGGCGGACGTAGGGGTAGCCATAGCCGGCGAGCGTGATGGAGGCGCCGAAGTTCCGCTTGGTGTGGAAGCGTGGGGCAAGGGTTTGGTTGAGGGCGGTTTGGAGGAGCGTTTCCGTGGGGTTGGAGAGGAGGCGCAGGATAAGGGGGGCGCTAGTGACGCCGAGGCGGACGTTGTATTCGAGCACGTGCCAGCGGTTTTGGTGTTGGATGGCGGTGACTTGGATGGGGCCATGGAAGCCCACTTTACGGAGCCAGGGGAGGAGTGGGTGGAGCAGGGTTTTGGCGAGTCCGTAGCGGTCCGCAGGATCCTTTTCGGCGAGGCCGCCAAGGGGGGCTCCGGCAACGATGCCCTGGTTGCCGTGGAAGGCGCGTTTGTATTCCTGGTTGGTGATAAGCGAGTGGATTTCGCCATTACTCACAAGGGCGATATGGCCGACCTCGGCACGGCCGAGGTATTCCTGAAGGAAGAGGCCCTCGCTGTCATCGACAGTGTCCAGCCAGGCCAGGGTTTCCTCGGCGCTTTCGCAGACGATTGTATGGACCGGGCTGAAAGGTGAGCAAAGGGGGTTTTTGATAACGTAGGCGCGGGGTTGGCGCCGGATGATGCGGCGGGCTTCCTCGCGGTTTTCGGCGCGGAATGATTTTGGGAAGGGGATTTTGTAGCGACGACAGAGATCGCGGGCAAAGTCGCGGTCGCGTTCGATGAGGAGGCCTTCGCCAGTGGGACAGAGGATGGGGATGCCAGAATCAAGGAAGGACTGAGTCCAGGGCTGTTGGGCCCAGTCGATGGACATGGGGATGACGAAATTCGGCTGGTGCTTTTCGAGCAGGGGGAGGGGGGAGGGGTATTCCGCGGCGGTATAGGCGGGGCCTTCGAGGCTGGGGCCGTAATGGCCGTAGTTGCGGGTGAGGTAGGCACTGACCTGCGCGCCGTCGTTCCGCAGGCATCGCATCACGCTTTGCGTGAACGAGCCGATGCCGAAAAGCATGACTGGACTGGAGGGGGTCGTTGAGCGGCGCGCGGCGCGTTGCGGCATGGGTGATCCTTGATTGTGGGGGGCGGCAGGAGCAAGCGCGAAGCGTCTTGCACCGTCTTTGCTGGCAGAGAGGGGGCGGATTGTGCTCCTGCGGGTGCTTCCTATTCGTACGGATTATCGGCACACGTGTGCCGATAATCCGTACGGGGTTGGAGTGCATTTGAGTTGGTAGGTGGGTTTATTGGAGGGGTGAATGGTGCTTCTTGTGTTCCGGTTCTTAGATGGCTTGGAGGAGTTGTTTGATTTCGTTGAGCTGGCCGAGGGCGTTTTTGCGGGTGAGGCGGGGGAACTTGCCGCTGAGCGTGATGAAGTCGCCATTGCGGGTGAGCATGACGCGTCCTTCCTTGGTTTCGACGATGGTGACGTTGCGTTGGGCGGCGAGGGTTTTGATTTCTGTGACGACTAGGAGGAGTTCGGCAGGCGGGGGGATAGGGCCGAAGCGGTCGCGGAGTTCGCGTCGGAGGGCTTTGAGGGTGGCGGGGGTTTGGATTTCGGCGAGGCGGCGGTAGAACTCGATACGGTGCTGGGTTTCGGGCATGTAGGCGTGGGGGAGATGGGCGGGGGTGGGGGCGTTGGGGGAGGATTGGGGGGTGTCGCCGGCGGGGTTGAGGTCGATGAAGTCGAGTCGGATTTCGACTTGGATACGGGGCTGGACTTTTTCGCCTTTGAGCTGGGAGACGCTTTGCTTGAGGAGTTGGCAGTAGAGTTCGAAGCCGACGGCGGTGATGTGGCCGCTTTGTTCCGGGCCGAGGAGGTTGCCGGCGCCGCGGATTTCGAGGTCGCGCATGGCGATTTTGAAGCCGCTGCCGAGGCTGGAGTATTGGCGGATGGCGCTGATGCGTTTGCGGGCATCGGCGAGGAGGGAGGCGTGTCTGGGGAGGAGGAAGTAGGCGTAGGCCTGGTGTTTATAGCGGCCGACGCGGCCGCGGAGCTGGTAGAGGTCACTGAGGCCGAAGCGGTCGGCGCGGTCGATGATAATGGTATTGGCGTTGGGGATATCGATTCCGCTTTCGATGATGGTGGTGGAGAGGAGGACATCGGCTTCGCCGTTGATGAAGCGGGTCATGACTTCCTCGAGTTCGTCCGGGGGCATTTGGCCGTGGCCGATGACGAAGCGGGCTTGGGGCACGAGCGTTTGGAGTTTGGCGGCGAGCGTGTGGATCGTGGTGACGCGGTTGTGGAGGAAGAAGACCTGGCCGCTGCGGTTGAGTTCACGGACGATGGCATCACGGATGAGGCGTTCGTCGTAGGGGGTGACGATCGTTTGGACGGGGAGGCGGTCTTGGGGTGGGGTTTCGATGGTGCTCATGTCGCGTGCTCCGGTGAGTGCGAGGTGGAGCGTGCGGGGGATGGGGGTGGCGCTGAGCGTGAGGACATCGACGAGGTGGCGGAGGCGTTTGAAGCGTTCCTTGTGGAGGACGCCGAAGCGTTGTTCTTCGTCGACGATGACGAGTCCGAGGTCACGGAACTGGACATCGGGTTGGACGAGGCGGTGGGTGCCGATGACGATATCGACGGCGCCGCTGGCGAGTTCCTGGATGGTTTGGTTTTGTTGTTTACGGGAGCGGTAGCGCGAGAGCATTTCGACGCGGACGGGGTAATCGGCCATGCGTTCGCGGAAGGTATTGTAGTGTTGTTGGGCGAGGACGGTAGTGGGGACGAGGACGGCGACTTGTTTGCCGCCCATGACGGCTTTGAAGGCGGCGCGGACGGCGACTTCGGTTTTGCCGAAGCCGACATCGCCACAGATGAGGCGGTCCATGGGGCGGGGGCGTTCCATGTCCTCTTTGGTTTGGCTGATGGCTTTGAGTTGGTCGGGGGTTTCTTCGTAGAGGAAGGAGCCTTCGAACTCGCGTTGCCAGGGGGTATCGGGAGTGTGTGGGGTGCCGGCTTGGGATTCGCGGGCGGCCTGGATGGTGAGCAATTCGGCGGCGAGGTCCTGGACGGCCTTTTCGGCGTGGGCTTTGGCTTTATTCCAGCGGTTACCGCCGAGGGTATTGAGTTGGGGGCGGGCTTTGCCGGCGCCGACGTATTTACTGACGAGGTGGGCTTGGGTGACGGGGACGTAGAGTTTGGGGGGCGGCTGGTCGGGGTCGGAGGAGGCGTATTCGAGGACGAGGCATTCCTGGCCCGGGTTTTCGCGGTCTTTCCCGGAGCGGTCTGGGGGTCGGGAGGTTAGGCGTTGGAGGCCGAGGTAGCGTCCGATGCCATGCTGGAGGTGCACGACGATGTCCCCTTCCTCGAGGTCGGCGAAGTCGATTTGGAGGGCGGATTTGACGGCGACGGCGTGGGGTGAGCGGAGCCGGCGTGGTCGGGGAACGCGATAGCGGCCGAAGATTTCCGAGTCCGTGACGACGACGCAGCGGGCATCGGGGAAGATGAAGCCGCGGGTGAGGCTGCCGATGGCGACCTCGAGTCCGGGTGGGGGTCGGAAGGCGGGAGGTGGTGAGGTTGGGGTATCGGTCTTGGGACGTTTGGGGGTGGTGCTGGTGGCGAGGCCGTATTCGTTCCAGATTTCGCAGAAGCGTTGTTGTTCGCCGTCGTTATTGCAGAAGACGCGGACGGAGTAGTCCTGGCGGAGCCAGCGGTGGAGTTGGTCGAAGAAGGAGCGTCGTTGTTGTTCCGTGACCTGGACATCGCGGGAGGAGGTTTCGACGGGGCGGTAGGGTTCGAGTGAGCCGAGGGCGAGCGTGATGCGGTTGTCGTCCTGGCGGGGGCTATCTGGGGTTGGAAGGAGATCGAGTGTATCGAGCTCGACGTGGATGAGCGTGTGGCCGAGCGTTTGGAGTTCTGTGAGTGTGGTTTCCCAGGGGATGTAGAGGGCTGGGGCCTCGGCGGCCTGTTCGGCGTATTGTCTGGCTTGGGTGGAGAGGTCGGCGAGGTCGAAGAGGAGGATGAGGCTCCTTGGGGGGAGGTGTTGGGGGAAGGAGCCGGGGGCGGGGTATCCGGCGGTTTCGAGGTTTCGGCGAAGCAGGCCGAGTTCCCCGGCGGGGGGGAGGAGTATGGAGTCCGTGGTTTCGCGGGAGACCTGGGTTTGGGGGTCGAAGTAGCGGATGGAATCGAGATCGTCGCCGAAGAACTCCAAGCGCACGGGCCAGGGGCTGGAGAGGGGGTAGACATCGACGATGCCACCGCGGAGGGCGATCTCACCTTTTTGAGTGACTTGGGCCTCGGGTTCGTAGGCCTGGTCTTCGAGCCATTCGATGAGGTCCATGGGATCGCATTGGTCGCCTTTCTTCAGCTGGCGGGTTTGGCTGGCGAGTGATTCGGGGCTGAAGGTTCTTTGCTGGAGCGCGGTGACTGTGGTGAGGACGATGGGGGCTTGGCGGGCAGGGGGAGGATTGCGCTGCTGGAGTTTGAGCAGAGTTTCGAGGCGTTCGCTGATGACGTCGGCATGGGGGAGTCTGGACTCATGGGGGAGGACGTCCCAGGCTGGGTAGAAGGCGGCCTTAGGGGAGGATGGTTTTGCGGGCTGTGTGTCCAGTGAGCTGAGCCAGGTTTCCACGTCCTGGTGCAGCAGTTCCTGGCTCTTTTGGGTGGGGACGACCGCCACGATGGTGCGGTTGGGGAGCAGTTGGTGCAGGAGGGAGATGAAAAAGGCGCGGCCCGGGTCGCTCACGCCGTCGATAGAGACAAGCCCTCCCTGCTCCAGGCGTTGGACCAGAGTGGATGCAACGGGAGTTTCGACAGCGAGGGTGAGCGGGTGGGCTTTCCCTGCGGAGGACCGTTTTACGGCAGCCAAGCGGCATCGAAGTTGGCACGCACCTGAGGTTGGCGCAAACGGTTTCGCTGGTCGCAGGTTTTTTGGGGGGGCTGATGCGGGTGGTCGGGAAGGGTTTTGGGCGGGGTGAGCGGTAGTGACATTGTGGCGCACTGTGAGCGCAAGTTACTGTGGGGCAGTTTTTTAAATGAACACTAATCAATTCAATACACAGGTCTAATGGTAATGAATCTAGTTTGGATTGGATTTTGGCCCGAGTTGTCCGTTGACACCCGGTAGGCCGGGCTCTAAGTTTTCGGCCCTGCGCTAGGTCGAAGCCGTTCATGAAGTGCGGCTGGCGCCTCAGACCAGATAGAGAGGAAGTGAGATCAGCTTGACAGAAGTACGTCTTAAAAAAGGTGAGTCGGTGGAGAAGGCGTTGCGCCGGTTGAAGAAGAAAATCGACCGCGAAGGCACTCTCCGTGAGGTCCGCAACCATCGCCATTTCGAGAAGCCGAGCGAGAAGCGTCGTCGGAAGATGAAGATGGCGCGTTTTGCGGCGATGTTGAGTGCGCGGTACGCTGATCAGTAAGGTTCGAGAGGCTCGCGCGTTACAGTTTTCAGCCGGGTGCAGTTCGGACGACGAGCTCACCCGGTTTTTTGTTTGTCATGATATCGTTATCTACCTGCTGGAATTCGCATCGTCACACGGATGGTCGTGAGATGCTGCGAGAGATTCGCGATTTAGGTTTTGAGTATGCGGAGTTGAGTCACGGCATTCGGTTGAGCTTATTGCCAGGGATTCTGGAATCTGTGGCGGCCGGGGAGATCAAGATTTCGACGCTGCACAATTTTTGTCCGTTACCGATTGGGGTGAACCGGGCGAATCCGAACGTATTTAAGTTTACGTCGACGGATGCGCGGGAGCGGGAGAATGCGTGGCGATATTCTTTGAAGACCTTGGAGACGGCGGAGGAGGTGGGTGCGCGGCTGGTGGTATTGCACATGGGTGCGGTGGAGATGCGCAACTACACGGAGAAGATGGAGAGTTACATAGAGAGGGGGTTACAGGGGACGCCGAAGTATGAGCGGTTGTGCATGGAGATGATGGAGAAGCGGGAGTCGCGCAAGGAGCGGCATGAGCAGCTGGCGTATGAGTTTTTGCATCGGCTGGTACCGGAGGCTGAGAAGCGGGGTTTGCTATTGGGGATAGAGAATCGGGAAGCGGTGGAGGAGATTCCGTTTGAGACGGATTTTCCGATGTTTTTCCGGGAGTTTCCGGAATCGACCGTGTGTTATTGGCATGATTTTGGGCATGCGCAGATCAAGGAGAACCTTGGTTTGATCATGCACGGGATGCATTTGGGGGCGATGTCGGAGCGGATGGCGGGGTGTCATATTCATGACGTGGAGTTTCCGGGGCGGGATCATCAACCGCCGGGGAGTGGGAACATTGATTTTGCGGGTTTGGCGAAGTGGGTGAAGCCGGATCACATCAAGGTATTGGAGATGAGTCCGCGGTTATCGGAGGAGGAGGTGATGGGGGGGCTGGCTCATTTGCGCGGGCTTTGGGGCGACTTGTGAGTGCAGTTTCCACAGCGTGGCGGCGATGGGGCCGTTTGGTGCTCTGCTGTGTTTTGCTGCTGTGGATTTGCCACGCGATTTTCTCGAGCGAGGCGGAGTCGGCTTTACGGGAGGCGGGAGGAGACTGGGCGGGGATGGGGTTGGGGGAGCGGTGGCGTGCGGCTTGGACGATTGGGCCCCGGGAGTTATGGGGGACGTTGACTTTGGTGAGGCCGATGGCGCTGGTGTGGTCTCTGGGGTTTATGGGGCTGACGATATTTCTGGGGGTATGGCGTTGGAGGATGGTGTTACGGGTGCAGGGGTTGGAGCTTTCGTATGGCCGGGCGCTGGAGATCAGTTTAGTGGCGCAGTTTTTCAATGCATTTCTTTTGGGTTCCACCGGGGGTGATGTGATCAAGGCGTTTGTGACTGCGCGGGAGACGCATCACAAGAAGACTGAGGCGGTGGTGGCGGTGATGGCGGACCGGGTGTTGGGGTTATTTGCGATGTTGTTGTTTGCGGGTTTGATGATGTTGGTGAACCTGCGATTTCTGTTGGAGTATCGGGAGTTATCGGCGGTGGTTTGGGTGGTTGTGGGGATGCTGGTGGGGTGCGGGGTATTTCTGGGTTTGGCGTTTTGGGGTGGGTTATCGCGTGCTTTTCCGGGATTTCGCGGGTGGTTGAAGCGGGTGCCGAAGGGGGAGGCGATTGAGCAGGCGATTGAGGCTTTCCGGCATTTTGGTAGGGCGCCGGGTTTTCTGGTGCGGGCCTTGGGGGTATCGGTGTTGTTGAATCTGGCGTGTGTATTTCAGTTGATGGCGTTGGGAGGCGGGTTGGGGATTGAGATACCGTGGCTGCTGTGGTTTGTGATTGTGCCCACGATTATTTGTATTTCGGCGTTGCCGATTACGCCGAGCGGGTTGGGGGTGCGGGAGAACCTGTATGTGCTGACGTTAGCGGGGCCGGGGTTGATGGTTCCGGCGACGGAGGCCTTGGCGGTGTCGCTACTGGCCTATTTCGGCTTTCTGGTGTGGAGCATGATTGGCGGGGTGGTGTATGTGCTGGTGCGGGAGCGTCGTCATTTGGACGAGGTAGGCGCGGAGCGGTAAGCGCAAGGCGGCAAGCGGTAAGGGCAGGGCGGCAAGCGGTAAGGGCAGAGCGGGAAGGGGGAAGGGTTATTTGGATGCTTTGGGTTTGGTGTGGGGGTTGGGGCGGAGTTGGACTTTGACGAATTTGGGTTTGGATTTGGTGGGGGCGGGCCAGATGCGGGTATTGCCGGAGGCGAGGTTCATGAACTCGACCTGGCTGTCGCAGGGGGCGGCTTTTTTGTCGGCACGGGCGAGTTCGTATTCCCCGTTGGAATGCATGACGCGGGCCTTGGTGTTGTCGGAGAGCTGGAGTTGGAGGTATTCGCGGAGGAGCCAGTCGCGGAGGACGCCGTCTTCGATAGGGAACACGACCTCGATGCGGCGGAAGAAGTTACGGGGCATCCAGTCGGCGCTGCCGACGAAGACCTGGGGTTGGCAGGCGTTTTCGAAGTAGAACACGCGGCTATGTTCCAGGAAGCGGCCGACGATGCTACGGACTTTAATGGTGGGGCTGAGGTCCGGGATACCTGGGCGGAGGCAGCAGATGCCGCGGATGATGAGCTCGATGGGGACGCCGGCTTGGGAAGCGCGGTAGAGGGCGGAGATGATCTCGGGGTCGACGAGGGAGTTCATCTTGGCGACGATGCGCGAGGGTAGGCCTTGTTGGGCGTTGCGGGTTTCGCGTTCGATGAGGTCGAGCATCCGCTGGTGGAGCTGGAAGGGGGCGATGACGAGTTTGCGGGTTTCCTGGAACTGGCAGATGCCGGTGAGGAGGTTGAAGAGGCTGGAGGCGTCTTCGCCGAGGTCTTGTCGACAAGTGAGGAGGCCGAGGTCGGTATAGATTCGTGCAGTGCTGGGGTTGTAGTTGCCGGTGCCGAGGTGGAGGTAGCGGCGGATGCCGTCGGGGTCGCGTCGGACGACGAGCGTGATCTTGGAGTGGATTTTGTATCCGACGAGGCCATAGACGACGTGGACGCCGTTGTCTTCGAGTTTACGGGCCCATTCGATGTTATTGGCTTCATCGAAGCGGGCGCGGAGTTCGACTACGGCGGTGACTTGTTTGCCGTTTTCGGCGGCGCGCATGAGGGCGCCGACGATGCGGTTATCGCCGCCAGTGCGGTAGAGCGTTTGTTTGATGGCGAGGACTTTGGGGTCGATGGCGGCGCGCTGGAGGAATTCGACGACCGTGTCGAAGCTTTCGTAGGGGTGATGGAGGAGGATGTCCTTCTCGCGGATGGCGGCGAAGAGGTCGGTTTTGCCGCGTACGGAATCGGCGACTGGGGCCATGAACGGCGGGTCCCTGAGTTCGGGGGAGTGGTCGCCATCGTAGATGGTCATGAGCCGCGTGGGGTTGATGGGCCAGTCCATCCGGTAGAGATCGTCGGTGGTGAGGTGCAGTTCGCCGAGGAGAGTCTGGACGATTTCATCGGGGCAATCGGCTTCGACTTCGAGTCGGACGGCATCGTTTTTGCGTCGGTTGAGCAGTTCGCGTTCGACGGCCTTGAGCAGGTTGGCGATTTCCTCTTCGTCGATGTAGAGCTCGCTATTGCGGGTGACGCGGAAGAGCCAGTAACCGAGGATACGGGTTCCTGGGAAGAGGTCGGCGAGGTAATGGCCGATGAGTTTTCCGAGGAAGACGAAGTCGCGGTGGTCGTCTTCGGTTTCGCGGGGGAGCTGGACGAGGCGTGGGAGAAGGCGTGGGAGTTGAACGACGGCGAGGTGGTTTTGGTTTTCGTCGTCGCGGGTCATTTCGACCTGGACGATGAGGTTGAGGGATTTATTGAGGAGTAGGGGGAAGGGATGGGCGGGGTCGATGGCGAGAGGTGTGGTGGCGGGGCTGACTTCGTTTTTCCAGTAGTTATCGAGGTAGGCCCGGTCGGCGGTATCGGCTTTGGCGGGGTCGATGAACCGGATTTTATTTTTGGCGAGTGCGGGGACGAGTTCCTTCTTCCAGAGGTTTTGCTGTTGTTCGATGAGTTGGCGGATGCGTTTGACGACGGCGCGGAAGGTTTCCGTGGCGGTGCGGCCATCGACCGTGCGTTCGACGACTTCGCTTTCCATTTGTTGTTTTAGGCCGGCGACGCGGACTTCGAAGAACTCGTCGAGGTTGGAGCTGACGATGCAGTAGAATTTGAGGCGTTCGAGGAGTGGGGTATTGGGGTTGGCGGCTTCGTCGAGGACGCGTTGGTTGAACTCGAGCCAGCTGAGTTCGCGGTTAACGAAGTGGGCGGGGTTGTAGATATTCTTGGGTTGGGCTGGGCTCATGGGGGGGCGATTACTGTTCGACGATTCGGAGGAGAGTGACGGGTGAAGGGTCCCAGATAAAGGGTATTTCCATGGTGCGGGAGGTTGCGTTGATGGAGGTGATAGTGGTGAAGGGGTTTTGGGCGTTGGGGGCGGTTTGGAAGAGGTAAGTGTGGCCGGGGACCGCGTTCCAAGTGATGAGGCCGTTGGTTTCGTCCAATTGGCTGAGGCTGGAGCGGAGCGGGGGTGCGGTATTGGGGTCGGTGCCGAGGAGTGCTTCTACGGAGTTGATGGCGCCGTCGTTGTCCGGATCTTCGTTGGGGTCGGCGGCCAGGCTTTCGAACTGGAGCATTTCCCAGACGTCATCGAGGCCGTCGTGGTCGCTGTCGGTGATGGGGGTGCCACGGACGACGAGTTCGACACGGGTGATGGTGCCGGTGGTGCCCGGGGCTTCATCGCTGACATCGACTGTCCAGGTTCCGGAGGAAGTTTCGCCGAAGTGATGGACGCTCCAGTAGGTCCAGGTCGAGACGGGGCCGGCGGAGGTGTCTTCGTTGAGGCGTTGCATGACGCTGCGGCTACCGGAGGGGGAGAGGACGGTGATGCGGACGTCGCCGCGGCGGGCGTGGGTGGACTGGACACGGACGCCGACGTGTTCGACGCGGAGGTTCTCGACACCATTGAAGAGGTAGGCGGCGGTATTGAGGCTGAGCTGGGTTTGGAGAGTGGAGTTGGTGGCGAGAGCGGCGGCGAGGGCGGTGCCGCTTTGTTCATCGAGCATGACGGCGGGGATGGGGCTGAAGTCGGTGCCGCCCATTGCGAAGCGGTCGGTGAGGTCGCGGTTGTTATAGATGACGGCGAAGGCGGCACCGGCTTCTGCGGCGCGGCGGATTTTGCCTTCGAACGTATTCTGATCATTCGAGGGGGATCCGAGGGGTGAGCGGCTGATGAGGGCGGCTTTGCCTGTGAGATCGATGGTGATGGGGGTTTGGGCGAAGCCGACATCCACGAGGGGCAGGACTGCGGTGGGGGTATCGGCGTGGGGCCCCATACTCGGGGTGGAAGGCAGGGAGCGGATAGCTAGGGGGACGTTGTTGCCGGTGGTGAGGACGCGCATGCCGTCGTCGGGGATACCACGGACGAGGGCGGCGGTTCGGGTTTGTTCTTCGACGGCGGGGAGGCGTTGCCAGGACTGGGCGATTTGGACGGCGAGGCCGGCGTTGGGGATGCCGAAGCCGGTGTTATGGCTGTGGAGGAAGCCGGCGCCGTTGGGATTGACGTCGGGATCGGCATTTGATTCGTGGCGGGAGCTGAGCGCGAGGATGTATTGGACGTCGCGGATGGTGAGGTCGGGTCGGATATCGAGGAGGAGGGCGACGAGGCCGGCGATTTGGGGGGTGGAGAAGGAGGTGCCCTGGACCGAGACGGAGGTGACGTAGTCGGAGCTGTCGGTGGTGCTGAAGGCGGTATTGATGCCGAGAGTTCCGAGTCGGTCGGTGGTGGTGAGGGCGCGTTCATCGGAGCCGCCGAAGGCGGTGATGAGGAGGCATGCGCCGGGGTTGCTGTAATCGGTGGGGTTACCGAGGCTATCGACGGCGCCGACCGTGATGACGCGGGGGTCATTGGCGTAGCCGTCATTATTGCCGTCGAGGCTGAGTTGCCGGCCATTACCGATGGAACGGACCATGAGGACGCCTTTGCCGTTACGGCCGAGGTTGAGGGCGGTATTGATGCCGGTTTTTTCGAGGGCGGAGGGGCCGAGCTGGGGGTAATCGGCGTTGCCCCAGCTATGGTTTTGGACGGCGACCAACTGGTGTTGGTATTGGAACATCTGGGCGAGTTCGTCATCGAAGCTGGCGGGCATACTTGCGCCATTGAAGATTTTCCAGCTGGCTAGGTTCGCTTGTGGGGCCATGCCGACGATGCCGCGGTTGTTGTTATTTCTGGCTGCGATGAAGCCTGCGACGAGGGTGGCGTGGTAGTCGGAGGAGCTGCTGGGGAGGGCGTTGGTGGTGCCGTTGGTGAAGTTGAAGTGGAACGTGTTGGTGCCGGCGGGGGCCAGGTCGGGATGGGCGAGTTCCACGCCATCATCGGCTACGGCGACCGTGACGCCGTTGCCGTAGGTGGTGCTCCAGGCTTCGCGGGCGGCGAGGTCGGGGCCGCGTCGGGTGCCGTCGGCCAGGCGGTTTTCCAGTTGCCAGAGCTGGCTGTATTTGGGGTCGTTGGGTCTGGGGGCGAGGCGAGTGTGGCGCTGGATATTCTGGCTAATGACGGGGCGGGCGGAGAGGACGCCGGGGACGGTTGCGAGGTTTGTGCTTTGGCTGATGGCCGTTAGGGCGTCGCCGGCATTGAGGATATGGAAGTCTGGCGGGACGAAGCGGAGGGGCTGGAGGGGGCGGTTGGTGAGGATGGAATCGAGGGGGGTGGTGGGGTCGAGCTGGAGGACGATGCGCGGGCCGAACCAGATTTTGGGGCCGTCTGCTTTGTGCCTGCGGGCCTCGATGGTTTGCGGGTTGAGTTCGGTGTTGGGGGTGATCCAGTAGGTCGTGGGGGCGGGTTCCTTGAGCGTGATCGTGGCGGGTAGAGAAGTTGCGGGCAGTTTGGTGGTGGCCAACGCTGCGGCGTGGGTGCCGGGTGTGGCGAGAAGGGTGGAGCACGCGATGGCAAGCAGGGCGATGAACGAATGAGGGTTACGCATGGGGAGCTATGAATTGGGCATGAAGCCCAGGACATCATGACCGCAGACGCGCCGGCTTTGGGCTATGGCGCGTGACACGTAGTTCTTGGCGTTTTCTACGGCTTTTGCAAGGGACTGGCCTTGGGCGAGGAATGCTGCGATGGCTGCGGCGGTGGTGCAGCCGGTGCCGTGAGTATGGATACCGCGGATGAAGGGGGCTTCGATGAGGAGTTCGGCTTTGGGGGAGTAGAGGCAGTCGATGGCTGATTTCAGGCCTTTGAGGTGTCCGCCTTTGACCAGGACGGCGCAACCGAAGCGGGCGTGGAGGTCGCGCGCGGCCTGACGGAGGTCTTCGACTTCGTTGAGTTCGCGTTGGAGGAGGAGAGCGGCTTCGTCGCGGTTGGGGGTGATGAGCGTGGCGAGGGGGAAGAGGAGTTCCGTGAGGGTCCTGATGGCGTTGGGTTTGAGGAGGCAGGCTCCGCTGGTGGCGACCATGACGGGGTCGACGACCATTGGGGGGAGGGTATGGTCTTTGAGGGCGTCGGCGACGGCGCGGATGATGGCATTGGAGTAGAGCATGCCGGTCTTGATGGCGGCCGGGGGGAGTTCCTCGAGGACTGTCAGGATCTGGGCCTGGACGAGGTTGGGGGTTGCGCCCTGGATGGCGGTGACCTCTTTAGGGTTTTGGGCCGTGATACAGGTGATGGCGCAGGTGCCGTGGACACCGAGGGCGGCGAAGGTCTTGAGGTCGGCCTGGATCCCTGCACCGCCGCCGCTATCGGATCCGGCGATGGTGAGGACGGCTGGCAGTGCGCGGCGGCTACTCATTGGGGTCGACATTACCATCGAAGGCTGGTGAGTGCGAGTGGTGTGTTACCGGGGTGTGTGTGGGTTTTAGGCGGGACGGAGCTTGCAGCCGGGCGGTGGCTTTTCTAGTCTCGGGGCCATAATCAAGCCTTGCGGTAGTATCGACCGGGAAAGATTGTTTTTTATGTCGTGGACCCGGTTTCGGACACGTAGGCGTGGTTATGGAAGCCATGTATACGATTCTTGAAGCGCGGTTTCTGGCGCCGGACGTGAAGTTATTCCGCATCCAGGCCCCTTTCGTGGCCCGCAAGCGCAAGCCGGGTCAGTTTGTTATTCTCAGGGTTCACCAGCATGGGGAGCGGGTACCGCTCACCATTGCGGATTCCGAGACGGTGGAGGGTTCGGTGACGATTATTGTTCAGGGGATCGGGAAGACCACGCAGCTTTTGAACAAGCTGGAGAAGGGGGACCGGATTGCGGATGTGGTGGGGCCGTTGGGCAAGCCATCGGAGATTGAGCGGTATGGGCGAGTGGTGGTGATTGGTGGGGGCGTGGGGACGGCGATTGCGTATCCGACGGCGCGGGGTTTGAAGGAGGCGGGGAACACTGTGGTATCGATTGTGGGGGCGCGCACCAAGGAGCTGGTGATCTTGGAGGAGGAGTTGAGGGAGATCAGTGACGAGCTGCACATCACGACCGATGACGGTTCGTACGGCGAGAAGGGCTTTGTGACCGACAAGCTGAAGGCCTTGATTGATGGGGCGTCGCCGCCGGACTTTGTGTTGGCGATCGGGCCGATACCGATGATGCGGGCGGTGGCGGAGGTGACGAGGCCGCATGGGATCAAGACCATGGTGAGCTTGAATCCAATCATGGTGGACGGCACGGGGATGTGTGGCGGGTGTCGGGTGGTGGTGGGGGGCAAGAGTGAATTTGCCTGTGTGGACGGGCCGGAGTTTGATGCGCATCAGGTAGACTTCGGGATTTTGATTGCGAGGAATGCGATGTATCGCGAGGCGGAGGCCCGGAAGCTGGAAGCTTTCAAGGAGCATCAGGATGAGGAAGTGGCGCAGTGCCGGTTGGAGAGTGCGGCGGCGCGATTGAAGGAGGAGGGACGTTAAGATGCACAATCCCCTGAAGCCCAAGGAGCGGATGCAGATTCACCGGCAGGCCATGCCGGAGCAGGATGCGGGGAAGCGCAGCGCGAACTTCAAGGAAGTGAACCTTGGGTTGAGCGGCGAGCTGGCCAAGCAGGAGGCGTTGCGGTGTTTGAATTGCAAGACGCACCATTGTTTCCATGGATGTCCGGTGGGGGTGAAGATCCGGGAGTTTGTGGATCTGGTGGTGGCGGAGGACTATCTGGGTGCGGCGGCGAAGATCCGGGAGGACAACGTGCTGCCTGCGGTGACTGGGCGGGTGTGTCCACAGGAAGAGCAGTGTGAGGGTTGTTGTATTCTGGGCAAGAACGGGGAGCCGCTGGCGATCGGTTATCTGGAGCGGTTCGTGGCGGATTACGAGCGGCGGGTGGGGAAGGTGGGGTTGCCGAAGAGGGCGCCGGCGACTGGCAAGAAAGTGGCGATTGTGGGGAGTGGTCCGGCGGCATTGAGTTGTGCCGGCGACCTGGTGCAGCAGGGACACGAGGTGACTGTGTTCGAGGCGTTGCATGAGATTGGCGGGGTGTTGGTTTACGGCATTCCCGAGTTTCGTTTGCCCAAGAGCATTGTGCGGGAGGAAGTGGAGAACATGCGTGCCATGGGGGTGGATTTTCAGACCAACGTGGTGGTGGGGAGAACTGTGACCGTGGATGAGCTCCTGGAGGAGCAGGGTTACCATGCCGTGTTCATTGCCACGGGGGCAGGGTTGCCGGTCTTCCTCAATATCCCGGGGGAGAACTTGTGCGGAGTGTATTCCGCGAATGAGTTCCTGACCCGGGTGAACCTGATGAAGGCCAGTCGGGAGGAGTATGACCAACCGATCTACGATTGTCGGGGCAAGGATGTTGTGGTGGTGGGTGGCGGGAACACCGCCATGGATGCGGTCAGGACGGCGGTGCGTCTGGGGGCCAAAAAGGCCAGTCTGGTGTATCGGCGTTCCGAGGCGGAAATGCCGGCGCGGATCGAGGAGGTGAAGCACGCCAAGGAAGAAGGTGTGCAGTTCTGCCTGCTTACCAATCCCGTGGAGTTTGTGGGCGATGAACGGCAATGGCTGACTGGTGCCAAGTGTGTGCGGATGGAACTGGGCGAACCTGACGCGTCGGGGCGACGTCGTCCGGTGGCAGTGGAGGGTTCAGAGTTTATCCTGCCGGCGCAGGTGGCAGTCATTGCCGTGGGGAACAAGGGCAATCCGTTGGTGCAGAGCACGACTCCTGATCTGAAGACCACGTCGCGCGGTTACATTCAGGTGGAGGAGAAGAGCCTGAAGACCAGCAAGGTCGGCGTGTTTGCCGGGGGTGACATTGTCACGGGTGGCGCCACGGTGATCCTGGCGATGGGGGCCGGCCGGGTAGCGGCCAAGGCGATTCATCAATATCTGGGTAGTGGCGTTTGGTAGCTCAGGGAATGCCCGTAAATTGGCTTATTATGGGTGCAGACTTACAACCCCGCAAACGGGAGGTGGATCGACGGGGGGGAATCTCTACGGCACCGTTGTCAACATTTGATGAGCAGGATCGAGAGCCAGTGGAGCAGTTGGTGCAGGCCGTCCCGATGGCTATTGGTTAGAAGGTCGAGCTTACCCAAGTGAATCAGGGTTGCACGGAGGAACGGCCAGCGGTCGATGCCGCGGAGCAAGGACTCAGGCTGGAGGTCGTGAAGCGCCATGAGGCCAAGAGGGCATTCGTACTGGTAATGCGCCGATGGGTGGTGGAGCGATCCTTCGCGTGGGCAGCCGGGTGCCGCCGACTGGCACAGGACTGTGAGCGATTGGCCAGTAGTCTGGCAGGCTAGCATCGGGTCACTTTCACCATGCTCATGCCCTAATTCCTCTTTCGCAAAGGTTGCCGACAGGCTCCAGGCCTTGTGGGGGGGTACGGATTATGGGGACAGGTGTCCCGTTTATCTGTAATGCGCCATCACCATATCCTGATGGGACCATGCTGGTTACTGGAGGCCGTAATCAGGTCGATTATCGTCGATCTCCATAGGATGGAGGGCGTATCGAGCCCCCTTTCAGGCGCCCAACCTGCAATCGTGATATCGAAATGCATCAACGGATTATCAGGACACCTGTCCCTATAATCCGTAAGGGGTTTAGGGCTTTCCACGGGCAGGGCTGATGCTGGGTGGGAGTTATTGGGGTCATATCCTGCCTTCATGCCTCTGGAGTCAGGGGTGGCTGGGGAGGTTGAGTTTGCGTTTGGGGTGGTGGTGGATTTGCATTACGCAGCCTCTCCCGGCAGGGCCGGTTTGCTGCAGGAGTTGCGCGAAAGGGGCGTGAGTGTTGATGCCACCAACGACTGGGGGGCGACGGTCCTGCTCATTGCTGCGGGTTCAGGACACACCGATTTTCGGAAAGTGAGCTCACCGCTTTTGTTCAGGGGCTGGGTGCGGATTTTATACTGGGGCGGGGTTGGACTTGGACGAATTCCGGTTTGGATTTGGTGGGGGCGGGCCAGATGCGGGTATTGCCAGGGGGGGAGCATTCGCTGCGACCGTTTGGCCGCACGATTTAGCTGGTTGTGCCGAGCTGGAGGCTGGGCGAGGGGTGTTCCTGGGAGGTGGTATGGACGGTGACGTGGCTGGCGCCGATTTGTTGGAGGCGTTCGGCGACGGCGGCGTAGGCGAGTTCGGGGCGGTTGCAGTCGCGGCTGAGGTGGCCGAGGTAGACGTTGCGGAGGTCGGCACTGACGATTTCCGTGGCGGCGTCGGCAGCGGCGGTATTACAGAGGTGGCCGTGTCGGCTGAGGATGCGTTGTTTGGTGGCCCAAGGTCGGCGGGTATCTTCCTGGAGGAGTTTGAGGTCGTGGTTGGCTTCGAGGACGAGGACGTGGGCGGGGCGGACGCGTTGGATGACGAGTTTGGTGGCGTGGCCGAGGTCGGTGAGGAAGCCGATGTTGCCGGAGGCGGTGCGGAGGAGGAATCCGACGGGGTCTTGGGCGTCGTGGGGGATGGAGAACGTATCGATGGTGATATCGCCGAGGTCGAAGGTGCTGCCGGTTTGGAATTGCCTGAAGGTGAGGGGGACTTTGCTTTGGCGGTGGATGGCTTCGGCGGTGAGGCGGTTGCAGTAGATGGGGATACCGAGTTTTCCGGCGATGGGGCCGAGGCCCATGATATGGTCGGAATGCTCGTGGGTGACGAGGATCCCGTGGAGGGATTCGGGGGTGCGGCCGATACTGGCGAGGCGTTGGCGGATTTGGCGGCCGCTGAAGCCGGCATCGATGAGCAGGCGCGTTTCTGCGGTTTCGAGGTAGGCGCAATTGCCTCCGGAACCGCTGCCGAGGATGGTGAAACGAGCTGACACGGGCGAGAGGGTAGGGGGCGTTGGGGGGTGAGTGCAACTATGGGCTGAGGTTTTGCTGTAGGAGGGTGGGTGAAGGGTGGGGCGGGGGAACTCGAGCGGATTTGTGCTAATGTAAAGCACACTTCGTGCCGAAAAGATCTTGAGCAGAACAGGTCCCCGATTACTATCTCGAACGTGGCACAGGGTTTACAACTAGTTCCCAGAATGGCGCTGCAGCAGGTGTTGGCGCCGCAGCTGCAGCAATCGTTGGCGTTGCTGCAGGCGCCGATGCTTGAGTTACAGGCGCTGGTGGCCAATGAGATGGCCCAAAACCCTGTTTTGGAGGAGGTTGCGGCCGACGAATCGCATCAGCGTGAGACGGACGAGGGTGAGACCATCATGAATCCGGTCGATCCGGCTGAGCCGCCGTCGGATGTGAATTTTGATCCGGCGACGGAGAAGCCGACTGAAGGGCCGGTGGACGATTTTCAGGCTGAGTTCGACAAGTTACTGCAGATGGATCAGGAGTGGCGCGATCATTTTGCGCAGACGAATGTTCCTTTACGGAGCCGCGAGGATGAGGACGAGAAGCGGCAGTATATGTTCGACTCCCTGGTGGCGGATTCTTCCTTGCAGGAGAATTTGCTGGAGCAGATGCGGCTTTCCGAGCTGGAGGAGAGTGACCAGCAGGTGGCTGAGCTGTTGATTGGGAACGTGGACGACTACGGGTATCTTTCTGTGTCGTTGGAGGAGTTGTCGGCGACGACGGGAGTGCCGTTGGTGAAGTTGGAGGAAGTTTTGAAAGTGGTGCAGTCCTTTCAGCCGGCGGGGGTGGCGGCGCGCGATTTACGTGAGTGTTTGATGCTGCAGTTGGAGCGGAAGGAGCAGGCTTGGACCTTGGAATATCGGATGATCAGGGACTGCATGGATGCGGTGGGCAAGCGTCGGATACCGGAGATGGCGCGCAAGCTGGGGAGCTCTGTCGAGCAGGTGCAGGATGCGTTCCAGAAGATCGGGTTGTTGGATCCGCGGCCGGGCCGGATGTTTTTGCCGGACCACAACCAGTATGTGAGTCCGGAGGTCTTTGTGACGCAGGACGGGGATGAATTTGTGGTGAGCACGGCCAACGACCACATTCCGCGGTTACGGATCAGCAATCTTTACAAGGATTTGATGGCGCAGGGGGACAGCACGCAGGAGGTGCGTGAGTACATTCGCGAGAAGATTCGGGCGGGCAAGTTCCTGATCAAGAGCCTGCACCAGCGGCAGGAGACGATCTTGAACATTGCGAAGGAGATTGTCAGCCGGCAGCGGGATTTCATGGAGAAGGGAGTGGCTCACTTGAAGCCCTTGACGATGGTACAGGTGGCGGAGGTGGTGGGGGTGCACGAGACTACCGTGAGCCGTGCGGTGTCGGGCAAGTATATGGAGACGCCGCAGGGGTTGTTTGAGATGAAGTATTTCTTCACCTCGGGTTTGCAGTCTTCTGATGGCCAGAACATTTCCAACACGAGTGTGAAGGACATGCTGGCGGACCTGATCCGGGCCGAGGATGCGGGCAAGCCATTATCCGATGAGGAGCTGGTGAAGTTGATTACGGCCAAGGGCGTGAAGATTGCGCGCCGGACGGTGGCGAAGTATCGCGGTGAGCTGAACATTCTGCCGTCGCATTTGCGGAGACGGTATTAGCGCCAAGCGGGAAGGGCTGAGGGCTGAGGGCTGCTTGCCGGCCGTAGTCCTGCCAGGAGGGCAGGGAGGAAGGAGGAGGGGCGTTTACATTTAGCCGTAGGCTGTTGGAGGTGGAGCGTTGGGCTAAGGGGGGACTTCTGCACACTGCTAACCGCGAACGGCCAACTTCAGCTTTCGATCCGGATTTCGACAGTGATAGGGACTTGGATTTGGGTGGTGCGCGAGGTGGGTGGAATGAGCTGCGGACGACACACAGGTTGTTGTTCAGTTACCTCGCGCTCGGTGCGGGCGAGCACGGCAAGAAGGAGCTTGAGTCGTTGTTTTGGGGGGCAAGCGGATGGGGAGGCGGCTCCTAGGTTTTCCCGAGCTGGGCCTTGGTTTGGGCCTGCATGGCATCGAGTTCGGGCTGGAGTTTGCGTTTCACTTCGCGGCTCATGCGGTCGATGAAGAGGATGCCCTGGAGGTGATCATATTCATGCTGGACGGCGCGGGCGAGCAGGCCGCCGCAGGTGAAGTGGAGGGGTTCGCCTTTGTCGTTGAGGCCGCGGACCTCGGCTGAGACGGGGCGGGTGATATCGCCGTAGATTTCGGGGAAGCTGAGGCAGCCTTCGGGGCCGGCGGCCGGGTCACCGAACAGGCGAAGCTCCGGGTTGATGAGGATCAGGGGCATGTATTTGTCGGGGACGACAGATTTCCCGTTGATCTCCATGGTGGAGGGGCGTTCCTCGATGCCGGCGACGTCGATGACCGTGAGTTGGAGGGCTTTGCCGATTTGCTGGGCGGCGAGGCCGACACCATCGGCATCGCGCATGGTTTCGAGCATGTCGGCGACCAGTTTGGTGATTTCGGGGGTGATGGACTCGATGCGTTCGCCTTTTTGGCGGAGCACGGGGTGGCCGTATTGGACGATGGGGAGGATCATGTCGTGTTGGCGGGGCTCAGGCTTGGTTGGGCCATTCTCTCATGAGCTGGGCGAGTGCGGGGAGGTTGGGGCTTTGGGCGGTGCGCACGTAGTAACCGCTGGTGGTGACCCCGGTGAGGACGGCTTCGGCGTTATTGAGGCCGATGAGTTTGCCGAGGCAGAAGCCGGCGTTGAAGTGGTCGCCGGCGCCGGTGGTGATTTTGGGTTTGGCCGTGTAGAGGCCCTTGACGGCGTCGACCTGTCCACCGGTGGCGGCCATGGCGTACTTGGTGGGGTGGACGACGACTGTTTCGATGGGGAGCTTGGCGCCGATATCGGCGGTGAGTTGGATGATGGTTTCGGGGCTATGGGCGCCGGTGCCGAGGCCGAGCACTTCACCGATTTCGTTGGCCTCCTTTTCATTGAGGCCGAGGATGACGTCGAAGTGCTTTTGGAACTGGCAGATGAGGTCGAGGGCGCGGTGGATATCGTCGGTGGTGCGTTTTTCCGGGTCGGCGAGGTCGAAGAAGATGCGTCGGCGCGGGCCTGACAGTTGGGGGCAGACTTCCTTGAGCAGGGCTTCCCAGACATCGCTCATATAGGGGAGCATGGTCCAGTTGACGAAGCCGACGAAGGCGGAGTCCTGCATTTTCTGGATGAACTTGTCGCGGCCGAAGCGTTTCTGGATATTGGCCCAGTTCATTTCCTTGAGTGAGGAGTGTTTGCCGACCATGACTTTGCCGTCCTCGAATTCGAGGGCGTCGGTGTGGCCGGGTTCGGCGATGCTGTGGACGTCGGCGATTTTGGCGAAGTCACTGAAGACGGGGTGGAGGTTGGGATAGCCGAGGACGCCGAGGTAGGTGACTTTGAGTCCGAAGCTGGCGAGGGCATTGGACATGATGGGCCCGTTACCGCCGAGTTTAGTAACGACGGGCACCAGTTCGACGTTGGTGCTTTTGCCTGCGGCTCCGGCGAGGCGGTCCGCCAGGTTCTGGATGGCGGGCATGCGGGTGTAGTTCTCGGCGCTTTCGCGTTTATCGACGACGTGAAGGATTTCATCGACGAAGCCATCGAGGCCGACGAAGGCCTGCATATTGGCGACGTTAGCGATGGCGGCCTCGATTTTCTGGGCGCACTGGATGCGGAGTTCTGCGGAGTCGATCATAATTCTGTTTCTAAAAAATCCGTGGGCGGTTGTATTGGGATGGGTTATTCGAGCGTGACGCCGAGGAGTCCGAGGACGCGTTCGAGGTCGTCATCATTGAAGAACTGGACTTGGAGGAAGCCTTTGCCATTGCGGTAGCGCAGGGCGACCTTGGTGCCGAGGGCTTCACGCAATTTGTCCTGCAGTTCCTGGACGTGCGGGTCGCCGGAGGCTTTAGCGCTGGCTTTACCGGACGGGCTGGTGCCCTTGGTTTGGGTTTGCCATTGGGAGATGAGGTCTTCCGTTTGGCGGACGTTGAGTGTTTGGCGGAGTGTGCGATCGGCGGCGAGGCGTTGTTCCTCGGGGTTGTTCAGGCCGAGGATGGCTTTGGCGTGGCCTACCGTGAGGCGTCCATCGCGCACGAAGGCTTGGACTTGGGTGTCGAGCTTGAGCAGTCGGAGGGCATTGGCGACGACTGTGCGGCTTTTGCCGACGCGGGTGGCGGTTTGCTCCTGGGTAAGCTGAAATTGTTCGATGAGCTGGGCGTAGCCTTGGGCTTCCTCCATAGGATTGAGGTTTTCCCGCTGGAGGTTTTCGATCAGGGCCAGCTCGAGGGCGGCGCGGTCATCGGCCTCGCGGACGAGGATGGGGACTTCGGTGAGGCCGGCCAGTTGGGCGGCGCGCCAGCGGCGTTCGCCGGCGATGAGTTCGAAGTCGTTGCCTTGGCGGCGGACGATGAGGGGTTGGAGGATGCCTTGTTCCTGAATGGAGTCGGCGAGTTCGCGGAGGGCGTCCTCGGTGAACGTTTTGCGTGGCTGGAAAGAGCAGGGGTGGACCTGGCTGATCGGCACATGGCGCACGGCATCCGCCTCCGGCGCTGGGGCTTCGGCGGTTGGGGGCGGGGTGGCTACGGCGGGCGCTTTTGGCGGGGTACCGCCGAGCAGGGCGCCCAGGCCGCGGCCTAGGGCCGGTTTGGACATAGACGTCAAATGTGTCGAACCTCCAAGGAAAAGTCTAGAGTTCACTCTTTGTCAGGAGAGAGGAGAGAGGAGAGGGGAGAGAGTGGGGATGGGTTTGGTGTGGGAGCTTGACGCTTTCATCTGCGGGGATTCTGATGGTCTACATGCAATCACCCTTGAGCAGGTCCCTGTCCCGTCGTGCCTTTTTGCGTCGTGCCGGTTTGGTTTCCATGGCGGCGGGGGTTCCGGTCTGGTGGGCTGAGCGGGAGTTGGCGATGGCGGGTGAGCCGGGGCGTCGGTTGGGGCCGAATGATCGTCCGGGGATTGCGTTGGTGGGGTGTGGGGGGATGGGGCGAGGGGATGCGCGGAACGCGTCGCGATTTGGTGATGTGGTGGCGGTGTGTGATGTGGATTTGAGTCATGCGCGGGCGGCGGCGGCGGATCACACCCGGGACGGCAAGGCGCCGGTGATCTTGAATGATTTCCGGCGGGTGATGGAGCGGGATGATGTTCACGTGGTGGTGCAGGCGACGCCGGATCACTGGCATACCCTGGTGAATTTGGCGGCGACGCAGGCGGGCAAGGATGTGTATGGGGAGAAGCCGCAGACCCTGACGATTGACGAGGGGCGGCGTTTAGTGAGCGCGGTGCGGGCTCATAAGACCGTGCTGCAGACGGGCAGTCAGCAACGCAGTGACAGCAAGTTCCGGTTGGCGTGTGAGTTGGTACGGAACGGTCGGATTGGCCGGCTGACTGACATTGAGGTGTTTTTGCCGGCGGGTTTGCGGGGGGGACCTTTTGCGGCTTCCAAGCCGCCGGCGGAGCTGAACTGGGAGTTTTGGCAGGGGCAGGCGCAGTTGGTGGATTATGTGGCGGAGCGTTGCCACACCAACTTCCGGTTTTGGTATGACTATTCGGGAGGCACCATGACCGACTGGGGTGCGCACCATAACGATATTGCGCGCTGGGCGGTGGGGTTGGAGGGGCCGACGGAGATTGAGGGGCGGCCGCTCGTGGAGCCGGTGCCGGGGGGGTATACGGCCTACAGTGAGTATGATGTGCAGTTTACCTATGCGAACGGGGTGCGGCATCGCGTGAAGACCACCGCGGACGACTCGATTTTTGGGGGAGTGGTGCGGGAGGAGGGGCAGCGGAACGGGGTGCGCTTTATTGGGAGCGAGGGCTGGGTGTGGGTGACCCGGGGCGATATCCAGGTGAGTGACGATGCGTTATTGACCACCCCACTGCCGGAGGATGCGTTGCGGCTGGAGGTGAGCGGCGATCATATGGGGAATTTCTTTGAGTGTGTGAGATCGAGGAAGGATCCCATTTGCCATGTGGAAGTGGGGCATCGGTCGGCTTCACTGTGTCATCTTGGGGTGATTGCGATGCGGTTGGGGCGGAAGCTCCGTTGGGATCCGGTGGCGGAGCAATTTGTTGGGGAGGGTGCTGCGGAGGGGAATCGCTGGGTGGCCCGGGAGATGCGCAAGCCCTACGACTACAGCTTTATCGCGTGATTCGGGTGTGGGTGGCCGCGTCCGAGGTTTGTTTACCCGCGCCCTCCGGAGCGGTGTTTCAGGACTGGCGCTTGGAGACACCAACGCGTGACTTAAATACTCCCGAGGTTCCAGTTCCCGGTTACGATAGCGGGCTGAGGTTGGCGGCTACATCTTCGCGGTAGGCTTTGATGGCGGGGATCAGGCCTGCGGCGGTGCCGAGGCAGAGCATCCCGAGGGCGATGGCTGCCAGTCCGGTGAGGCCGGTGCCGAGTTCAAGTGTCATTCCGGTTTGGTTGCGCACGAGTGAGGATACGGCGCTGTGGATTCCCAGGTGGAATGCGGTGGAGAGCACCACGCCGCAGAGCGAGATTGCGGCGGCCTCGAGCACGAGCAACCCGAACACCGTTCTGCGATGGGCGCCGAGGGTGCGGAGGATGGCGAGGTCGCGTCGGCGTTCGTTCAGCGAGCCGTAGAGTGTGACCAGGATGGTGGCAGTGGCGACGGCGGCAACGAGCCAGGCCACGAGAATCAGGAGGCGTTCCATCCAGGCGACGCGTTCGAGGAGTCGGGCAACGATTTGTGCGGCAGGCCAGGCGAAGGTGAGACGGGTGTCGTCGCGGTTGTATTGTCGGTCGAGCTGTTGTCCGGCGACCATGCGGTCAGGTTTGAAGCGCACGAGCACGGCGCTGAGCTCTTGGGCTCTGGCGGGGTCATGTCCGTCCATGTGCTGCACTCCGGCGAGGGGGATCCAGAGCACGCGATCGGCTGGTGTGTTGGAGGGTTCGAGGACGCCGACAACGAGATATTCTTCCTCGTGTTCGTGGTCGGGGTCGAAATTGAGTCCGTGGTAGGGGCGTATGCGGTCTCCCCGCTGGAGGTGGAGTTGGTGGGCGGCGACGCTGCCGGCGACGACTTCGCGGAGGGTAGGGTCGAAGAGTCTGCCCGGGGTTGCGACATGATGGGTGCGGTTGGGGGCGTAGGGAACGTCGGTGAAGTAGTTGGTGGTGGTGCCGACGATGCGGAAGCCCTGGTAATTATCGCCCATGGCGATGGGGATAGCGGCTTGGATGGCGGGGTGGGATTGGAGGCTGTGCCAGTCGGCGGCGGGGACGGTGCCGGGCGATTCATCCATAAAGAACAGGCCATTGAGGACGAGTTGCAGTTTGGATCCTCTGGCGCCGAGGACGGCGTCATAGCCGCTGCTGGTGCGTTCGAAGGCCTGGCGAGCGCTGGTTTTGAGGCTCCAGACCGTCATGAGCAGGGCTCCTGCGAGGGCGATGGCGAGGATGCAGACGGCGGAGGAAAAGGCATGTTGCCGGAGGCTTCGGCGGACGAGGAGGGGGAGGGTCATTGGGGTGCCTCCGTTGCTCGGGTCAGGGCCCGGTTGATTTCGGCGAAATTCTCGACTTGTTCGAAGCCGTTGAGCACGGCGGGGTCGTGGCTGACGAGCAGGAGTGCGGCTCCGGTTTCGCGGCAGGTGGTCTGGAGGAGTTGGATCACCTCCGAGGCGTTGCGCGGGTCCAGGTTGCCGGTGGGTTCATCGGCGAGCACGAGGGAAGGTTGGCCGGCGAGAGCGCGGGCGACGGCGACGCGTTGTTGTTGGCCGCTGGAGAGTTGTCGGGGGTGATGGTGGAGCCGGTGGGAGAGTCCCATGCGGTGCAGGAGGTCTTTGGCGTTCGTGGGGTTGGGTTTGGAGTCGCCGAAGGTCATGCCGAGAAGGACATTTTCGAGGACGGTGAGTCCCTGGAGCAGGTTAAATGTCTGGAAGACGATGCCGAGGTGGCGTGCGCGGAACCGGTCGCGGTCGGCTTCGGGCAGCGTTGTGATGTCGTGTCCCTGGATTTGGATGGAGCCCTGATCCGGGGCGAGGATGCCGGCGATAAGGTGAAGGAGCGTTGATTTACCGGAGCCGCTTTCGCCGCGGAGGGCGATTTGCTCGGCTGGTTCCAGTTTCAGTTCCGGCAGGTCGAGGATGAGGTGATTGTCTCCGTTGGGGCTGCGGAAGCGTTTCTGGAGGTTCTGGATATGGAGTGTGGGCACGACCGCCGGTAGGGTGGGGGTGCTTAGGGTGCGGTGCAAGTGAAAGCCCAGGCTCCGTATCCGACGACCTGGTCCCGGGGGCCGGCGGTGTCGCCGGAATTCCTCAGGTCCAGGGTAGAGACCTCCAGTTGTCGATGTTTGGCGATCTCCAGCAGGCCCTGAATGGCCTTCGAGCCGCAGGCGTGTGTTTCGTCGATGGGGTCGGGGTTGAGTTCCTCGATGGCGACCCGGGTTTCGCCGTCCATTTCACGGGCACTGGCGTAATCGAGGTAATGGCTGAGGTCGGAGCTGACGACCACCACCGTTTCGGTGCCGCCCCAGACGGCATCGAGGACTTCGGCGACCTGTTTGCCGGGGGCCTGGCCTACGAGGAGTGGAACTATTTGGAAATCAGGTAGTTGAGCTTGCAGGAACGGGAGTTCCACCTCCAGTGCGTGTTCTGGTGCGTGGGCGGCATCATTGATTTTGACCAGGCCGCGGCGGGTAAGCTGTTGGACGGCGTCGCGGTCGACGGTTACTGGACCGCCGGGAACGCCGAAGGCGTGGGCTGAACTGACGCAGATACCTGGGAAGTTGTGGTAATGGGAGGGGCCGATGAGGACAACCCGTTCGATGTGTTGGCGGGAGCTGGTCCAGGTGGAGAAGGCGGTTCCGGCGATGGGGCCTGAGAAGAGGTAGCCCGCGTGTGGGGCGATGAGGGCTTTGGGCTGGGCGATGGCTGTGGTTTCGGCCTCTGCCAGCAGGCAGTCAACTTCTGATTCAAGTGCTTTGGCCTGAGCAGGATAGAAGCGTCCCGCCACCGCGGGTGGCCTGACTTGACCGGGGTCGGTGACCGCATTCATGACGAAGCCTACCATCCGTCTGACACGGCAACTTGTCAAAAGCATGAATTCAGCAAATACCGTGTCGAAGGGGTGGGGAATGCTGTTGACGGTCTCCACTGCCCCGATAACATGCCTGTTCGGTTTGGACTGAAATCATCTGTTATTAGGAAAAGGACCAGAAACTATGCCAGTGAAAGTAGCGATTAACGGTTTTGGCCGGATTGGCCGGCTGGTGTTCCGCGCCATGGTGGAGCAGGGGCTTGTGGGTAAAGACGTGGTTGTTGTGGCGGTGGGCGACATTGTCCCCGCGGACAACCTGGCTTACCTGTTGAAGTATGACAGCACCCAGGGCCGCTTCAATGGCACGGTGAGCTCCAAGAAATCCGCTGCTGACAAGGCTGAGGATGATGTGTTGGTGGTGAATGGCCAGGACATCCAGGTGGTCAGCGCCAAGGATCCTTCTGGTCTGCCTTGGGCAGCGATGGGTGTGGATGTTGTCATTGAGTCCACCGGTCTGTTCACCCAGGTCGAGAAGGCCCAGGGCCACATCACCGCTGGCGCCAAGCGCGTGATCATTTCTGCTCCGGCGAAGGGTGACTGCCCGACGTTGGTGATGGGTGTCAACCACGAGACTTACGATCCTGCCAAGCATCAGATTGTGTCGAACGCCTCCTGCACCACGAACTGTTTGGCGCCGGTTGTGCATGTGTTGCTGAAGGAAGGTTTTGGCATTGAGGAAGGTTTGATGACCACGGTGCATTCCTACACTGCGACGCAGAAGACGGTGGACGGTCCGAGCAAGAAGGACTGGAAGGGTGGCCGTACTGCGGCGCTGAACCTGATTCCTTCCACCACTGGTGCTGCCAAGGCTGTCGGGTTGGTGTTGCCTGAGGTGAAGGGCAAACTGACGGGCATGGCGTTCCGGGTGCCGACCCCGACCGTTTCCGTGGTTGATCTCACCGTCCGCACTGTCAAGGAAACCAGCTATGCTGAGATTTCCGCGGCCATGAAGAAGGCGAGCGAGACCTACATGAAGGGCATTCTCGCCTACACTGAGGATGAAGTGGTGAGCAGTGATTTCATCCACTGCGCCAACTCTTCGATCTACGATGCGGGTTCCGGCATTGAGCTGAACAACCGCTTCTTCAAGCTGGTCAGCTGGTATGACAACGAATGGGGTTACAGCTGCCGCGTTTCGGAATTGTTGAAGTATATGATCGGCCGCGGTCTATAAGACCCTGTCGAATCTTTTCTCTTCTCGACGGCGACCTGAGAACCGGGTCGCCGTTTTTGTTTGGCGGGGGGCATGTGCCCTCAAAAGCCCAGTGACGCGAGGCGGAGAGATGTGGTTTAAGCATGCTTACACATTCAAGTTGTTCCGCTTATGCAGATTCATCGTCTTGTTTATCGGTCTACTCACGGGAAGGCTTTTACGCTCATCGAGCTGCTGGTGGTGATCGCGATTATTGCCATCTTGGCTGGCATGCTTTTGCCGGCACTGGCCAAGGCGAAGAGCAAGGCTCAGGGTATAATGTGCCTGAACAACCTGAAGCAGATGGGGTTGGCGTGGACCATGTATACCTTGGACAACGAAGAGAAGGTTCCGCCGAACGGAGGGAATGACCAGGGGAACTTCCGGTCGGGTGACAAGCATTACCCGAACACCTGGTGTGCGGGGTGGATGGATCTACCTTCGGCTTCGGACAACACCAACACGCTGTATCTGGAGCGGAGTCACATTCAGCCGTATTTGGACTCACTTGCGGTGTGGCGTTGTCCGGCTGACAAGTCGCTGGACATGGCGAGCAAGCTGCCGCGGGTGCGCAGTATGTCGATGAACAACTGGATGAACACACCGGGGGCGGCATGGAATGGTCGCACGGAGTGGCGGATTATCCGCAAGACCTCGGACATGACTGATCCGGGCCCGGCGGGAAACTGGCTGTTGATTGACGAGCGTGAGGACAGCATTAACGATGGTTTCTTCGTGGTGGACATGACGGGGTATCCGAACAATGCGGGATCGATCATGTTGGTGGATTACCCTGCGAGTTATCACAACGGGGCGGGCGGGTTGAATTTTGCCGACGGCCATTCGGAGATTCGCAAGTGGGTGGATGGGAGGACGACCCCGCCAATGAAGAAGAACGTTGAGCTGCAGTTGAACATTCCGTCAGCGAACAACCGGGACATGATTTGGTTGCAGGAGCGGACCACCAGCCGGGCTTATTAGGTCGGGGTATTGGGTTCAAAGCATCGCGGTTGTCGGTTTTTGCGCTACGGATTCTGGGGACAGGTGTCCCCAGAATCCGTATTTGTTTTTGGCCGTTGGGTCTTCACGTTTGTTTTTCGGTCGGAATTTTTCGGTTCAAACTGGCGGCTCGCCTGAGCTGCAGTCGTGGTCGTAGGGTTTCGCCATGCGAATTATTGGCGGAGCGGCGGGAGGCAGGACGTTGAAGGTGCCCAAGGGTTTGGCAGTGCGTCCCACTCCTGACCTGGTGCGGCAGGCTATTTTCAACAGCCTTGGCGAGCGGGTGCTGGAGGCGTCAGTGTTGGAGTTGTTTGCCGGGACGGGAGCTCTCAGTCTCGAGTCACTGAGCCGTGGTGCGAGGCAGGCGCTTTGTGTTGAGCTGTCCTCACGTCACGCAGGCTACATTCGCGACAACCTGCGTCAGTCGGGTTTGGAGGCGTCCTTATTGCAGGTGCGGGTTCAGGATGCCTACGCGGCCGTGCACCAACTCGCACAGAGTGGAGCCAAATTCGACCTGATCTTCGCTGATCCACCTTACGGGATGAAGAATGTCGGGAAGCGTTCCGAGTCCGATGCCCAGAAGCTTTTGGATGAGGTGCAATTGCCCGGGTTGTTGGCACCGGGTGGGTTGTTTGTGCTGGGGCATTCGCGGCGGGACACGCTCAGTCTACCGGAGGATCGGTGGAAGGAGAGGCGATGCCTGAAGCACGGGGATTCCCTGATGCGGTTTCTTGAGCCGGTGAGCGCGTAGCGCGAAGCGGTGAGCGGGAAGCGGTGAGCGGGAAGCGGGAAGCGGGAAGCGGGAAGCGGTAAGCGCAGAGCGCTGAGGGCTGAGGGCTGAGGGCTGAGGGCTGAGGGCGGTGCTGTATTCGGAGAGGACAGTGTCCTGAAATGGGGTGGGTAGGGAGCGGCTCAGCCTTTGGCTTCGTCGCTCTGGGTTTTGGGGGTCATGGACTGGAGGGCTGAGAGCTGGGCGAAGCCGGGTACATGCCAGACGGGGCCGGTTAATTTGCGGTAGACGGGGCGTTTGAGCGGTTCAGACAGCCTGCCTATCAAGGACATTTGGGGTTTTGCGGGCAGGGGGGGAAGGGCGTTGATGGTCTTTAGCCCTCGTCCCCTGATCATCGTTGGAATCCATTTCTTGGTTGCCATATCTATGCGTCCTTCCGAACAGCGGGCATTAGAGCAGGCAGGATGCCGATTTCTTTCGTCGATGCAATTTGGGCATTGCAGCCGTGCGGGCTTCCTCCATAATCCCCCGCCTCTAGTCGGAGCGTAGCTCAGCCTGGTAGAGCGCCAGCTTTGGGAGCTGGATGTCGCAGGTTCGAATCCTGTCGCTCCGACCATTTTTTATTTCCTTCATTGTCCGGAACAGGCTTTCGGCATTGGGTTCGACGAGGTGAGGGGTGATTTCTGGTGGGAAGGGGCGGGGTGCGCAGCTTCAGACCATGCAACTGTCCTATATCACCCTGTTCGCCGATCGCGCACTATGGGGTCCTGTTGTCTGGCTCTCAGGCGGTTTTCTCAGGTCGAATTCTACGGCGGTATGGGATGCGTTGGCTGGGGTCTGGACGGGATGACAGCGTTCATGGTGGATACATTAAAAAAACTATCGCTTGGCATTGTGCTGCTGCTGTTTGCCTCCGGGGTATTGCTTTACACCGACCGCGGGTCGCGCAACGCCGGTAAAGGTGAGGCGATGTCTTCGAAGGCTGTGGTCAAAGTGGCGATGGTTCAGCATGCCTCCATTGAGGTATTGGAACAGGGTGCTGAGGGAGTGCTTACGGCGCTGGCGGCCCGCGGTTACAGGGATGGGGGGCGGTTGCGGATTCAGCGATTTAATCCCGAGGGGGATATTGGCACGGCGAACGCGATTGCGAAGGAGGTATCTAACGGGTCGTTTGACATGCTGATCACGCTCAGCACGGTTTCACTTCAGACCGTAGCCAACGCCAATCAGACCGGGGCGCGGACTCCGCATGTTTTTGGTCTGGTTTCCGACCCTTACTCGGCCGGAGTGGGAATTTCAGCGACCAACCATCTTATGCACCCTCCCTATCTGGTTGGTTCCGGCTGTATTCAACCTATCAGACGCATCCTGGAGACGGCCCTGCAGATGCGTTCGCAGCTCAAGAAGATCGGTCTGGTGTGGAACGCGGCTGAGGCGAATTCCGTTGCACAGACCAAACTCGTGCGGGAGGTGTGTGGTGAGCTGGGGTTGCAAGTGATTGATACGACCGTGGACAACAGCTCGGGGGTGCTTGAGGCGGCCAACGCCGTGATTGGTCGGGGAGCGGAGTGCATCCTGATGACGGGGGATGTCACGGTGATTGTAGCTTCTCACCAAGTCATCGCCGCGTGTAAGCGAGCTCGTATTCCGGCTTTTTCATCGACTCCCGGTCAGGTCCAGCTCGGGTCGCTCTTTGATCTGGGGGCCAACTACGTGCGGATTGGTGAGCACACCGGCGACATGGCTGCGGACATTCTGGATGGTAAGGACCCTGCGCTGGTGCCGATCGATAATTATGTGCCAAGCATGTTCTTATATAATGAAACCGTTTTGGCGGGTTTGAAGGACAAGTGGGAGATCCCTGCTGACCTGCGTGATCAAGCAGACGGGTTTATCACAGCTACTGCCACTAACTTGTCCGTGATGTCGGCTTCCGGGAAGCGGGAGATCAAACCTACACCACGGGCTGGACGAACTTACAAAATTGCAGTGGCTTACTTTGCCCCGGATGAGGCGGCAGACCTGTGCCGCAAGGGTCTTGTAGACGGGCTGCGCGAGCTTGGTTTCGTGGAAGGGCGGAACCTTGAGATTCGTTCAACCCATGCTCAGGGTGAGATCGCCAACATTCCGGGCATGATCCAGAACCTCGAAGCGTCGGATGTGGATCTCATTGTGCCTATCAGCACGCCGGTCATTTCTGCTGCGTGCAGCATCATTCGGCAAAAGCCGACCGTTTTCACGGGTTGTTCTGATCCAATAGCGGCGGGAGTGGGGCAATCCTTCACCAACCACCTGCCCTTCGTCACCGGTATCGGCTCGTTCCCCCCGGTTCAGGCCATGGTGGACGCCATCCGGTCTGTGCTCCCCGGAGTTCGCTCGGTGGGAACCATCTACAATGCCTCTGAGGTGAATTCAGTTAAGGTTGTGGGGGTGGCCCGAGACCTATTCATGCAGGCGGGAATCAAACTGGAAGAGGTCAGCGTTGCCAATTCGGCTGAGATACTGGAGGCGGGGCGGGCTTTAGCCAGCCGTAAAGTCGACGCCCTTTACATTCAGAGTGACAATACGGTTCGGCAGGGGTTTGACGCGGTTTTGAAGGTGGCGGCAGATGGACGCCTTCCGCTTTTTGTGGATGAACCTGAGGTAGCTGAGCGCGGCGCCCTAGCGTGCATCGGGTTGGGCTTTTATCAGCCAGGCGTTGCCGCAGCCATGCCGGCAGCCCGGGTGCTGTGCGGTGAAAGCCCCGCCGAGATACCCATCGAGAATGTCTCTGAAGAGACGGTTTGGCTTAACATGAGCAAGGCGCAGCAGCTTGGCCTGACCTTTCCCAAGGATCTAATTGCACAACAAACTCCCAGCCGCTGATCCGCCATGCAAATCACTGCCCGAGATAAGAATGGTATACACGAGCTCGTCCTGGATGGGCGTTTGGATGCGAACTGGGCGGACCACGTGGGGCGTTCGATAGAGAGCGCGATTCGCGCAGGGCATCATCAGATCGATCTGGACTTCAGGGGGGTGAGCTATCTGAGTTCGGCCGGGCTGCGGGTGCTTCTGGGTGCGTATAAGGAGCTTGCAGCTGCGCGTGGGCAGCTTTGCGTTATTCGTCCCGTGCCGGCCGTGGTCGAGGTGCTGGAGCTTTCGGGGTTAGCCTCGATGCTTGTTGCCGAGCGAGAGCCGGAGGATGGGGCGGAAACCAGTTGCCTGGCGACGAAGGAATGGGATCAGGAAGGCAGCCAATTTCAGGAGTATGATTTGGATCGGGATGCTGAGCTGGGCCTGAGTTTGCATGGTGATCCGGGGGCGCTTGCGTTAGGGGGGCTGGTTGCTGACTCCATCCATACCCTTTCGTGTGCTGGAGATCTTCTGGCCGTGGGGCTGGGGGCGTTTGCTTCTGCTCCAGGTGATCGTGAGGTCCGCTTTGGGGAGTCGCTTGCCATTGCCGGGCATGCGGTGACGATGCCGACGGATGGCAGCAGTGTTCCGGACCACCAGGTTGCGGAGGGGAAACTGGTGCCGCGGCTGGATCTACTTTATGGGCTCTCTGCGCAAGGGGCCTTCGGCAGGCTGATCCGATTTGAGGCGTCGCGGTCCCAACGTGGGGTGCTGAGCCTTTCAGGGCTGGTGGATATTGCGCTGTCCCGCACGGGCCAGGCCGGGTGCGGCTTCGTTATTTTGGCTGAGAGCGCGGGTGTTGTGGGGGCGGCCCTGCAGCGTTCACCTACGCTGGCGGCCGGGCAACCCATTTTAGAGTTTCCGGAGGTGCGAGAGTGGCTGGCATTCACGACGGAGAGATCGAGTGAACGCAACCTGCTTCTCGTCGCGGGGGTTGCGGCTACTCAGCCGTCATCTGATTTGGAACCGTATCTGCGGAAGGTGGGACCAGGGACAGAAGCGCTCGGCCATTTTCATGCTGCGGTATTTCCTTACCGGCCGATTCCGAAGGGCCGGATCGTGCTGAGGGATGCAGTATCGAACCTGCTGGCCAGTGAGTCTGCCGGTTCCGTGCTGCACTTGATGGCGGACGATCGCCAGTTTGAGGGTGTGGGAGAAACCGACTTGATGCGGGGCGCCTGTTGGGTGAGTCCTTTCCACATCTCTGAGCCGACCAAGAACGACTGAATCCGCCATGACCCTCCTTTTAGGTGCAACCACAATTGGCCTGATCCTCGCGCTACTTGCGTTGGGGGTTTACCTGAGCTTTCGCATCTTTAACTTCCCGGACATTACTGCTGACGGTTCCTTCACTTTGGGGGCGGCTGTGACGGCGACGCTGCTGGTCCATGGATGGTCCCCTATACCTGCGACTGCCGCCGGCTTTTTTGCCGGGCTGGTTGCCGGGATGCTTACGGGTACGCTTCACACCAAGTTTAAGATCAACGGCCTGCTCAGCGGTATTCTGGTGATGACCGCGTTGTATTCGGTGAACCTGCGCATCATGGGGAAGAGCAACATTCCCCTGATGAGTCAAACCACCTTGGCCACGCAGGCTGAGAGCCTCGTTGCGCGGGCTTTCCATATGGGTGACTATGTCCAGCTGTTTGGCTGGGAGGTGGCCGTTCGTGATCTGGCGATGCTGTTTACTGCGTTATTGGTGGTGGTGCTATTGGGGGGGGCACTCTACGTCTTTTTCAGAACGGACCTTGGGGTTGCCATGCGGGCCACGGGAGACAACCCCCAGATGATTCGTGCTCTAGGAGTCAGCGTGGACTTTATTCTGATCCTCGGGCTGGCGCTTTCCAACGGTCTGATTGCGTTGGGCGGAGCGTTGTTGGCGCAGTATCAGGGATTTGCCGACGTGCAGATGGGCATTGGCATGGTGGTTTGGGGGCTGGCCAGCGTGATCATCGGCGAAGCGTTGGTGGGTTCCAGCCGGGTGGGGTTGCTGATTACGGGTGCCGTGATGGGGTCGTTGCTCTTCCGCCTTCTGGTGGCCATTGCTCTCAGGTGGGGGTTGAACCCGAACGACCTGAAACTGATTACGGCGGGATTTGTTTTTGTGGCGCTCGTGGCTCCTGCCCTGATCCGGCGCCTGCAATCTTCTGCCCGACGTTCTACCAAGGTTGCCTGACATGCTTGACCTTCAACAGATCATCAAGACCTTCAACCCGGGCACGCAGAACGAGGTGCGGGCGCTTCGCGGGGTTACGCTCAAACTGGAACGCAGTTCCTTTCTCATCATCATCGGCACCAATGGCTCGGGCAAATCCACCTTGCTGAACGCGGTTGCGGGGACCTTTCTGGTTGATTCCGGAACGATCCAGCTGGCTGACCATGATATTACCCGTTGGTCTGAGCATCAGCGTGCGAAACTCATCGGGCGTGTATTCCAGAACCCTTTCAGCGGCACGGCTCCCAGCATGACCATTGCCGAGAACCTTGCACTGGCTACACGACGCGGCCGACCGCGAACGCTCGGCTGGGCTTTGAGCTCACGGCTGAAGAGCGAGATTCGTGACCGTATTCGATCGTTGAACATGGGATTGGAGGATCGGATCGACAATGCGATTGGCAGTTTATCCGGGGGGCAGCGTCAGGCGCTCACCCTGTTGATGGCTTCGTGGCTGAAGCCTGACCTGCTCTTGCTGGACGAGCATACAGCGGCTCTGGATCCCAAAAGTGCCGATCAGGTTATCCGGCTTACGCACGAGATCATCCAACGCGACAAGTTGACCACGCTGATGGTGACACATTCCATGCAGCAGGCCGTGCATTTGGGGGACCGCATTATCATGATGCATCGGGGAAGCATCCTCCATGATCTCCAAGGCGTGGAGCGGGCCCGGGTTCGTCCGGAGGATCTCCTGCAGCGTTTTGATGCTGTCCGCCGGAGAGAGCAGCTGGATGCGGGGGTCGCGCAACTGTTGCAGCGAGACTATATCTAGGGCACATGAAGCGACTTGAGGGGAACTCAACAGCGGCTTTGCATTTGGAATCCGGGCGCTACCGCATCCGGAACATGACGGGTGTCGATCTTGCTGCGACCTGCATTCCCTGGATGAGGGAAGCGGGCTGGAATCCGGGGCTTCACGATGCGGAGACTTTTTTGACTGCTGATCCTGGCGGCTTTTTCATTGGCGAGCTGGACGGGGAACCGATCGCCACCGTGAGCGCTGTACGTTATGACGAGGGCTTCGGATTTTTGGGGTGCTATATCGTGCGGGAGGAGTTTCGGGGGCAGGGTTATGGGCTGGCGATTCATGAGCATGCCCGTCGATATTTGGAGGGTTGCGTTCAGGGTGGGGATGGGGTGTTGGAGAACGTGGAGAAGTATAAGCGGATTGGGCGCGAGTATGCGTATCGGAACGCGCGCTATGAGGGCGTGAAGACCGGGGACGACTGGGCAGCGGGGTTTGATCTGGTGGATGCGCGCGCTGTGCCTTGCGCCAGCCTGCATGATCTTGATCACCGCTGTTTTCCGGCTCACCGGCATACATTTTTGCACGCGTGGATTCATCAGTCCGGTGCGCATTCGCTGGCGTGCATTGATGAACGGGAGCCGGAGTCGCTGCTTGGCTATGGGGTGATCAGGCGGTGCTTTCGGGGGTGGAAAATCGGGCCGCTCTTTGCCCGGGACGCATATACTGCTGAGGCTATCTTTCGCGGGTTGGTGGGGCGGATTGCCGTGGGTGATCCGTTTGTCCTGGACATTGCCGAGCCCAACCAGCAGGCCATGGAACTGGTGCGCCAGTACGGCATGCAGGAAGTGTTTGCGACTGCTCGCATGTATACCGGTCCGGCGCCGCAGGTGCGTCTCGACTGGATCTACGGCGTTACGACCTTCGAGTTGGGCTAGCGGCGATGGTCCATGCGCCAGGCTGAGTCCGGGGGTGGTCCCGTTGCATGAGGAGACCTGGTGTCATTGGACCGGAGGCATTCGTGTTTGCTACGGGGTTGACGTTCCCAGGTGCACGACTTTGAATCGGCCTTTGATTCCTATGATTGGACTAACCTATTTCCGGCGGTCGAACGGGTGTTCCACAGGAGCCGGACTTCCCGCTTTGACTGCGCTGATGGCCTTGTCCACAGCTCTCTGTGCTGGCCAGGCAGTGACGCCAACCATTCAAGCTGGCGCGAAGGACTTATTCGAGGACAGCACGGCAAAGGCGGGGCTGCATTTTGTTCCGCAGTTTTGCCATGACCGCATCGCGAACATCATTTTATCGAACGGGGCGGGTGGGGCGGTGTTTGATTACGACAACGACGGTTGGGTGGATGTCTATTTGCTGAACTGGGGGCCGAAGGAAGGGGTGACGAAGAAGGGGATGTGTGCTACGCGGGAGCCCAACCGGTTGTTCAGGAACCAGGGGGATGGCACCTTTGAGGATGTGACCGAGCGGGCGGGTGTGGGAGGTTATGGTTTCGGGGGTGCGGCGGCGACAGGTGATTTTGACAACGACGGTTTTACTGACCTGTTCATCGCCAATCTGGGGCGCAACCAGCTGTTGCGCAACCGGGGTGACGGCACCTTTGAGGATGTGACTGGCTCGGCGGGCGTGGGGCATGAGGGTGCGGGAATTTCAGCGGTGTTTCTGGATGCCGATCGGGACGGGTATTTGGATCTCTATATTTGCAATTATCTCACTTACAAGCCTGAGGCGGAATCGGAGCAGAACCCCGGGGCATATCCGGGGCCGTTGGCTTATCCGGGGGAAGCGGATGTGTTTTACCGGAACCAGGGTGATGGAACCTTCAAGGACGTGACCCGTGAGGTTGGCCTCTACGCTCCGCAGCACCGGGGGATGTCGGTATCGGCCTTGGACGCAGATCGTGACGGAGACACGGACCTTTATATTTCCAACGACGACACGCCGAATGGTCTATGGATCAATGATGGTCGTGGACATTTCAAGGACGTGGGAATGGCGGTGGGTGTGGCTTTCAATTCGATTGGCGAAGCTCCGGGGTCAATGAATGCGGCGGTGGCGGACGCGGATGGCAACGGGTTGCCGGACATCTTTGTGACGCGGCTTGGCTACGGGTCGCTTTATCTGCGTGAGGAGCAGGGTTTGTATGCTGACCGGATGTGGGCATCGGGCTTGGGGAGGCTGACGCAGGAGCATGTGGGATGGGGCGGGGTGTTCCTGGATTACGACAATGATGCGGATGCGGACATTGCGGTGGTGAATGGTTCGGCTTTTGTTTTGCCGGGTTCGATCAGCCTGTTGTTGGAGAACAACGGGAGGGCGCACTTCAGTGATGCCAGTCAGCGGGCGGGTGCATTTTTCGGGACTGCCTACAACGGTCGTGGAAATGCGGTTCTGGACTATGACAATGACGGGCGGCTGGATTTGGTTTTGACGGCGTTGGCTGATCGGGCGGTGCTCTTGCGCAACAGGGCTCTGGATGAGAATCACTGGATTAAGCTTCGGCTGGAGGGGGTGCGCAGCAACCGGAGCGGCTATGGTGCGCTTCTGACTTTGGTGAGTGGCGATCTGGTTCTGCGCTCTGAGGCGCAGTGTCCGGTGGGTTTCCTGATGCAATCGGATGCGCGGGTTCATTTTGGACTGGGCAAGCGGTCGGCCATCGACCGGATTGAGATCCTGTGGCCCAGCGGAATCCGTCAGGTCATTGAACAACCTGAGATCGACCAGGTGTTAACCGTTACAGAACCCCGTTCATGAAGACACGTTTCCTAGCATGGAGTCTTGGCATTGGTCTTTGGAGTCTGGTGCTGGCTCTTTTTGCCCTGTGGACCAACAGTTCATCTGCTGCTGACGAGAAGACTCACAAGCTGCAGACCGTTAGCTTGCGCAAGATGGCTGAATCGTTGCATGCCGTGATTGCTGCCAATCAGCAGCAGGTCGTTGATGGGGCGGAGTTGGCAGGTTCGAAAGTCGACCAGCCCTCGCACGCCGAGTTGTTGCGTCGGGCCAACCTGAGCATCCAGCAGCATGGGGCGGAGTTCTCCTATACCCTGAGGTCACTTCAGCCGATTCGGGCCAGTGCTGCGCCGCAGACTGAGGTGGAGCAGATTGGCTTGGAGAAAGTGAGCGTGGCTGGGGGAGAGCCGTTTATGACGGAGGAGACGCTGGGCGGCCGCAGCTATTTTACTGCTGTGTTTCCTGAGATTGCATCCCGTGCATCCTGCATTGAGTGCCACAACAGTCATCCGGAGAGTCCGAGAAAGGACTATCGGTTTGGCGATGTGATGGGGGCGATTATCATCCGGATCCCGCTGGAATTCTGACCTGGCAAGATCCTTACGGTGGCGGTGTTGTGTGAAGTGCAGTACGGATAAATGACGCACGTGCACCGATAATCCGTCAGTGGTTCAGTTGGGTGTGACGGCTGTGCCGGGGCCGGTGTTGTAGAAAGTGCCGCATCCGGTGCGGGTCAATCTGACGGGGTGGACCTCGTAGGTGGGAGTGGCTGGGGATGCGGGGTCGGTGAAGGCGGGTTGGAGCAGGGGTTCTGTTGTAAGGAGTATAGGCGTTGTCTCTGCCGTGTTGCGGCGATAGACGCGGTAGCGGACTTCGGGGTCGAGGCTGGGCTGCCATTCGATGTGGACGCCGTCGTTCTCTTTGCGGGTTGTGAGTTGTTCCACGGGGCGGAGGATGGGGAAGCGGAGAGTGGGGTCACCGAGGAGTGAGAACTGTATGGTGGAGACGAAGTGGGCGAGTCCGTTCTGGAAATCGTTTTGGTGGAGCCAGCTCCACCAGACTTTGCCGATGGGGTCACCGAGGGCGAGGGCCTGGAAGCTGATGCTTGAGGTTTGGGTTCGTTGCCAGAAGGAGACGAGGCCGGAGTTTTGTTGGGCAATCAGGGCGCGGATGAAGACATCCTGGAGCGGTTTTGCGGCGAGGTTGAAATCACCGAGGTAGGAGCCATCGACGGCATAGATGGCGACCTGGGGTTCGAGGGCTGGGTTGGCGAGGTCGGCGGTCGACCATTTGGCGGGGCCGGAGGCGCCGATGGCATTTCGTGCGCCGAAGCCGGCGAGGCTGGCGAGGAGGTAGCTGTGGTTACGTCCGGCGCGGAAGGGGTCGAGGTTTTCAATGAGGCCAGGTTCATCGCCGAACCAGGCGATGGCATTTCGGACTGAGACTTGGGCTGCGACCTCGGGATCGGGCAGAACGGGGGGAGGGTGGAAGAATGTGGTGCGTGGCAGGAAGGAGAGTTCGCCGCGGCGGTAGCGGTGGGCTTTGCTGAGGTAGCGTTTGAGGAGGGTGGTTTCACTTTGGGGAGCGACGCCGTCGGGTGGTTTGGCGGTGAAGCTGGGGAGGTTGGCGAAGTCGACTCTGCCTACGGGGACTTCGATGGGGGAGGGATAGATGTGTTGGTCGAAGATGCCGTTGTTGGGAGGGTTGGGGATGGGGGCGGGGCCGGATAGTTTTGTGGGGCCCGGGCGCAGGTTTCTGGTGTCTGACCAGTCATTGGTTTTGCGTGTGACGTCTCCGTAGTAGCCATCGACGGGGAAGGGTCGGTTGGCGTGGCCATCGGGGGCGACGAATCCGCTATGGGGAACGGCGACGTGTCCGAGGAGGTAGAGTGCGCGCAGGGGCGGGCCGGGTTGGTGGTAGGCTTCTTCGACCTGGCGCCGGATGGTTTCGATGAGCGGTGGGTTAGCCGACCAGTTTTCATCGACATGACGCGGGGCTGATTGGATTTCGGTGGTCCAGCCTTCGAGGGAGAGGTCTTCACTGAGCTGGCGCAGTTCTTCCGAGAGGGCGTTGCGTTGGGTTTCATCGACGAGCACGAGGGCTCTGCCTTGATCGGCGGGTGGTTCTATGGCGTACCCGGCGGGCAGGTAACGTTTGGCGTAGGGGGCTCCTGGTTGGGGGTTTGCGAGCAGGTAATCGTAGCGTTGGCCGGGGGTGATCTGGGTATCGGTGAACTCCCATCCTGAGAGGTTACTGGCGAGGGTTTTCCATTGGGAATCTCCGGAGGTTCTGCGGCGCAGGGTGAAGATTGTGCCGGGGGTGGCGCGCCAGCAGAGTCGGAGTGCTGCGGGTTTATCCTCGGCTTCGGCCCAGAGGGTGGAGGTTAATTCAGCTTCGAGTGCGAGGGCGGAGATGGGGCTATGGAAGACTTCGACTTCATCGATTGAGCCCAGGGCGGGGTGTTGGCCGGAGGCATCGTTACCGATGCGGAGGCGGACGGATTCCCGTTTTGTCCGGTTGGGGATTTTCGGTTTATTTCCGGATCGGACGAGGGATTTGCTGTTTTCGTAGAGACTTATGCCGTCGGTGGAGGAGTAAGTGGCGGTGAGGTAGACCCATTGGTTTTCGGTCCAATGCACGGTTCCGCTGGCGAGGGTCGTTTCCTTGGAGTTTTGGAATTCGACCCATTCGAGCGTGTTACCTTTTGGGGTGATGCGGAGAGAGAAGCCGCGGTTATCGCCGAAGCGGATTTCGGCGAGTACGGCGGTGTTTTGGGGGCCGCCGGACTGGGTGGTCCAGGAGGGGCGGTAGAGGAGTCGGAGCGTTCCGTAGTCGGGCTGGAGGTTGTTGGAGCTGCTGGCACCGACGACGGGGTATTCTACGAACTGGTTAGGTTTAGAGAAGAGGGCAGCTGAGCCGGCGAGGCCTTCTGCGGGGGTGAGTTCGGCTGATGCGGAGGGGGTGATGCCGCGGGTGCTATTCCAGTTGGGGGATTGCAGGGGCCAGGTATCGATACGGAGGGGGCTGGCGGGTGGGGCTGCGGTGAGCCAGGTGCAGCAGAGGATGGAGAGGGGGATTGGCCGGAGGAGGAGCGGGAGGTTCATGACGATACTCACCGTGCCTTTAGCTTGGGGGAGATGCAAGTGGCGGAGTGGGGTCAGATGACTGGAAGCTGGTAGGGGGAGCGGTACGCATAGTGCAGCAGGTTATTGGCTTCCTGGGAGTTGGTGATTTGTTCCTTTTGGGCGTCCCATTCAATGACTGATCGGGTTTGGTGGGCGATATTGGCGAGGAGCGTGGTGGAGGTGCTGCGGTGGCCGGTTTCGATGCTGCAGTTGGGGTCTTTGCGTGACTGGATACAGTCGAGGAAGTTGCGGGCGTGGTGGGTGGTATCGGACGTGGAGGAGCCGCGGTTTTCGCGGGGTTCGATCTGCGCTTTTCGGCCTTGGGAGTAGCGGTTGCCATCGGGTCGATCGATGGGTGTTCGTGCGGGGAAGGGAACAGCGGGGAGATTATCGGGGATGATTTGGTAGCCATTACCGAAGAGGTAGAGAGTGCCGAGAGTGCCGCGGATTTCGACTTCGCAACCGGGGAGGCTCCATGGGGCGGCGGTGGCATTGAACTGGGAGAAAGTGACGAGAGTTCCGCCGGGGTATTCCCAGACGGCTTCGAGCGTATCGGGGATTTCGCGGTTATCCTGCATACCGCTGAATTTTCCGCCGAGGGTGGTGACGCGGGTGGGGGCATGGGCATCGAGGGCCCAGTGGATGAAATCGAGGTAGTGCACGCCGAAGTTGGTGACTTGTCCGCCGGAGTAATCATAGAACCAGCGGAAGCGGTAGAATGTGCGGTTGGGGTTGTAGGGGACTTCGGGGGCGGGGCCGAGCCAGGCGTTCCAATCGAAGCCGGCGGGAGGGGTGGTGTCGGGGGGGTTATTGATGCCGAGGGGCCATTCGTTTTGGATATGGAAGGCACGGGCTGCGGTGACTTTGCCGATGGCGCCGGTGCGGACGAGGTCGGCGGCTTCGCGGCAGACCGGGATGGATCGTCGATGGATGCCGACCTGGCAGACGCGCTGGTATTTGCGGACGGCTTTGACCATGGCGCTGCCTTCGTGGATGCGGAGCGAGAGGGGCTTTTCGATGTAGACGTCCTTTTGGGCCTGGCAGGCGTGGATGGTTTGGAGGGCGTGCCAGTGGTCGGGGGTGGAGATCACGACGGCATCGATGTCTTTACGGTCGAGGAGGTCTTGGTAACGGGCGGTTTGCCGGGGTGTGCCGGAGACTTTACTGGCGGCCCAGCGGGTGTAGTCCGGGTTGAGGTCGCAGAGCGCGACGATTTCGGCATCCTTGTGAGGCAGGAAGGCATCGAGCACCTGGTCGCCGCGGTTGCCGAGGCCGATGAAGCCGAGTCGGACACGGTTATTGGCCCCGAGGATACGGGAGGAGCTGAGGGCGGTTACGGCGCTGGCGGCAGCGAGATTACGGGCGAATTGTCGACGTGACTGGGTGGCCATGGCTTTCGTTCTGCCGTGGGATGGCAGGGAAAGCAATGCCCCAAGTGGTTGAGGCAGGCTGCGGCCTTGGAGTGTTTACCGCTGGGGTACGGGTTCCTGGGACGTTATGCCGGCAGGGAACGGGGTAGATTCTGATGGCGTTCGAGGTCACGGATAACGGCTTCGACTGCTTCGAGCGAGACCTTGGAGAGTTCTTTGACCCAGGCGAATTCGAGGGCGAGTTTGGCGATGCGGTTGACTTCGCGGGGGATGCCGAGGGAGACCTGGTGGGCACGTTCCACGGCATCGGCGGGGAAGAGGTCACCGGTGGGGTGGCCGGCCACGCGGAGGCGGTGGCGGAGGTAGTTGCCGGTTTCTTCCTGATCCAGGGGGTTGAGGTGGAAGCGGAGGCTGATCCGTTGGTTGATGGCGGGGAGTTTGGAGACCATTTCGCGGAGCTCGGGTTGTCCGACGAGGATGATGGTGAGGTAATTGAAACCGGCTCCATTGAGGTTGGAGAGCAGCTTGAGTTCGTTGAGGGTGGCCGAGGACATTTCCTGGGCTTCGTCGAAGATGAGGACGAGGTGACGTCCTTCGGAGCGGAGTTTATTGACGACTTTTTCGAGGCGGGTATAGCGGGCGTGTTTGGAGGGGCCGAGGTTGGCGGAGCCGGGGTCGAGGTTAGCGACGATGGCTCCGAGCATTTCGGTGAAGGTGAAGGCGGAGTTTTCCTGCACGACGACGCGGAAGCGTTGGGGGTCTAGGCGGTCGGTAAAGACGGCGCGGGTGAGAGTTTTACCGCAGCCGATTTCACCGGTGAGCATACCCATGAGCATTGTTTGCTCGCCGACGAGGAAGCCGAGGCGGCTGAGGGCTTCATCGTGGTCGCGGCTTTGGAAGAAAAAGTGCGTGTCCCACGTGGTTTCGAAGGGGCGCTGCTGCAACTTCCAATAAGGTAACAGGTCCATTAGCAGGGCTTTCTAGCGGTCTGGGGGTTGTTTTGCACGAAGTTTCTTAGGATGCGGAGATTTCGAGCATGCGCTGGATGGGGAGTTTGGCGCGTTCGAGGAGCTCGGCTGGCATCTCGACAGAGGGTGAGCGTTTGAGGAGGCAGTCGTGGAGTTTCTCGAGCGTATTCAACTTCATGTATTTGCATTCATTGCAGGCGCACTTCTCCGTGGGGGCGGCGATGAAGGTCTTGTCGGGGCAATGCTTCTTGAGTCGGTGGAGCATGCCGGCTTCGGTGGCGATGATGAGAGTGGAGGCGGTGCTGTTGCGGCAGTAGGTGACCATTTTTTCCGTGGAGCAGACTTCATCGGCGAGCATGCGGACGGCTTTGGTGCACTCGGGGTGGGCGACGAGCGGGGCGTCGGGATGTTGTTCACGGATACGGCTGATGGCGGCGTGGGTCCATTCCACGTGGACGTAGCAGTTGCCTTTCCAGAGTTGCATGGGGCGGCCGGTTTGCTCCGTGACCCAGGCGCCGAGGTTTTCGTCGGGGACAAAGAGGATCGGTTTATCGGTGGGGGCGGCTTCGACGATTTTTTTGGCGTTGCCGCTGGTGCAGATGACATCGCTGAGGGCCTTCACCTCTGCGCTGCAGTTGATGTAGGCGATGGTGTAGAAGTCGGGTCGAGTGGCCTGCAGGGCGCGGAGCTGGTCGGGGGGGCAGCTTTCTTCGAGGCTGCAGCCGGCGTCGCGATCGGGGAGCAGGACCAGTTTGTTGGGGTTCAGGATTTTGGCGGTTTCGGCCATGAAATGCACGCCGCAGAACACGATGACATCGGCGCTGGTGTTGGCGGCTTGTTGGGCGAGGCCGAGGGAATCGCCCACGTAGTCGGCGAGGTCCTGGATTTCGGGGACTTGGTAATTATGGGCGAGGATGACGGCATTGAGCTGTTGTTTGAGCTGGAGGATGGACTGTGAGAGTTCATCCAGGCGCGCCGGGGGTGTTGGGGTTCGCACTCCTGCGGTTTCGGTAGTTGGCGTGGCAACAGTCATGGAGCGCTCAATTTAGACTTGGCTGAGGGGGACGTCAACGCGGCCCGGATGGTGGGATGGGTATGGAGTTTTCGCTGGTGGGAGGGGGTTGGAAAGAGTCCTTCCCCGCGGAACGATGAGTGGCTAGATTACGCTACAGGTCATGTGGGTTGCTGGCATGGCGTGGATTTTGTGATGGGTGACATGGATTTGACACAGAGTGCGAGGGTTCGATTCCGGCGGGCGGCGGCGAAGGTATTTCCGCGTGCTGAGCTGGCGTGGACGGGCTTGTATCTTTTGCTGGGGACACTTTGGAGCGTGTATTCCGACCAGTACATCAACGTATGGCTGGCGGGGGAGGATAGTTTTCCGGCGCGGGTGACGGCGAAGGGGGTGAACTTTGTTCTGACGACGGGGGCGGTTTTGTATTTGGTATTGCGTCGGGCATACACGGCGCGTCGGGCGGCGGAGTTTGTATCGCGCGAGAATTTTGAGCGGTATGAGTTGGTGGCGCGGGCATCGAGTGATGCGATGTGGGACTGGGATTTGAGGAACAACCGGGTGTGGCGGAGTGATGGTTGGGGGAAATTGTTTGGGTATGTGCGGGGTGAGCTGGGAGCGGTGATTGAGGCGTGGATTGAGCGGTTGCATCCGGAGGATCAGGAGCGGGTGGTGACGAGTTTGCGGCAGGCGGCCCGTTCGAGGCGGCAGCTATGGGTGGAGCAGTATCGGTTTCGGGCGCGAGACGGGCGTTATGTGGATGTGGAGGATCGGGCTTATGTGATGCGGGATGCGGCGGGAGAGCCGATTCGAGTGATTGGGGGCATGGCGGATATTTCTGAGCGGAAGAGGGCTGAGGAGGAGTTGCGGGTATCGGGGGATCGGTTGCGTGCGTTGAGCGGGCGGTTGGAGTCGTTACGGGAGGAGGAGCGGACGCGGATTTCCCGGGAGATACATGATCAGCTGGGGCAGTTATTGACTGGTTTGAAGATGGAATTGCGGTGGGTGGAGGATCGGCTGACTACGGGGGCGGGTTGTGATGAGGCGAACCTGATGTTGGAGCGGGTGGTGGAGGCGGTGGATTTGGTGGATCAGGTGATGGACAGTGTGAGGAGGATAGCGGCGGAGTTGCGTCCGGACATGTTGGATTCATTGGGTTTGCTGAATGCGCTGCAATTTGAGCTGGATCGGTTTGGCAAGCTGGCGGGGGTGGAGGTTGTGACTGAGCTGCCGGAGCATTTGGAGGTATTGTCACCGGCTGTGCGCACGGGGGTGTTTCGGATTTTCCAGGAAGCTTTGACGAACGTGGCGCGGCACGCGGGGGGCAAGCGGGTGGAGGTTACGTTACGGGAGGCTGGGGGGAGCGCGAGGCTGCAGATCAAGGATGATGGAGTAGGCATGGCTTTGGCGGAGATTGGTGGTGTGAGGTCCTTGGGTATTTTGGGGATGCAGGAGCGGGCGAAGTTATTGGGGGCGCAGTTGCGGTTTGAGTCTGCTCCGGGAGCTGGGACGACGGTATTGTTGGATTTTCCGCTGCAAGCAGCGAGTGAGCGTGTGGGATGAAGCGTTTTCTGATCATTGATGACCATGAGGTTGTGCGTCGCGGGTTGCGGGGCATGTTGCTGGAGGCGTATCCGGACGGGCGTTTTGGGGAGGCGGCGGATTCGCGGGTGGCGATGTCGTTGTTGGTGGAGAAGACTTGGGATCTGGTGTTATTGGACATCAACCTGCCGGGGCGGAGCGGGCTGGAGATTTTGGCGGACATCAAGAAGTTGCGGGCGGATTTGCCGGTGGTGGTATTGAGTGTTTATCCGGAGGCGGACTATGCGGTGCGGGCGATTCGATTGGGGGCTGCGGGTTATCTGACCAAGCAGATGGCATCGGACGAATTATTGAAGGCGGTGAGCAAGGCCTTGGAAGGGGGGAAGTATGTGACTGCGAGCTTGGCGGAGACATTGGCGCGGACGTTGGGGGGGGAGGTGGCGGCTTTTCCACATGAGGCTTTATCGGCCCGGGAGCTGCAAGTTTTGCGGTTATTGGTAGCGGGTCGCAGTCTGAAGGAGATTGCGTCTGACCTGGGGTTGAGTGAGAAGACGATAGGGACTTATCGCGGGCGGATTTCGGACAAGATGGGGTTGCGGACGAACGTTGAGTTGACGCGTTACGCGTTGCAGCACGGATTGGCGGAGTAGGAGGTGGTGTGCTTTCGGGTATTTGTAATCCTTCTGCTGCGGGGGTGAGTTGTCCTGTGGGTGGGCGAACTGTCCCGGAGTTGGGCATGTTGCGGTTTTTTTGGGGGGTCTGTGCGGGTTGAGGTTTTAGTTGGTCTGAATGTTGCTAATTAGGTGAGCTATGACTTTGCGAGTGAGATTAAGCCGGGGGGGAGTGTGGTGTTTTCCCTGTTTCCTTTGGCTGGTGTGCCTGGTGGTTATGGGTAGTGGGATGCGGGCGCAGGAGATCCCTGCGTGGAACTTGGTTTGGAGTGATGAATTCAACCAGCGCGATGGGACGGCCCCTTCCAGCATCAAGTGGGCGTATGATGTGGGAGGCGGGGGTTGGGGAAATCAGGAGCTGCAGTATTACACTTGGGATCGTCGGGAGAACGCTCGGGTGGAGGGGGGGCATTTGCTGATCGAGGCTCGGAAGGAAGAATATACCGTTTGGGACGGGACTTGGAATTATACTTCCGCGCGCTTGAAGACGCAGGGATTGCGGACTTGGGCGCATGGGCGGATGGAAGCGCGGATCAAGCTGCCGACGGGGCGGGGTCTGTGGAGTGCTTTTTGGATGTTGGGCGATAACATTTCGGACGTTGGATGGCCGAACTGCGGGGAGATCGACATTATGGAGAATGTGGGACACGAGCCCTCCACCGTTCATGCTTCGGTGCACGGGCCGAGTTTCAATGGAACGGAAGGCTTTACGGCTTCAAAAACCCTGAGTGCGGAGGTTTCTGTCGACGGTTTTCATCTTTACGCGGTGGAGTGGGACCGGACGTCCATAAGGATGTTCCTGGATAACGTCGAGTATTTCACGCTGGCGAAACGGTTGGTTCCGGTTGGTGAGTGGGTATATGACGATCCGTTTTATTTGATTTTGAACCTGGCGGTGGGTGGGATTTGGCCGGGGACCCCGCCGGCATCGACAGTCTTTCCTGCGCAGATGCGGGTAGATTACGTGCGCGTGTATGCGCCGACGACTGCGGCGGTGCCTGAGTTGGTGATTCGGCCGGGGGCGGCGGGGAACGAGGTCATGTGGCCGGGCAGTTTTCCCCAGGGGGTTTTATATCGGGCAGATACGCCCCATTCGACATGGACCAAGGTTCCTATGACCGGGGTATTCGTGAACGGGATGTTCAAGCATGAGGAAGTGTCGACGGGTTTTTTCCGCTTAGGATTGGACTAGTGGTTGGGGGGCAGGAGGGCGGTTGGGTTTGATCCAGGATCGGAAAGCTCCCAAGGAGAGTCCGAGGAGGCAGAGCGTGAAAGCGAGGCCATTGGGGGTTCGGCTGGTCCAGGTGGCCCAGGGCCAGGGGAAGTGGAAAAAGACGTAGTTGAGGGAGAAGAAAGTCCAGGCGGTGAGGAGCAGGAGTGGCGGGAGGGTTTTGGAAGCGGTTTGGTTGCGTTCTCCCTGGCGGTGGGCCCAGAGCGCAGCGAGGACCGAGAGCGTGAGTGGAAGGATGAGGAGGAAGAACCATCCGGGAATGGGGTGGAGGTACTGGTCCTGCAGCGTGGTTTGGTAGAGCGTCTTGATGGCGATGGGGGTGAGCGTGACGGGGAGCAGGGCGAACCAAGGCCACCAGTTGCCGGCCGCGATGGCGATGAGGGGGATGATGGCAAGGACGAGTCCGATTTCCTGATAGATTTCGACTGACGGGACATCCCATAAGCCACAGATCACGAGTGGCGTGAGGTGGAGGACGAGGAGGGTGATTTCGAGGGGGGCTTTGATGGCGGGCTGGGAGGGTTCGGTGGGGGAGTGGATATCACGGCGGTGGACCCAGCATCCCCACCCGAGGATGGCACCGAAGGTTGCGCCGAAGGTGGTTTCCATCCAGTTCCACCAGTTCATGTGTTGGGCGAGCGGAGCGATCCAGTCGGCTTTGAAAAGCTCCGGGTTCCAGGCATGGAAGGCTTGGAGGCTTTGTCCGAGGGGGAAGCCGATGGCGCCGCCGAGGATGGCCCAGAGGCCTAGGCGGGTGGCGAGTCGGTCCTGTTTGAAGTAGCGGAGGTAGGCGAGGGCGCCGATGAGGGCGAACCAGAGGCCACCCCAGACTTCGCGACGGGGTTTGAGTTTTTCGGCGTTGGGCTCCCAGTCCCAGGTTGCAGAGAAGTAGATGGAGGGGAGGCGGCGGTTGGCTGGGTCGAAGGGGTCGTTGAGCAACCAGACGCCGATGAAGTAGACGCCGACGAGTGCGAGGAGCAGGGCGAGGAGTTCGCGGGGTGTGTAGCGGAGTCCACCCAAGCCCATGCCGAGGAAGAGTCCGGAGAAGCCGATCCAGGCGCTTCCCTTGATGGCGCATCCGAGGAGTCCCCAGGCAAGGGCGTTGGGATTGCCGATGACGGCGGGGTTTTGGGTGAGGCCGAGGGTTTGGCCATAGGTCATGGAGCCGCCGATTCCGATGGCAACGGCACCCCATGCAGCTGCTCGGGCAGCGTGGGTGGCGTGGGCGTCGGGGCAATAGAGCATGACGAGCACGAGGCTGACGAGGACGCCGGCGATCATGGCGCCGGTTTCGTGTCCGTATTGGCCGCGGATGCCCCAGCCCATACCGCCGGCCATGGCGGTGAGAACGATGGACATCCAGAGGGGTGTATGAGCAGAGGATGAGTTGTCAGGGGAGGTCATGGATAGAACGATTTGGCGAGGCGATGCTGGAGGTCGTGGACGGCGAGAGTGAGGTCGGCGTAGATGGCGGCTTCGTCGTCGTCTTCCCCGCCTGTCGATTCCAGGCGTTTACGGGTGCGTTGGAAGCGCAGGCTGAGGGCGGTTTGGGTATCGGTATCGCCGAGTTCGGCGAGGAGTTTCTGGACTTTATCGGCGGCTTTGCGCGTGGTGCGGATGGTCCGGAGTGCCTGGTCTGTGGAGGTCCTTCCGGCGCGGACCTCGAGTAGAAGGGCGCAATCAAACTGCTGGCAGCGGAGCGGCCGTTCGGCGTAGAGGGTGCAGCGAGTGCCGAACAGGCCGCGGCAGGGTTGGGGGGTGGAGATGATTGTGGTGGCGGGGGCAGTTTTTGTGGGCTTGGTGCGGCGGATCTTGAGGGGCAGGCCGAGCTCGCCGAGACGGGCGGGGTTATCTTCGGCCTGCAGTTCGACATCGCGGAAGAGCACGCCATTGCAGCAGAGGCCGCAGTTGAGGCAGAGGTCCTGCTCGGGGGCAGGGCTGGACGGGGTGGCATCTGGCTGCAGGGTCACGGGAGTGGAGGATAGAGGCTTCAGGGTTTTGTGCGAAGCGCGAAGCGCGCGGCGCGGTCGTCTGCCGGAGGAACCGGGGTGTATTTAGCCTTGCCAAAGAGGCCGATGGAGCTTTGAATCGCCGCTCCTACCGAGGCTGGGTAGCTCAGTTGGTAGAGCAGAGGACTGAAAATCCTCGTGTCCCCGGTTCGATTCCGGGCCCAGCCACCACTTCCCAACACTCTGCTCGGACCTCCTTGCTGGCTTGTCCGTCTATACTCACGGTGGGGATGTGCAAACGACGAGCTCACCTCTGACCTCCAGTGGTGGAGTGTGCTCCATCGGCGCACTGGTTCCAACCGGTCCAAGGAGATGAACCGGCTTCAGGGATGAGTGACAATGCCCCACACGAGGTTGCTCCTGTCAGGATCAATCGCCATAAGGATGCTCCCAGTAAGGTAGACCCTCGCGCGCGTAGTGGTAAACCAGGCAGTTGGTGGGGCCGGATTCCGGGATCACATCCTCAAAGCGTCGGGGGACACTGTCAGTTCCATTCCACATCTGTTTGGGTTTTCCGAATTCGACGAGTAGTTCGGAGAATGGGCGGGTGGGCACCAAGACTCTACGGGCGTGGATCTTCTCTCGGGCAGTCTCAAAAGCTAGGATTCCGTGCCCGAGCACGGGGAGGGCAAAAATGCCGAGGAGGAGCACCTTGCCGGGAGGGAATCTGAGTTGCATTGGTTTGGAGGTGCGGATACGTAGCACACCGCTGGCTCAGGGGGCAAATACGCCCCGGCAAATAGAGGAGGCTCTTGGGGGAGGACCTGCGGGGCGTAATGCGTATGGACCGCTTTTCTGGGTCAAAAAGCGTTCCATAGGCCTCAAAATGGGGGGTGAAAAGGGGCTAATGCATTCCGGATCAAAAGCTTGCTGTGGTCCGACCACGATGGGGAGGATGGGGGCATGATGATTCCGTTGGATGCGGTGAGTGAGCTGGCGGCGTTTTCGGCGGCGGTGGCTTTGGGGGTGGTTGCGGAGGAGGAGTATTACGCGTTGAGGGTGCGTCAATTGGGGGTGGGGGAAGAGGTGTTGCGATTGGTGCGTGGGACGGCTGAGATGGTGCGTGATCGGGTGGGTTTGTCGGTGGCAGGGGTTGGGGGAAAGGGGTGTGGGGATTGTTCCTGTGGATCGGGGGGGTGTCGCTGAGGGCTGAGGGCGGTTCGATTTCGATGGATTTGACTGCCCTAAATCCAATTGCGCCGCGGCGCGGCGCGTAGGTGTTCTGAGACACAGAAACTCCGAAACACAGAAATTCCGGGCGGGAAGCGCGGAGGGGTTTGGGCTTGAATCTGGGGGCTGAGAGATTAGCAAGAATGGATGTTGAATGTCCTGGTGGAGACGCGGATGGCGGGCGTGGCGTATCGTTGCGTGCTTGTTTTAAGTTTGGTGTTGTTTGGGCGGGGGGTGAGATCGGAGGTGGATCCCGGGGTGGAGGGGGATGGGGATTATGTGGTGGGGCCGGAGTATGCGGTGGATCGGGATTTGACTGACTTGGGGAATCCGAAAGGGAAGCAGTTTGAATTCGTGATGCGTTTGGAGGACAGCCGGATTTTTCGTGGGGACGATCCGACCTTGGAACCGGAGCGCAAGCCGGTGCGGGAGGAACGGAAGATTTTCGTGTATGTGCCGGCGGCCTATCGGGATGGGACGAAGGCCCCGGTGATGGTGATGCATGATGGGCCGAGCAATTTGGATTTGGTCTGCAACGCGTTGGATAACCTGACGATATCGAAGGATCCGGAAAGGAGGTTGCCGGCGTTTGTGGTGGTGTCGGTTCAGAACGGGGGGAATGACGGCAAGAACAGTCAGCGGGGGTTGGAGTATGACACGATGTCGGACCGGCTGGCGCGGTTTATTGACGAGGAGGTGTTGGCGGCGGTGCTGGTCCAGCCGGAGATTTTGGCGGCGTATCCGGGTTTGGCGTTCACGGAGGATCCGTGGGGTCGGGCTGTGATGGGTTGCAGTTCGGGTGGTGCGGCGGCGTTGACGATGGGGTGGTTTCGTCCGGACTTGTTCCGTCGGCTAGTGACCTATTCGGGAACCTTTGTAGATCAGCAGGATGATGATGCGCCGGAGGAGTCGGCTTATCGTTTGGGGGCGTGGGAATACCATTCCGGGATGAAGCTGATTGAGAACGCGGACAAGAAGCCGTTGCGGATTTTCACGCATGTCTCGGAGAACGATTTGCGAGCGAATGATCCGGAGGAGACATATCACAACTGGGTGATGGCGAACCAGCGGACGGCGGCGGCGTTGAAGGCGAAGGGGTATCACTATCGGTTTGTGTATAGCTTGGCTACGCGGCACTGCGACCGGCGGGTCTTTGAGCAGACCTTGGCGGACACATTGGTGTGGATGTGGCGTGGGTACGAACCCTGAGCGTGAATGGGGGAGGGGTAACCGCATGAACAGTCCTCACATGAATGTGGGGAGAGTTAGCGGCGTGAACAGGTCATGCGTGAGTGGGGGGATTGGCGGCCGGAGATTGTTTTCTGGTCTCCGGCTGTGCTCCCCTACGGAGTAGCACCACGATGGTTTACTGGTTGGAATGACGTGAGCGGGGGATTATTTCGCGGCAAGGAGTTCAGCGACCTTTTCCTTGAGCACGGCAAAGTCGACGGGTTTTTCGACGAAGCCGGTTACGGGGAGCCATTTGGAGTCGATATCCTGGCTGCTGAATCCGAGGGGGAAGCGTTGGTTGACGGCGGTGAGGAGGAGGATGGGGATTTGTCCGAAGTCACGTCGGATTTTGCGGGCGATTTCGAAGCCGGCGCTGGGGTTTTCGGGGAACATGACGTCGAGCAGGACGGCATCCGGTTTTTGGGTTCGGATGGCGTTATCGACGGCATCGGGTGAGTGGATGAGCCGGACATTGTGGCCTTCGCTTTCGCAGACCGTGGCTACGGCGCCGGCGAATTCGGGGTCGTCATCGATGATCAGGAGGTTAGCCATAGAGTTACTTTCTGTGCTTTTTGGGTGATGGGTTGGTTTTGGTTTGCCTGGTGGGCAATTGGACGGTGAATCGGGTGCCCCAGCCGGGGGCGCTTTCGACCTGGACCGTGGCCTTGGCGGAGTGGGCGACCTGGCGGACGACGGCGAGTCCGAGTCCGGTGGAGGTGCGGTTATGTTGGGCGGCTTCTTCCGTGCGGTAATAGTCATCGAAGATACGGGGGAGTTTTTCCTTGAGGATACCGATGCCGTGGTCCCGCACTGTGAGAGTGACCGTGTGGTTGGCGGAGGGTTGGCAGGTGACTTCGACGGAGCTATTGGGGTGGGAGTAGTTGACTGCGTTGACGATGAGATTATCGACCAGCATGGTGAGGTGGTCTTCCACGGCTTCGAGTGGGGAGGGTTCGACCTGGGTGGAGAGCGTGATGTTGCGTTGGCGTGCGTTGGGTTCGATGCGGTGGATTGTTTGAGTGGTGAGGTCGGCGAGGTCGAGGGATTTACATTGGGGTGTGGACTGGCCTTGGGATCGGAGGTTGGCGAGTTGGAGCATTTGTTGGATTTGGCGGGAGAGGGCCATGGAGCGGGCGGCGATAGTTTCGACGACCTGGTGGGCTTTTTGGGGGAGGGTGCCGCAGTAATTGCCGAGGAGGAGTTGGGTTTGGGCGTGGATGGCGGCGAAGGGGGCTTTGAGCTGGTGGGTAGTTTGGAGCATGTGAGCTGAGCGTTCTTCACCGCTGGCTTTGAGCTGGAGGTTCGTGAGGGCCAGCTGGTGTTCGTGTTGCTGGAGTTTGCTGGCGAGCCAGGAGACCAGGTACCAGATGACGCCCCAGATCAGGAACGTGAAGCCGGTGCGGTATCCGAGGTGGACTGAGTTGGCCGGGTGCGGAGTATTGATGGGTTCGGCGGGGAGGAGGACGGACATATGGGGGAGCCATTCCTGGGTGGTGGCGATGAGGGAGAGGAGCAGGAATGTGGCGGCCATACCGAGGACCGTGAAGCTTTCGGCGGGGGTGAAGACGATGCAGGCGAGGATGATGTGGAAGAGGTACATGAAGGGGGCGCAGGGGAGGTCACGATTCAGCCAATGGACGACTGCGGTGAGGACGAGCAAGTCACAGGTAATTTGGAGCCAGAGGATGAGTTTGGCATTGCGGGTGGCGGCGGGGTTATCGGCGTCGGGTATGATTTGGACGAAGAGGCCATTGAGGAGGGCCAGGATGCCGGCGGACACGAGTGGGACGGCGGGTGGGATGGCCAGGCCGAGTGGTTGCATTAGGGAGGGGAAGAGGCCGAGTAGACCTGCGGCGCCGAGGGTGGCGACGACGATCCAGCGCAGGCGGCAGAACCAGACGGCATTTTGGCGGAGGAGCAGGCGGTTCCAGGGGTCTGGATCCGGGGTGGCTGTGGGGTGGTCTGGCGATGGGGGGGAGGATTGGGCGGATGGGTCTGGTGGTGGGGGCAGGAGGAAGGAGGCCGGTTGGATCGGCGCGGCTTCAACTCCGGGGCTGGTTTCGCCCATGGGCCGCTATTCCACCTCCCAGGTCGTGCCTGCGTTGAGGAGTTTGGCCAGGTTGCCCTTCCCCTTTTTTTCGACCGCGTCATCGATCTGTTCCATGAGCAGGTCGTTATAGACTGGGCGTTCGACGGCGCGGAAGACGCCGAGGGCGATGGGGAACTCGGGTGGGGCAAGGGCGGCGAGCATTTCTGCGAGAGCGGGGGAGACGGCCTTGGCGTTATGGACGAGCGTCTCTGATTCCGGGACCTGGTTGGTTTCGAGATCGACGATCACGGGTTCCATGTCACGGACGATGAGACCTTTGCTTTGGTTTTTGCCGAAGCGGATGGGTTTGCCGTGTTCGAGGAGGATACGGACTTCGGAATCGGGGCCGCGGTCGCCGATATCGTCGAACGTGCCGTCGTTAAAGACGCGGCAGTTTTGGAGGATTTCGACGAAGGAAGTGCCTTTATGGCGGGCGGCGGCCTCGAGAGTCTTGGCGAGGTGGGCGGGGTCGGTATAGACCGTGCGGGCGACGAACGTGGCTTGGGCGGCGAGGGCGGTGCGCACGGGCCAGATGGGGCGTTCGATGGTGCCTTGGGGAGAGGATTTGGTGCGTTTGCCGAACTCGGAGGTGGGGGAGTATTGGCCTTTGGTGAGGCCATAGATGCGGTTGTTAAAGAGGAGGATATTGACGTCGATATTGCGGCGGAGGCAGTGGATGAGGTGGTTGGTGCCGATGGAGAGACCGTCGCCGTCGCCGGTGACCACCCAGACGCTGAGGTCGGGGTTGGCGCATTTGAGTCCGGTGGCGATGGCTGGGGCGCGGCCGTGGATACCGTGGACGCCGTAGGTATTGACGTAGTAGGGGAAGCGGGATGAGCAGCCGATACCGGAGACGAAGGCGACCTGATGTCTGGGTATGCCGATTAGGGCGAGCGTTTTCTGGACCTGGGTGAGGATGGCGTAATCGCCGCAGCCTGGGCACCAGCGGACTTCCTGTGGGGTTTGGAAGTCTTTACGCGTGAGTTGGATGAGGCAGTCGGAGTTACCGCTTGCTGAGGGGGCGGGGAGGATGGGGGATGGTGTGCTCATTTTCGGAGGGTTTCTTCGATAGCGTTGCGGAGATCACGGATGAGGAAGGGGCGGCCATCCACTTTGGTGAGGGACTGGACATTGAGCAGGAACTGGCTGCGCAGGATGGAGGCGAGCTGGCCGAGGTTATTTTCGGGGATGAGGACTTTTTTGAAGCTGCGGAGTGTTTCTTCGAGTTTACGCGGTGGCGGGTTGAGGTAGCGGAGGTGGAGGTGGGAGACCGAGTGGCCTTCCGTGCGGGCGTTTTTGACGGCGGCGTTGATGGCGCCGTAGGTGCTGCCCCAGCCCACGACGAGGAGGTCACCGGAGTCCGGGCCGTCGACCTTGGCTTCGGGGACATCGTTGGCGACGCCGGCGATCTTGCGGGCGCGGAGTCGGACCATGTAGTCGTGGTTAGCGGCGTCGTAACTGACCTGGCCGGTGACATCTTCCTTTTCCAGGCCGCCGATACGGTGTTCGAGGCCTTCGATACCGGGGTGGGCCCAGGGACGGGCGAGAGTTTCGGGGTTTCGTTTATAGGGGGCGAAGCCGGGTTGGTTGGGTGGGGGTGATTCGATGCACAGGTCAGGTAGGTTATCGGGGTTGGGGATGGGGAGGGCCTCGGCGCTGTTGGCCAGGAAGCTATCCGAGAGCAGCAGCACGGGCGTCATGAACTTGGTGGCGAGGCGGACGGCTTCGAAGGCGAGGCTAAAGCAATCGGCTGGCGAAGCGGCGGCGAGGACGATCATGGGGGCTTCGCCGTGGCGGCCGTGAAGGGCCATGAGGAGGTCGGACTGTTCCGTTTTGGTGGGGAGGCCGGTACTGGGGCCAGCGCGTTGAACATCGACGATGACGAGGGGGAGTTCGGTCATGACGGCGAGGCCCATGGCTTCGGCTTTAAGTGCGAGGCCGGGGCCGCTGGTGCCGGTGGCGCCGATGGCACCGCCGAAGGAGCCGCCGATGGCGGCGCAGCAGGCGGCGATTTCGTCTTCGCACTGGATGGTGCGGGCGTCGAAGTGTTTATGTTTGGAGATTTCGTGGAGGATATCGCTGGCGGGGGTGATGGGGTAACTGGCGTAGAGGAGAGTGCGGTTGGCGCGGTTGGCGGCGGCGATCAGGCCGAGGGCGAGGGCTTCATTACCGGTGACGCGGCGGTAGCGTCCCTTGGGTAGGGAGGCTGGGGCGACGCGGAAGTGGACGCGGAACATTTCCGTGGTGTTGGCGAAGTTGTAACCGGCGCGGAGGCTGGCGCCGTTGGCGGCCATGACCTGAGGTGTTTTGGCGAATTTTTTCATCAGCCACTCGAGCATCGGTTGAAGGGGGCGGTCGTAGAGCCAGAGCGAGATACCGAGGGCGAAGAAGTTTTTGCAGCGGGCGCGGTCGCGGCCGGGGAGTCCTGTGTCCTTGGTGACCTCGTCGTTGAGCCGGGTCATGGGGACGGGGAGTACGCGGTATCCCGAGAGGCTGCCGTCGTCGAGCGGGTTGGTGGCGAACTTGGCCTTGCTGAGGTTGGAGGGGGTGAACTCGTCCTGATTCACGATGATAATTCCGCCGGCCTGGACTTCGCTTAGATTGACCTTCAGTGCAGCGGGGTTCATGGCGACGAGGACGTAGGGGGCGTCGCCCGGCGTGCTGACTTCTTCGTCGGCAAAATTGAGTTGATATCCACTGACGCCGGCGAGAGATCCGGCCGGGGCACGGATTTCCGACGGGTAGTCGGGCATGGTACGGATGGCATTACCGACGAGGGAGGATAGATCGGCGAACTGGCTGCCGACGAGCTGCATGCCGTCGCCGGAGTCGCCGGCGAACCGGACGGTGGCTTGGTGGACCTCGATGAGTTGGCGATCGTTCGAGGAAGCTGGGGTGCTCATGTTGGGGGGGTATGCGGCGGAGAAAAGTTGGTTGTGTGTTAGACACCCTTGCTGCTGGGCAGCAATCGCGCTTTACCTCAATGGTCATTCAATAAGCATAAATTGCACTGGGGATTAGGGCTGAGGGCTGAGGGCTGAGGGCTGAGGGCTGAGGGCTGAGGGCTGAGGGCTGAGGGCTGAGGGCTGAGGGCTGAGGGCTGAGGGCTGAGCGCTGAGCGCTGAGGGCGGAGGGCGGAGGGGCTATTGCGGCGCGTGGTGTCGCGCCGCAAGGAGAGGGTAGAGAGGAGAGGGGAGAGGGCGGGGGCTGGGGGACAGGCGCTTCGCGCGCGAGAGTGTGGTAGGGGGTTGGCAGTCAGTGTCTCCCTCGTCGAGGCTTTCGGCTTCGAGCCGCGAAGCGGCACGGGCTGTTCGGAAACTCAGAAACTCCGGCAAGCGCCTTTACCCCAGCGAGGTGGGTGGAATGATTTGGCGGGCACAGAGGACTGTGCCCCTACCTGTGCGAAAGAGTTGGAAGGGCCAGCGATCAATGCGCAGGTCGGCCCTGCCTGAGCGAGATTGTAGCGAATCGTGTGGGATGCGGTTTACTGGGCGAGACTGGGGTTCCACTGATCGATATGGAGGTCGGGTTCGTAGATGGTCTCGAAGCGGTGGGTAGCTGCGTGACCATCGACGAAGATATAATTGGCGCGTTGGTTGTGACGGTCGGATGCGACATCGACCGTATCCTGCGGGGAGGACCAGAAGTTGGGCATGATATGGTCAGCGCCGGAGTTGTTTTCGGCGAAGAGGACGGTGGCGGTGGGGTGGGGGACATCGCCGATGCGGCGCCAGGTTTTAGGTTTGCCTTGGTAATCATCGTCAGGACCGAGTTCGAAGTAGACATTGAGTCCGTAGCTCCAGCCGTTGGTGCGGCGGTCGGCCGGGCATTTGTAGAGAGTATCGAGGAGGTTGGTCCAGGTGGTGGAATCGGAGCCAAGGTGGGGGGCGAGAGTGATGGCCCAAGTGCGTTGGTTATGGGTAAAGGCGGAGTGTTGGCTGCGGGGGAGTTCATCCGCGTAGTCGTCGGCGTAGAGTTGGACGGCGAGGCCGATTTGGCGCATTTGGCTGAGGCACTGGATGGAGCGGGCTTTGCCTTTGGCTTTGGCGAGGGCGGGCAGGAGGAGTCCGGCCAGGATGGCGATGATGGCGATGACCACGAGCAACTCGATGAGAGTAAAGCCGTTGGCGCGAGGGGCCGCGGGCCCGGGGGCGGATGCCCCCGGGCTGCGGTGTTTGACGGTGCTGTATTGGGGGGTTGGCATTGCGGGCGGGTTAAGGCTGGCGCATGCGGTAGAAGCGTCCGGCGTGTTCCTGTCCAAGGATAACGGTAGGTTTTCCGTTGAGCATAACCGGTTCGTCGGTGACTTCTGTCCAGATGGTGGAGTCCGCGGAGTCGGCCCATTCGAGGATATAGCCCGTGGCCTCGGCGGGCCAGGAGACGATGAACCGGCGGCCGACTTCGAGTTGCGGGCGTCCATCGGGGAGGTTGGTCCAATTGAACTCGAGGGGGCCGCTGGTGGTGCCGGGGATTTCGAGTCCGGTGGTGGTATCAACGAGGTAGAGTTCGAATGTGGCGGAGTAGGCATTGGTGCCTGCGGGTGCGGCGACTCCGGGGTGGAACATCATACCGTTCCAGAACAGTGCATTGGGCGACTGGGCGGTGCCGAAGATAGGTTCCCAGAGTTTGGGTTCCGAGCCGGCGTAGCGGTAGAATTCCAATTCCGGTGAGCTGGAATTATTACGGATCCAGATGGCTGTGTCGGCGGGGAGGGGATCCGTGACGGCATTCATGACGAAGCCGTAGCGTCGGCTGAAGGCGAGGCTTTGGCGGCTGGGGTCGAGTGAATTGAACCAGGGATCTGCGGGGTCGAAGCTGTCATCCGGGTTACTGACGAGCAGGGGTGTCAGGATGGGGACATCTGCGGGCATCATGACATGGAGATGTCCCATGGAGGCGTGATAGGAGACCATGGGCATGGCCATACCGCCCTGCATGGGAACGGTGGTTAGCGTTGCTGCGTGGGAGTTGAGGCTGGCGGTCAGTGTGGTGACCGCGCAGGCCAGGGCTAGTTTGAGTTGAGTTTTCATTGGACTACGACTGATAGGTTTATGGTTATTTGGTGTGACAGAAATCCAGTTGTGGATTCGCACTCCCGGCGTGGGCAGACAGCTTCCTCCGGGCCGTCACGGGTGCGAGGAAATAGGTTGGGTGGGAATGACGAACTGCGGTCCTACGGGGACTACAGGGTAGAAGGCCGAGATGGGGGCAGACTACGCCTGTGGAGCCGTGGAGGTCCTAGGTTTGTCAGCTGAGGAATTTGGGACGCGGTATAGGTGGCGCGTCCGAGCGGGATCGGTAGAGAGGGGTGAGGGATGGAGGGGGCAGCATGGTTCCTTCGAAGATGAAGGTGTTGTCCGCCCAAACCGTTCCCAGTTCGAGCCCGGTGATGCTGTTGAGCTGGGTTTTCTGTTCCTTCTGCTGTTCGGCATTTCCTTCCTGAACGAGTTTACAGATCGAGCAGGGGTTTTTGCCGTTGAAGGTTTTCTCCACAGCTTCGGTCAGCGTGGCGGTTTGAGAGTAGGTCACAAGCATGCTGCCCCAAGCGATGGTCTGTAGTACGAACCAATGCAGTCCCAAGTTCAGGACTAAGGCGAAGGCGGCTAGCTTGATAACGAACTTCTGCAAAACGACGCGTGTAAGAAATCACATTTCAGGGTGATGTCAACTGCTCAGAGTGTTCCTGTGAGAGCTCTCGGTTGGGTTAGAGTGCGTGGGAGAGTTTAAAGACGTAGGCGGACTGTTGGGCGGGCTCCAGCAGGCCGGGTGTGTAATCAGGCATTTGGATTACGGCATGGTTGCCTTGCTGGGACCATTGGAGTTCTTGTCCGTTGGCCAGCCAGGTGACCTTACAGTTTTTCGGGAGCTGGATATCACGGATCGTGAGCGAAGCGCCGGGCCAACGGGGACTGATGGCGTAGAGGGTGTCTTCTTTTCTGGTGAAGTAGAGCTCCTTGACGGCGTAGCCGGGTTCCGGATCGACCGTGAGTTTGAGGATGTAGTCGCCGCCGAGATAGCTTTGGCCTTCGGGTTTGTAGTCACGTCGGCCTTCCGACCACTGTTCCGAGTGGGTCCACTTGCGGGTGCCGTAGATGGCCTCGCCGTTGAGTTTGAGCCAGGACCCGATTTGGAGGAGTCGTTCCTGCATGATGACGGGGATTTTACCGCGGTGGTCGGGGCCTATATCGAGGAGGAGGTTGCCGCCGTGGCTGACGATATCTGTGAGCATCAGGATGAGCGTTTGGGGTGAGTTATAGTCTTCGATATCTTCGTTGTGGTTATAGCCGAAGGAGAAGCCCATGCCGCGGCATTCTTCCCAGGGCCGGTTGTATTCGGCGGTGGCCTCATATTCCGTGGTGTAATAGCCGCCGTGCTTTTGGCGGATGCCTTTGCCCCAGCGGTCGTTCACGACCACCGAGTCCTTGACGGGGGACTCATTAAAGAGCCAGGCAAGGAGTTCGGGAGTTTTCCAATCGGCGGCTTCGAGGTCCCATTCGCCGTCGCCCCACATGATATCGGGGTGGTAGCGTTGGACGAGGTCTTTGAACTGGGGGTGGAAGTGCTCGGTGATGAAGCGGGGTTTATCGGATTGCCACCAGGGGTGGAACCATTCGTAGAGGGAGTAGTAGAAGCCCATCTTGAGGCCGGCGGCTTTGACCGCCGGGGTGAGTTCGCCAAGGAGGTCGCGTTTGGCTCCCACCTCCATGCTGTTCCAGGGAAAACCGCGATCGTTGGCCTGCGCGTTGGGCCAGAGGCAGAAGCCATCGTGGTGTTTGCTGGTGATGACCACGTAGCGGGCGCCGGCCTGGGCGAATAGAGAGGCCCAGCGTTCGGCATCAAAGAGGTCGGCAGTGAACATTTCTCCGAAGCCGTAATAGGGGAAGTCCTCGCCGTAGGTCTTGCGGTGTTGCTCATAGACTTCATCCCCTTTGAACTTGCCGTTGCCGAACAGCGTCTTGTTCTGGAGCCAATACTGGTACCACTCCGAGTAGGTCCCTTTGGGGGTGTAGGCAGGGACCGAGTAAGGGCCCCAGTGAATGAAGATGCCGAACTTGGCGTCCTCGAACCATCCGGCGACCGGACGTTGGTCCAGTGAATCCCAGTTCGCTTCGTAGAGTCGTGCGTTGAGGTTGGGGGTGGTGAGCGTGAGGGCAAAGGTCAGGCACCCGAGCATCCAGGGGAGGCGGATTGTGCGCATGGAGCTGAGGATGGCACCGGGAGGCGGGGGCGGGAAGCGGAAAGCGTGGGGAGGTAAGCGGCAACCGGAAAGCGCGTAGCGCCGAGCGCCGAGCGCCGAGCGCTGAGGGCTGAGGGCTGAGGGCTGTCTGTCCCCCGTAGTCCGAAGGACGGCGGCGGAAGGGCTGTTGTGGGGCGTAGCGCCGGGGGCTCGCGTGAGTGGGCCCTAATCATGGCTCCCCCGTGGGTGCCGGTTCGCTCAGGATCCTCGAATCGGGACGACAACGGACTGTAATGGGGTGGTGCAATGACTTGTGAGGTTCCTGCGCTCATCGAGCTCTGGACGAGAGGTCGGGAGAGACGGTGTGTGTCGACTCCTGACTCCTGACTCTCGGATTTCGATCCTGATACCGATCCCGATTTCGATTTTGATGCGCTAGGTGGGGGGCTATGTGGCGGGGGTGGATTGGTGGGTATGTGGGCTGATGAGTTTTGCTGCGAGGAAACTGACAGCGGCGAGCGTGATGCTGGCGACAGTGAGGCAGGGGAGGATGGTGGAGAAGGGGATTTCGGCCTTGAGGAGGGAGCCGAGCGCGACGGGGCCGAGCGCCGTCATGAAGATGGCACAGGTGGCGAGGGTGCCTTTGGTGGTTCCGAGAGTGTGGGTGCCGTAGACTTGGGCGAGGAGTGCGGTCTGGGTGGGGCTGGCGATGCCTTGGCTGATTCCGGCGAGGGCCAGGTAGGCGTAGGCGATCGAGGGTTGCTGGCCTGAGCTGAGGAGGGCGAGCCCGAGAGACAGGGGCAGTAGAATGGCCGGGTAGAGGCGGAGGGCTCCGTAGCGATCAATCATTGGGCCGACTGCGAGGGAGGTAGCCATGCGGGCAGCGGCGAATCCGACGAAGGCGGAGGCGACCGTGGACGCCGACCAACCCTGATTTTCGGCGAGCGGCAGTTGGTAGAGGAAGAGGGCGGTGAGGACGCAGGGGATGAAGAGCGTGCCGGGGAGTAGCAGGAGGAAGCGCCAATCGCGCCAGAGCCTGAGACGCGTGGTTTGGTTACGGTGTTGTTGGATTTCCTTTTGGTGGAGGTGCTCGACGTCCTTGAGGAGGGAAGCCATCGCGGGGAGCAGGAGGAGGGCGATGAGGATGCCGAGGATGGCCCAGCTGAGTCGCCATCCTACCGTATGGACGAGGAGCACGACCCCCATGGGAAGGATACCTTCGCCGAGGGGGTAGCCGAGTCCGGAGACGCTGAGGGCTTTGCCGCGTCCTTCCTGGAAGACCCGGGCCATGGTGGTGGAAGCGGTGAGGCTGAGGAGGCCTTGTCCGGTGAGGCGGAGTCCGAGAATAGCGAGGAAGAGGATGGCGACGTGGGGGGCGGAGGCCATGGCGAGGCAGGCGCAGACCAGACCGGTGCCAACGGCGAGGCTGAACGTGCGGAGGGTGGTGCGGTCGATGAGTCTGCCGAAGTAGGGGAGGGAGGTTGCGCTGAGGAGCGTGGCGGTGGCGTAGAGTGCGCCGAACTGGGCAGTATTCAGCTGGAACGTGCTGAGGAGTTGGGGGACGAAGATGGAAATGAGGAAGGTTTGGCCGAAGCTGGAGAACAGAGTGAGGAGGATACCGAACGAGAGGACGCGCGGGTGGGTGAGGAAGAAGCGGTAATAAGCCATTTTGAATGTCTGGGTAGCCGCGGGTGGGGCATGGAGCGGTGAGCGAACTACAGGGTGAGTTCCAAGACTCCAGCGTAAGGGCGTTCCCGAGGCGCGGGGGTGGATGAAACGGGTTTTGGTGGGAGGGGACAACGCTTTTTTCATGGACAGCGCGGGGGTTTTCCGCGTAGGAAACCCTCCACGGAGCTTGCCCCCTTTCAAGTGCGGTGCCAGAGTGTGGCATCAATGCATGGCTTAGATATCGGCAGGCGCCTTGCTTCCACACGAGAGTTTCGAGGAGGTTGACCCTGAGGATTGCCCAGATAACGAGGGGCGAGGGTTGTTTGGTTTTACGGGAGGATTTTCCATGAGAGAGCAGATATTGGCCCTGATTAGCAGGGAAGATTACCAGCCGGCGAATATGGTAGGGATCATGCAAACGCTGGGTTTGCCGCCGGGCAAGGCTTCGGAGCTGCGCCGCGAGTTGGGTGAATTGGAGCGGGCGGGCGAAGTGGCCCGGACGAAGGGTGAGCGTTATATCCCTGCGCGGGATGCGAGCCTGGTGGCGGGCAGGCTTTCGGTGAACCGTCAGGGCAAGGGCTTTGTGCAGCCGGACGAGGCCGGCCGAAAGGAGATTGTGATTCCGCCGAGCGGGTTGTCGACTGCACTGCACGGTGACCGCGTACTGGTGCGGGTGGACGTGCGTCCACGCGGGCTGGCCAAGAAGCGTGATGGTGCCCAGAGCGGGGCGGTGATCCGGATTTTGGAGCGGAGCCGGACGCAGATTGTGGGCACGTTGCAGGAGAGCCGGCAGTTTCTTTATGTGGTACCGGATGATCCGCGGATTCCCCATGACATTTACGTGCCGCCGGCCAGGGATACGGGTCGGCCGGCCCGGGCTGGCGACAAGGTGGTGGTGGAGTTGACCGAGTGGGAGTCGAGGCACACCAATCCGGAAGGGACGATCATTGAAGTGCTGGGGGCACCGGATGCCGAGGGGGTCGACATGTTATCGGTCCTGCGGCAGTACCGTTTGCCGTTGAGTTTTCCGCGCGCGGTTTTGGACGAGGCCAAGGGTTTCGGGACGGAGATCACCGCGGCGGATTTGGCGGGGCGGAGGGATTGTCGGTCGCATCGGGTGATCACGATTGATCCGTTTGATGCGAAGGATTTTGACGATGCTTTCTGTCTGGAGAAGGCCGGCGAGGGGAAGTGGAGGCTTTGGGTTCACATCGCAGATGTCTCGCAGTATGTGAAGCCGGGGTCGGCATTGGACGAGGAGGCGAGGAAACGGGGCAACTCGACCTATCTGGTGGACCGGGTGATTCCGATGTTACCGGAGGCATTGAGCAATGAGTTGTGTTCGTTGAAGCCGCGGGTGGATCGGTTGACGCAGTGTGCGGAGTTTGAGTTGGGTCAGGACGGGCAGGTGTTGGGTGTTCAGTTTTACCCGGCGGTGATCCATTCCAAGCGGCGTTTCACATACGAAGAGGCGTTTGGAGTTTTGCAGCGTGAAGCTCAGGATGACGTGGAGGTCATGCTGCATGAAGCGAACCGGATGGCGCAGGCGATTCGGCGTCGTCGTTTTCGGGATGGGTCGCTGGATTTGGATTTTCCCGAGATGAAGATCCATTTGGATGATCACGGCCGGATTGAGCGGATCGTGAAGGTGGACAACGACATTTCGCACCAGCTGATCGAGGAGTTCATGTTGTTGGCCAACGAGGCTGTGGCGACCCACTTGTTGCGGCAGGGCAAGGTGGCGGTGCACCGCGTGCATGAGGAGCCGGATGAGGAGCGGTTGAACGAGTATCGTGAGGAAGTCCTGAGCCATGAGGTGCCCTGCGGGAATCTGCAGAACCGGAACGAGGTCCAGAAGTTGTTGCGTCGGTTGAGCGACCTGCCGATTGGCGAAGCACTGAAGATCGGTTTCCTGAAATCCCTGAAGCGGGCGCGCTATGCGATTCAACCTTTGGGACACTATGGTTTGGCCAAGAAGAAATATGCGCATTTCACGTCGCCGATCCGGCGGTATGCGGATCTGGTGATCCATCGATTGCTGAACGGGGATGCAGGCATGACGAAGAGTGCCATGGAAAAGACGGCGGACCACATTTCCGTGACTGAGAGGAACTCGGCGGATGCTGAGCGGGACAGTCGCGATGTGAAGCTGTTTGCCTTCCTGGGTGCGCAGTTGAACGAGGAAAGCCCGCAGGCTTATGACGCGATGGTCACGGACATCCGCAACTTTGGTTTCTTTGTGGATGTGACGGATCTCGGGATGAGCGGGTTGGTGCATCTCTCGAGTTTCGAGAACGACTTCTTCGTGTTTGATTCCGTGAGAAACCATTTGGTGGGGCGGGCGACCAAGCGGGTGATTCGTTTGGGGGACGTTTTGAAGGTGCAGGTGTGCAAGGTCGATACCTTCAAGAAGCAGGTGGATTTTCGCGCGGTGCAGGAGGCGGGCAGCTCGGCTGGCGGTCGGTCGGGTAGGCCGCAGCGCGGCCGTGCTGACAGTGGCAGCCGTGGTGATCGGGGTGATCGGGGTGATCGGGGTGATCGGGGTGATCGGGGTTCGCGTTCGGGGAGGGGAGGGCAACGACCTGGAGGATCGCGTCCTCGTCGAGGGGGTCGCCCTGACCGGCAGGAGCAGGGTCAGAGGGCTGCGGAGCCGCGCAAGTCGCCGGGGGCGGGCAAACCGGAGGGCGGCGCGAAATCAGAACAGCGGGGGCAGTCGCGTAACCGGGGCCGCAAGGCTTCGTCGCAAAGGTCGGAGCGGGGCGAGCAGAGGAGCCAGCAGGGAGGGGGACAACAACAGTCCAAGAGAACGGACCATCGCAAGGGCAGGAGGTCGAGTTCGAGGCCCCGGTCGTCCAAGCCTCGTCGGCAGGGTTAGCGGCGGGTGGCTGGTCTCAGCGTTTCAGGAGACTGCTCTGAAACGCATAGCTGTTCGAGTCCCGGCTTCGGACGGGCTGAAGCGGGTGTCTGACTTGTCAGGGTCGGTGAGTTGTGGCCTATTTACCTCAGCCCCACTGGATCGCCGCAGGGGTGAGGTTTGCTCCGACCCTACGGCTTGACCGTGGGGTGTGCTGCCATGACATCCAAACCATCCTTCCTGCTAAACGCTTTCGTTGGTCTTACACTTCTGAGTGCTTCGGCGACGAAAGCCGACGTGTTTTTTCCGGAGGAGACCTCGTGGAAGTTGCTGAAGGGATTGGCCGAGGCATCATCGCCGGACGCGACCGCGTGGCGGAGTGTGGGTTTTGATGATTCGGCATGGGCGGTTGCTGAGGCGCCCTTCTTCTACGAATTGGGTTCGGGATACAGTGGTGCCACCGAGCTGGCGGACATGAGTGGGAATTACTCCTGCATTTATCTCCGGAAGAACTTCACGATCAGCACGGCCAATGTGCCGACGGAGCTGACATTGGATGTGCGTTCGGATGATGGGTGTGTCGTATGGATCAATGGGACTGAAGTGCTGCGGGTCAATGTTCCTGCTGGCGAGATCCCCTTCAACGGGACCGCGGCTGGGGCGCAGGGGGAACCCAACACAGCTGGCATTGTCATACCCGACGCGGGGACGTTTCTTGTCAGCGGCGACAACGTGATTGCCATTCAGGCGTTCAACGCGAGTTTGACGGGGAGTTCGGATTTTCTGATCGCGGCTGCGCTGGGCAGCAACAAGGACGTGACTGCGCCTACGTTGGCGAGCACGTTTCCCCGGGACGGAGCGGTGGTTCGGGCGGTGAGTTCGGTAGAGGTTGCCTTTAGCGAAGATGTGGAGGGCGTGGACGCTGCGGACCTACTGGCTAACGGGCAACATGCGACGGGCTTGGAGGTGTATTCGGCGAGGAACTACGCCTTTAGCTTTCCGGAGATCACCGGGGGCGAGGTCGTTTTTTCCTGGGCATTGGAACATGGGATTGCTGATCTGGCCCCTGTTCCCAACCCCTTCAGCCCTTTGAGCTGGAGTGTGACTGTAGATCCCTCTGCTCCGGAGGATTCCCTGATGGCTCAGCAGATTGGCAATGATCCGTTCGTTGGCGAGCTGTTGCCGGTGGCGGGGGGGTATGACATCCGGGCAGCGGGAACGGGATTTGTGGGCAACTCGGATTCCGGTTTGTTTGCGAGCAAGGCTTACACGGGCGATTTTGATCTGCGTGTTCGCGTGGCAGGCTTTGCGCCTGGCGACATCTGGGCGCAGGGCGGTTTGATGGCGCGTGAGTCTGATGCAGGGAACGCTCCGTTCGCAGCTGTGTTTGCCACGCCATCCAACGTGGGGGTGGGCTTCGTTTCGAGGCAGGTGCAGAGCAGCAGGCAGCCATCGGTGCCGGCAGGTCTGTTTCCCGCCAATTACCCGGATACATGGCTGCGGCTTTCCCGTGTTGGGGACCGCTTCACCGGTTACGCTGCTTTGGATGGTGTTCATTGGCGGCGGTTGGGGGAGGTCGACATCACGTTTGGCACGACCATCCAGGTGGGACTCATGGTTGCAAGCCATCGCTCTGGTGAGCAGGTTGATGTGCAGTTTCGGGACTGGGGTGATGTGGAGAGCGCGCGCGAACTGACGACGGCGCTGGATTTTGAAGTGCCCGGGCAGTCGAGTCGGCTGACGCCGTTCGTAGTGACTGAGATCATGTATCATCCAGCGGGTGCGGAGGGTGCGGCTCTTGAGTTTGTGGAGATTTTCAACGCGATCGGGACGCCTGAGGATTTGAGCGGTTACCGGCTCAGTGGTGACATCAGTTACACCTTTCCTGACGGTGTTGTGCTGGGGCCGGGTCACTATCTCGTGGTGGCCAAGGATCCGGTGGTGCTTGCTGCACAGGCGGGGATTACGAATGTGGTCGGGCCGTTCTCGGGATCTCTTTCCGACAATGGAGGTGTTGTGCGCTTGAGGCACAGGACCGGTGCGGTCTTCCTTGAGGTGAACTATGGCACGGGAGGCGAGTGGCCGCGGGCGGCGGATGGGACGGGGCATTCCCTTGTGTTGGCCAAGCCGAGTCTGGGTGAGAACCAGCCTGCGGCGTGGAGGATCAGCGATGTTGTGGGTGGATCGCCGGGGCGTGCTGACAGCCAGGGCATCGAGCCGCTGCGGGCTCTCTGTATTAATGAGTTCCTGGCGCACACCGATGACCCTTTGCTGGACTACATTGAGTTGTACAACGCCTCAGGTGAAGCCCGCGACATCTCGGGTTGTCTGCTGAGTGATCGGCGGAGCGGGCTGGTTGAAGTTGGATCGACGAATGTGTTCCGCATACCCGACGGTACGGTTCTGGGTCCGTATGGCTGGATCGTGTTTGACCAGAGCGAGCTGGGTTTTGCTCTCGATGCTGCAGGGGAGACCATCTACCTGATGAACGCACTGAGAACGCGCGTGTTGGATGCGGTTCAATTTGCGGGTCAGGCGAATGGCGTGGCGAGCGGACGATATCCGGACGGGGCAGCGAGAATCCGCGCCATGGCTCAGCGGACGCCGGGTGGGGCCAACTCGGCCTTTCAGCTTCCGACCGTGGTGATCAATGAGTTGCTCTACAATCCCATCAGCAGGAGTAGCGACGATGAATTTGTGGAGTTACACAATCGCAGCGGGGCGGCGGTCGACGTGAGTGGCTGGAGGTTTACTCGCGGGATTGATTACGAGATGCCTGCCGGGACGTCGATCCCGGGCGGCGGTTATCTGGTGGTTGCGGCGAACCGGACGAACCTGCTGTCGCGATACCCCGGGGTCCTGAATTCAGCCAACACCGTGGGCGACTATGGCGGGGCTTTGGACAACTCGGGTGACACCCTTGTCCTGTCGATGCCGGAGGAGCTGGTGAGCACCAATCAAGTTGGGATCATTGTGACCAACACGGCCTGGATTACTCTGGATGAAGTGGCCTACCGCGATGGTGGACGCTGGAGCGCGTGGGCAGATGCCGGCGGGAGCAGTCTGGAGCGGGTGGATCCCCGGAGTGACGGACATCTGGCGGCGAACTGGGCTGCGAGCGATGAGGGCAGCAAGGCATTGTGGACTACCGTCGATTACACCAACCGGGTGGAGTTGGGTGAGACTTCGCCTAATCAGCTGCAGGTGCTGTTGCTGGGGGCCGGGGAATGTTTGCTGGACGACGTGGAGGTTTTGGACGCCAACGGGAACAACCTGATCGCGAACCCGGGCTTTACAAATGATGCTGCTGGGTGGACGGCCGAGGGGACGCTCTCCGGGTCCGTGCATCAGTCGGCGGGGGGTGTGGGTCGGGGAGGGTGTTACCGGATCGTGGCGGTGGATCGCGGCGATAACCAGATGAACCGCATTCGTGTGCCGTTGACCACGGCGTTGAGTGTGGGGAGCGTAGCTGTCATCCGTGCCAAGGTTCGTTGGTTGCGCGGATATCCGGAGGTGCTTTTCAGGATTCGCGGCCGTTGGGTCGAGACCCTGGCCAAGTTGGAGACTCCCGGAAATCCTGGAACACCTGGACAGGTCAATGGGCAGCAGGTGGCGAATGGTCCCCCGGCCATCTTCGAGGTCAGTCACTTTCCGGTCGTGCCTGCAGCGGGCGAGGCGGTCTATGTGACCGCTTGCGCGGCAGACCCTGATGGTGTTGGCGAGCTGCGGTTGAAGTATCGCGTCGATCCAGGGGGCACGCTCCAGACCGTCGTGATGTCCGACGATGGTCTGGGTGGTGACGCGGTGGCTGGAGACGGGAGGTATTCTGCAATCCTTCCAGCTCAGGCTGGTGGTGTGCTGGTGGCGTTTCATGTGGAGGCGGATGATGCCTCTCTTCCGCCACTGTGGGCTACCTACCCGGACAATGCGCCTGCCCGGGAATGTCTGGTTCGCTGGGGTGACGAGGTCAGGCCAGGGAGCATTCCCGCCTATCGGATTTGGATGACGCAGGCGACGTTCGATACCTGGACTTCGCGCAACAAGCTGGACAACACCCCGAATGACGTGACGTTCGTTTACGGGAACCAGCGGGCGATCTACAACACCCTGGCCCAGTATGCGGGGAGTCCGTACATCTCGCCCGGGTACAACACGCCTGCGGGCAATCGTTGTGGTTACAGCATTGAGGTTCCGGGGGATGACATCTTCCTTGGAGGAACCGATCTGGTGTTGGACTGGCCGGGCGGGCACGGCAACGAACGGACCGCAGTGCAGGAGCAGATGGCCTACTGGATTGCGGACCGGATGGGGTTGCCTTTCAGCTTTCGGCATTTCATTCGGCTCAGCGTGAATGGCGTGACTGACATGCAGCGGGGAGGCGTATTTGAGGCCGTCATTCAACCGGCTCGCGATTTTATCCGCGCATGGTCGCCGGGCGATTCCGACGGTGACTTCTACAAGATTGACCGTGCGTTTGAGTTTAGTGACACGGGGTCGCGGATCGCCGATCCGATGCCGACGCTCGAAGTGTTCAACGGTGTGGATGGGGAGAAGAAAAAGGCGAGGTATCGGTGGAACTGGCTGCGGCGCTCATATGATTCAGCGGACAGTTTTACCAACCTGTTCGAATGGGTGGACGCCATGAACGCTCCGGATCCGGAGCCTTACACCTCGATGATCTCGACGACCATGGATGTGGAGGAGTGCATGGGGATGTTTGCGTTCGAGCACATCATCGTGAATTTCGACAGCTGGGGGCACAACATTGGCAAGAACATGTATGCCTACAAGCCGGAGACTGAGGGTTGGCAGTTGTATGCGTTTGATCTGGACTGGCTGATGCTTGTGGCGGCCGGGGCTTCCGGCAACTACAGCCCGTCGACGGCGTCCTTGTTCAGCTCCCAGGATCCTACGGTGGCGCGACTCTATGCTTATCCGCCTTTCAGGCGTGCGTATTTCCGCGCGGTTCAGAAGGCCTTGGATGAGGCATTCGTGGCGTCCGATTACACCCCAGTGATGGAGGCCAAATACGGTTGGCTGGTGGGCGAGGGGGTCACGATGTGTGATGGCGGGGCTTTGATTGCCCCGACTGCCGTGGCGGATTGGTTTGCAACCAGGCGGACCTTTCTTGAAGCGCAACTCAACTCGGAGAACACGGGTTTTCTCGTGAACGGTCCACCTGTCGTGGTGACTACGAATAACCCGGTGGTTTTCACGGGGACGGCTCCCATGGCAGTGGCGGGGTTGGCAGTGAACGGCGTAACGCGAGCCCCGGTGTGGCTGACTTCAACGGCCTGGTCCATGGAGGTGCCGCTGACAGGCGAGGGGACTAACGTCATGGTATTCGAGGGGCTGGATGCGGATGGACGGCCGGCGGAAGGCGCGACCGACTCGGTGACAGTGATCTACGAGGGGCCGGCCTCGCCGATCTGGGGATTGATGGTGAGGTTGAACGAATGGATGGCCGACAACCAGTCCACCCTCGTTGATCCTGTCGACGGGCAGGCCGAGGACTGGTTTGAATTGTACAACTCAGGACAGGGTGTGGCGGACCTGTCGGGGTTTTACCTCACCGACGATCTGGCGCAGTGGTCGCGGTGGCAGATCCCGGAGGGGACGTTGCTGACTCCCGGGGGGTATCTGTTGGTCTGGGCTGATGGCGAGCCCGAGCAGGGTGGGCTATCCGGTTCAGACCTGCATGCGGGCTTCTCCTTGTCGCGCTCGGGGGAGACCTTGGGGCTGTTCGCGCCGGATGGCACGCTGGTGGATACGGTGTCGTTTGGGCCACAGGCGGAGGACGTCAGTGAAGGTCGGTTCGCCGATGCGGCGGACACGATTGGGTTCATGACGGCGGCTACGCCCCGAGGTGCCAATGCGCCTTTGTATGGTACGTCTGACAATGGACCCTACATGGAGCCGCTGGTGTTTGTGGTGACGCCGGACTCGGTCCAGATGGGCTGGGTGGCGAAACCCGGGTGGACTTATCAGGTCGAGTACTCGGTTGACCTCAATAACCCTGTCTGGCTGCCGCTTGGTACTGCCCAAGTCGCCGTCGAACCGGTAATCCGGATCGAAGCGCCGCTTCCGGCTGAAGGACGGATCTACTTCAGAATCCTGGAAACTCCCTGAGCTGTGTCTTCCGGTTGGGCCCACAAGTGATCCCGACGGTTGAGGTCCCTGCCTCGCATTTCATGGTGCGGGAAACTCTTCGCGGCCGATGATTTCGTCCGTGTGCCAGTGAAGTCCGGTTAAGGGTCCGTGGGTCCAGCATTGGGCTTTGTGGATGTAGCCGAGGATATCGACAAAAACGGTGTTGAAACCTTGTGCGCGGAGAGGAGCCCACCATGCAAAGGGTCGCCAGCAGACACTGACGACCCGGCAGCCCTTTTCGCCTAGAAGGCGTTTCACGCGTAACGGTTCCAGAGGACCGACAGCGTGAAGAGTGTGATTACGATCAGAAACATGGTTGTGAAGCCTAGTATGGGAACAGGATTAGCTTGACCCATAGAATGCAGTCTGGCGGAGGAGAAGTGCCGGTCCAAGAGGGGATATGCGAGAGATTTCTGGACGGTGGTTCGCCTGTATCGTGGTTTGATGAGCTGGCCAAGGTAGTACGGATTATTGAGACACGTGTCCCAATAATCCGTACTGTTGTTGGTAGGCTGCGGGAGGGTTTAGAGGTGGTCAAAAGGCTTGTTAAGCGCGGGCGGGTGGGTGAGCGTTTGGCTTGTGACCCTGTTTTTGAGCCGAGGCCGTTGTGTGTTTATGAACATGTCCAATGTTACAGTCGGGATGGTTGGTGCAGTGGCGTTTTGTTTTACGGGTTTGATGGGTGCGGAGGTGAGGGAGTGGACGGCTCAGGAGGATCATTTGAACATGATGCAGCAGCTGGGCATACGCGAGCTGCGTCCGGGCAAGAATGGTTGGCCGAACCTGCCGAACCAGGCGAATTACGACGAGGCGCTGGCCAATCCCTATCCCGATTTGCCGGAGCTGCTGGTATTACAGGACGGCACGAAGGTCTCGACGGCGGAGGATTGGCGGCAGCGGCGGCGTCCGGAGATTGTGGAGTTGTTTGAGCGTGAGGTTTACGGGCGTGTGCCGGAGCGGGTTCCCGGGGTGGAGTGGGTGGTGACGACGCAGGCGACCGATCGCGTGGTGGGTGGAATTCCAGTCCGGGCGCGGAAGCTGGAGGGGCGGGTGGACAATACGGCCTGTCCTGAGATTGAGGTGAACATGGCGTTGACGTTGGTGACGCCATTGGAGGTGGAGGGGCGGGTGCCGGTGTTGATTATGTTTGGCGGGGTGTTTGGAGGGGATGGATTTCCACGTCGGGCGGATGAGCCGGAGCCGACGAACCGGTTTCGGGGTTTTGGCAATGTCACCTTCAACGATCCGCCCTCGAGTGAGCAGTTGATTGCGTCGGGTTGGGGGTATGCGGTGTTCAACCCGTATAGTGTGCAGGCGGACAATGGTGCCGGGTTGACGCGCGGGATTGTGGGGCTGGTGAATCGGGGGCAGCCGCGCAAGCCGGATGACTGGGGTGCATTGAGGGCATGGGGGTGGGGGGCGAGCCGGGTGTTGGACTATTTGGAGACGGATCCGACAGTAGACTCGAAGAAAGTGGGGGTTGAAGGGGTGTCGCGTTTTGGGAAGGCAGCGTTGGTGGCGATGGCCTTTGACGAGCGGTTTGCGGTGGTGCTGGTGGGTTCGTCGGGTGAGGGTGGGGCGAAGTTGCATCGGCGCAACTTTGGTGAAGCGGTGGAGAACCTGACGGGTTCTGGTGCGTATCATTGGATGGCGGGGAATTTCCTGAAGTATGGGACGGAGGACTCGATGTTTGGGCGGATGACGCCGGGGGATATTCCGGTGGATGCGCATCAGTTGATTGCGTTGTGTGCGCCGAGGGCGACGTTTATCAGCTACGGGATACCGGAGAAGGGGGATGCGAACTGGCTGGACCAGAAGGGGAGCTACATGGCGACCGTGGCGGCGGGTCCGGCATTTCGTCTGTTGGGTGCGCGTGATTTGGGAGTGGGGGAGAACTATCGGGCGGTGGAGATGCCGGCGGTCAACGAGGGTTTGTTGGATGGCGAGCTGGCTTGGCGTCAGCATGACGGGGGGCACGAGGACCGGTCGAACATGAAGTATTTTCTGGAGTGGGCGAATCGGATGCTGGTGCCGCGGGGGCGGTAAGCGGCAAGCGGCAAGCGCATAGGGCAGAGCGCAGAGGGCAGAGGGCTGAGGGCTGAGGGCTGCGTGTCCGCCGTAGTCCTGCCCGGAGGGTAAGGACGAAGGAGGAAGGGCTTAGCGGCAAGGTGTAAGCGTGGTGCGAGATTATGGAATGACTCCGGACTCCCCGCGCCGGAGGCGCATTCGATCCCGATTTCGATAGCGATTTGGATCCGAGAGGCTGGTGCAAGAGTCATTGCAGGTAGGTCCCGCCCGTTGGGCGGGACTGACTGGGGTGGCGTTTCGTGCCCCTGACTGTGGGTGCTGCCTGCGGCAGCCCCGGACAAAGGCCCCGCTGGCGCGGGCCTGACTGTTGCTCGTCCGCATGCGCGGACTCGCGACTATGGACTGCGGGGTCGCATGGTTCTTTGAGTCAGGGCGTAGGCCGGTAGGGTCACGGTTTGTCCCGGCGTAGCTCGGAGAGCGAAGACGGATCCTGCGTGACCGGGGAAGTATGGAGTGGGTGCATGGTGTTGCAGGCACACAGGAGTGTGCCTCTACCTGAGTGCGAAGGATGCAGACGGATCCTGCGTGACCGCAGGATGTTGGTTGGTGCAATGGATTGCGAAACAGGGGCTGCTCAGTCTGGATCGATTCCGGCGCAACGGAGGGCGGTGGCGTGGGTGAGGATGTCGTGTTCAGCAGACCAAGCGAGTGGTTGGTGGTTTTGCAGTGCGCGGGCGAAGTCGACGAACTCGCCGTTGTAGCGTCCCGGGGGGAGGGTTAGGCGAATGCGGTTTTCACCCTTCTTGTAGTTTGCTCTTTCGTCTGTGAGGTGGAGGGTTACTTGGCCGGATTCGAGCGGTTGAATTTCCATGGCTCCCTTGGTGCCGACGACTTGGAAGCGGCGATGCGGGCTGCCGAATGGGTCGCCGTGATTGCAGCGAATGGTGACCGTGGTCCTGGAGTATTCCAGGACGGCCATTTGGTTGTCGTTGAGTTGGTCGTGGGCGAGACCGGTGTTCTGGTTGAAGGCATGCACGGCGAGGGGTTTTCCGAGGAGGAACACGATGGCATCGACGAGGTGGCAGGCGAGTTCGAACATGCCTTGGCCGGGGTAGTGGAGGAGTTCTGTGCGGAGTGTGGCGTCGGCGAGTTTACCCATGGAGGCGTCGATTTCGGTGATTTGACCCAGCCAGCCTTCTCGGTGGGCTCGGAAGAGGAGTTGGAAGGCGGGGTTATAGCGCAGCATGTAGCCCATCTGTAGGGTGAGGGAGCGTTGCTGCGCTTCCAGCCGGAGGGCTGTGAACTCCGCGTGTGAGGCGGCGCCGGGTTTGTCGAGGTGAAGGTGTTTGCCGGCGTGGATGGCGGCCCGTGCGGCGCGGGGTGAGTCTGGCAGTGTGGTTTCGATGACGACGGCTTCTATGGATTTATCGGAGAGGAGGGCATCTTCCGTCATCCAGTGGAGGTCATCGTAAGGGGGGTGGGTTTGTGCGGTGTGCTGACGGTCCTGAATGGGTTCCGCGATGCCGACGACTTCATAGAGCTCGGGCAGTGAACGGATCGTCTCCATCTTGCCGCTGGCGTGGGCGTGGGAGGTGCCGATCTGGCCGATGCGGATCTTAGGGGGTGGTTGGGCGCGAAGCCGGGGAGTGGCCGAGGCTAGGGCGATCATGGGTGGGGGGGGGCTTAGTTATTTTCGGGGGCGAGGTGTTTTAGCCGGATATCCTTGAACTGGACGGTCATGGGGTCTCCGGAGCGGAGTTGGAGGGCGAGGATGCCGTGGAGGTGGAAGCGGTCTTCCTCGAGGTCGGTTACTTCAGCGGAGGTTTTGCCGTTGACCATGAGCTGGATGTCGTGGCCGCGGGCGATGATGTGGTAGTCGTTCCATTCTCCGGCTGGGTGGAGGCTGACTCCGCTGCCGAGTGAGGTTGTGGTGCGGTGTCCTTGGGCATCGATGACAGTGCGGTGGCCATTGGGGGCAACGAGGGTTTCGCGGGGTGTATTCTCGTCGCAGAGGGCTCCGAGCCAGCCGCCGCCTGGGAGGATATCGGCTTGGTAACCGATGGTATCGCCGGTGGGGGTGACCTGGCTACGGAACTGGATGCCGGAGTTCCCTTTGTTGTTTGCGAGGCGGAAGCGGGCTTTGAGTTCGAAGTCAGTTACATCTCCGTCTTGCCAGACGAGGAACTGGTTGGTGGTGCAGGGGTGGTCTGGGGTGGAGCGGGCGGTGATGGCGCCATCTTCGACGGACCAGTAGGTCATGTCGGGTGCGTGCCAGCCTGCGAGCGATTGGCCATCGAAGAGGGAGATGAAGCCTTGGTTATCGGCTTGGGTGGTTTGGATGGTGATCTTATTCCAGTAGCCGAATTCCCAGGACCAGCCGTTGGCGGCGTTTTCGAGCCGGAGGTGGATCGTTTGGCCGGCGAAAGGGGTGAGGTCGACCTTGATGGAGTGCCAGGGGTTTTCCTTATTGTTGCGGGAGATGGTTTGTTTATGGAGGGGTGAATTATTGGCGAGGATGCGGAGTTCCCAGTCGCCTTGTTCGTGGGAGGCGGCGGAGAGGTGGAGAGTGGTGTGTCCGGTTTGGGGGATGGTGAGAGTGCGGGTGAGGGCGGCGGGTTTGGTTTCGTTGTAGGGGTGGGTTTGGAGGACATTGCGTTTGCCGGCGAACTCGGTGTGTTTGCGGGGGGTGCCTTCGAAGTCGGGTGTGTCGAGTGTCCATTCCGGGTTCCAGAGCGCGACTGATTCGCGATCCACCGATGGGAAAGCGGGCTCAGTTTGGGGAGGGGGATTGGGGGCGGCGGCGGTGGTTTCGTTTTTCCAGCTGAAGGGTTGGTTATCCTGGGGCGGGTTGAGGATGAAGGCCACGAGGTTGCGGAAATCGGCGTCGGGCATTTGTTCCAGGCCTTCGGGCATGACCGAGAGTTCACTGATGCGGATGGATTCGATGTCTGCTCTGGCGATGACGTCTTCTTTGGGGCCGATGGAGAGGAGCCGGACGCGGTTGTCGGAGTTTTCGACCATGCGACCGCTGAGGCTGCGGCCGTCGACAGTTTCGATTTCGACGTTTTCGTAGCCTGCGCCGATGATCTGGTTGGGGTCGATGATATTGGCGAGGAGGCTATCGAGGGAGGAGCGGCCGACGCCGGTGAGATCGGGGCCGACATCGGCGCCTTCATTGTGGAGGCGGTGGCAGGTGAGGCAGTTTTTGGCGGCGAGTTCGTGGCCGGCGAGGAGGTTGGGCATGGCGGGGTTGCTGAGGATCATGCGCTTTTTGTCGGCGATGAGGCGGGCTTTATCGGCATCGGCATCGCGGACGCGTCCGAAGATGCTGCTGGCGCGTTCGGCGAGTTTGCCGGAGTCGCCTTTGGAGCGGACGAGGGTTCGGATGGTTGTGGGTGGGACATCGCCGGGCTGGATTTGTTTGGCTTCGAGGGCGGTGAGGAAGAGGGAGGCCCAGGCATCGCGGGAGGCGAGAGTTTCTGCGGCGACGCGTTTCGTGGAGGGGTTGAGCGAGGTCCATTGATTGATGAGTCGGTGGGGGAGTTCTTGGGCACCCATTTCACCGAGGGCACGGATGGCGGCGACGGCGAGTTGTTCATCGGCCTGGGCCTGGAGCAGGGCGGTGCGGACCTCGGGGGATTTGATTTTGATGAGAGTGGAGATCGTGTTGATGCGGCTTTCGAGCGGGAGCTCGGTATTGTTCATATTCGCGATACTTTGTTGGATTGCGGCGGGGTTTTCCCAAACTGTGCCGAGTTGGAGGGCGAGGGCGCGGATTTCGGGGTTAGTGTGGGAGAGGAGGGTTTGGAGCGTGTTGGCGGAGTCTGGTCCGGGTTTAGTGTTATTGCCTTCCTGGCCCTTGAGGAGGCCGGTGAGTGCGGCGAGGACGAGTTGATCCTGGGACTGGAGTTTTTGTATGGAGAGGACCGCTTGGGTGAGGGCGGAGGGGGATTGGAGGTCACTGATTCGGCGCATGGTTTTGGTGGTGATGTGGGCGCTGAGGGGGAGGGCTTCGGAGCCGTAGGAGGTGAGCCAATTCAGGGCGTTGGCAGGGTTGGCGGCCACGAGGGGTTCGGCGGCGGTCCAGGCGAGGAAGGGGATGAGCGGGTCGGTGCCGTCCTTGGAGTAGCGGAGCAGGGCGGCAAGGATCGTGCCGATTTCCGAAGCGGGAATGCCTGCGGTGGGAGTGGTATTGATGGTGAGCGAGCCGGAGGTGAACTGTCGGGCGGCGGTGGCGACGGCGGCGCGGACAAAGGGTTGGGGATCGCCGGCGAGGTCGAGCAGGGCCTGGAGGGCGGGCAGGGAGCTGTCGTGTTGTTCACCGATGAGGCGAGCGGTCCACATGCGGAGGGCGGGGTTGGCGTCTTTACTGAGGGGGGTGAGCGTGGCGGAGGTGAGTTGGCCGAGGCCGTGGAGGGTCCAGAGGGCGGCGAGTCGGGCTTCGGTAGTGGTGTTGGATTTCAGCAAAGCGAGGAGGGCGGGAGTGGTGTGGGTGGCATTGCGTTCGACGAGGAGGCGCCGGGCTGTGCGGTTGTGCCAGCTATTGGGGTGGGAGAGGAGTTGGACGAGTTCGTCATCCGGGGCCGTTGCGAGGTTCATGTTGGTTTGTGGCCGACTGGGGACGGCTTTGCCGGTTTCGTTGCCGGTGTAGACGACGCGCCAGATGCGGCCGTGTTCGCGGTCGACGCCGTTGGGATCGGCGCGGGCATTCTGGTAGCAGGGGTATTTGTCGTACCAGTCCATGATCCAGAGGGAGCCGTCGGGGCCGGTTTGTTCACTGACGGGCATGAACCAGCCGTCGTTGGCTTTGAGGAAGTCTTGTTTCTCTGAAGCGATGAAGGAGGAGCCGTTGGGGGTGAGAGTATCCTGGTGGACTGCATTGGCGTGGATATTCCCCATCATGATGGTGCCGCGGTATTCTGCGGGGTATTGGTTGCCGAGGTAGACTTGGACACCGGCGTAGGCGGCCATGTAATGGCGGTGATTGGCTATGGTGGGGAGGCCGCCCTGGCGGGAGTGCATATCGGCATAGGCGTAGGGGTTGGCCCATACGCCGCCTTGGCGGAGGTATTGTCCGCCTGGGGCCATATGCCAGAGGTGATCGATGACGCAGGCGCTGACGAAGGCATTTCCATGGGCATCGAAATCGACGCCCCAAGGGTTGCTGGTGCCATCGGCGAAGACTTCGAACCTGCGGGTTTGGGGTTGGAATCTTGCGACGGCAGCGTTCATTTCGACGCTGGGTGCATCGGGGTTATTGGGGTCACTGACTTGGGAGAAGGTGAAGACCCCGTGGGTCATGTAGAGGTAACCGTCGGGTCCCCAGGTGAAGCCGTTGAGGAGTTCGTGACGATCTTCGAGGCCGAAGCCGGTGAGGAGGATTTCGGTTTTGTCGGCGCGGTCATCGCCGTTGGTATCCTGGAGGAAGAGGAGGTGCGGGGCTTGGCCGACGTAGGCTCCGCCGTTCCCGAGGAGGATGCCGGTGGCGAGGTTGAGTCCATCGGCCCAGACGTGGACTTTATCGGCCTGGCCATCGTTGTCGGTATCTTCGAGGATTTTGATGCGGTCGCGCGGTTGTTGGCCGTCGGGTGCGCCCATGGGGTATTCGTAGAGTTCGACGACCCAGAGTCGGCCGCGTTCGTCCCAGGTCATGGCGACGGGGTTGGCGACCATGGGTTCGGAGGCGAAGAGGCGGACTTCGAAGCCCGGGGGTGTGGTGAATTTGGCTTGGGCTTCGGCGGGGGAGAGTGCGGGGGTGGAAGCTGGGGCGTGTTGGCCGCCCACCTGTTTGCCGGCGGGCTGGTTGGTATAGATGGGGAAATCGAAGCCGGTTCGGGAGGGCACGTAGTCGATGGCGGCTGCTGGGCCATGGCACAGCAGGGTGAGGGCGAGGCTGAGTTGGAGGCGTGGGATCATAGGGGCGGAGAGTTTATGGCGGATGCGCGGGGTTCCGACAAGGTCGGAACGATTCGGATGGGAGATGGGATATGGGAGATGGGATATAGGATATGGGAGATGGGAGATGGGAGATGGGAGATGGGAG